>CAZQMC010000062.1:0-12303 GCA_964594305.1 uncultured Alistipes sp. | reverse complement strand
TTTTTATTATATACAAAAACCTGTCTAACAAAAAACTTGTTAGACAGGCTCTTTACTTTTGCTCTTTTACTCAAACCTGTAATCTTCGATATCTCGCAGGCCGAGCAGTAACTCCTTGTTGGTCATACGGCGTTTGCCGGCCATCTGCATCGAGTGGATATGGATAATACCGTCGCTACATACAACCTCGATGCGCTCCTTGCCGTCTGATAGAATTGTACCGATGGCGTGTGGCGTAGGCTTCGACTCAAACTCCACCTCGAAAATCTTGGCCGAGCCGACCTCCTCACTACCCTTTCGCAATGCGCCCCAAGCCGCAGGATAGGGCGACAGGCCACGCACAAAATTGACGATGCGTCGGCCCTCCCACGCAAAATCTATGCGACAATCCTCCTTGAAAATCTTGGGTGCAGGCTTCAACGCCCGCTCGTCGTAGTGCATCTGCGAGATGGGCGTAAAATTACCCTCGGCAATCTTCTCAACCGTATCGACAACCAAGTCGCAACCTGCCATCATCAACTTATCATAGAGCGTACCCACATTATCCTCGGGCAGAATAGGCATCTTCTGCTGGCCCACGATGGCACCCTTGTCAATCTCGTGATTGAGCAAAAAGGTGGTGATGCCACTCTCCTTTTCGCCATTTATGATAGCCCAATTTATGGGCGCGGCACCACGATATTCGGGCAGGAGTGAGGCGTGAAGGTTGAATGTGCCCAGACGAGGCATAGCCCACACAACTTCGGGCAACATACGGAATGCGATGACAATACCCAAATCGGGTTTCAACTCCCGAAGGGCCTCGACGAACTCCGCGTTGCGCAACTTCTCGGGTTGCAAAATGGGGAGTCCCAATTCACGAGCAGCAACCTTGACATCGCTCTCGTGCATCTTCTGACCTCGTCCCGCAGGCTTGTCGGGTGTCGTGACCACAGCCACAACATTATACCCCTCCTCGACCAAACGACGAAGTGACGCCACTGCAAACTCGGGCGTACCCATAAATACTATGCGTAAATCTTTACCCTTCATTCTCCTGTTTTTTAGCCTTTTTACGCTTTATATTGCTTAACTTCTGCCACAGCGCAGTAGCGGTTATACGGGCCTTTATGGGGCTCCAAATACGCTCTGTGCGCTCTTTTATGATGGAGTATTTGGCGTAATACCACTCCACATCGAGCAACGACGAGTCGTTGGTGGCTTTGATTATGAGGTAGATGGCTATGGGTGTCAAGATAAACGACGAGAGCCACATACCCGAGAAGGAACTCCATATACCCTCCTCTGCCGCCTTACGACCATTGATGCTGATGATATAATAGAATACGAAGAACGCCACCGAGATAACCACAGGCGTACCCAAGCCTCCACGACGGATAATAGCACCCAGCGGAGCGCCAATCAAAAAGAAGATGAAGAGCGAGAATGGGATAGCCAACTTATAGTGCCAATCGTTTTTACTGCGATATAGTTGCGACATAGCCACCTTGGCCGACGACTCGTCAAACGATAGCGAGTTGCGTGAATTTACCGCCGTAGAGCGTGCTGACGACCATATTTGGCTCTTCTCGCGAGTGGAGAGGCTCTGAATGGAATCCAACAGATAGGCGTCGCGGAAATCGCTCTTGTCGATGCGTAATGAATCGGGTAATTGCAGCACCTGAATATCACGCGTAAAGATGTTGTCCTTCATAAGTGGCTCGTACGACTTCGACGATGCCTCATTCACACGCCTGTCGAGCGAGTCAATGGCATACTGCAACTCTTTGAGGTTTTTGGTCTGTGAGCCGTTGAAGAAATCGGAGTTGTCGCGTCGCTCGAAGTTGAAGCCCTCCATAGCGAGTTTGGCCTCCTGCACCTTGAAACGGTCGTGACGCATAGCACTCTGGGTGTACCACCCCGAGTTACGCGTGTGCTGGTAACTGTCGCCATTGAAAAGAGTGATAAGCAGGAATCGCTTGTCGTCACTCAATCGTATGTAGCCCGACTCGGCTACGGTGGTCATCATCTTACCATCGGCCGAGGCATTGTTGTAGATTAGAACATCGGTCAAAAGACCTGTTTCGGGATTTTGATGACCTGCGCGTATGCTGATATTCTCGTCGATACCGTTGAAGAACAGACCATCTTGCAACTCCAAGACCTGCTTTTGTTGCTTGATGTCGTAGAGTATGCTGTTCATCTGCTTGTTGGCGTATGGAACGAGATTATTGACAATGAAGAAACTGCCGATAGAGAGGCCTATAACCAAAATAATCAGCGGTTTAAGGATTTGCACAAGCGACAAGCCTGCCGACTTCATCGCCAGCAACTCGTAATTCTCGCCCATATTTCCCAGCGTCATAATACCCGCAAAGAGCATAACCAGCGGCAGTCCCATAGGCAAAATATTGGCCGTAGCGTAGAATAGCAGTTCAATGATGACATCAGCCCCGAGGCCCTTGCCTGTGAGTTCGTCGATGTAACGCCACAAGAAGTTCATCATCAGTACGAAGGTGACGATAAAGAAGGTCAGCACCAGCGGTCCGATGAACGATTTGAGTACGAGTTTATGTATAGTTTTCAATCCCATTGTCTAAATTTATAACCTTGCAGGCCCTGCGGTGGGCTTTAACGGCGCAAAGATAGTGTTTTTAATGCAACAAGCATTAAGATAAGCGTAAATATTATGCTTGTTCCCGACGGAATTTCCCAATAATAACTTGCCACAAGCCCCACAACAGCCCCCGTGGCGGCAATAATCGTGGCGTAGAGCGTCAATCGTCTATATGACTTTGTGAGTGTCGAGGCTGCTACCGTAGGTATGGTAAAGAGCGATAGCAAAAGCACGATGCCCATAGTGCGTATGGCAAGGACAATCGTTGTGGCAACGACTATCGACAATACATAACCCATAAGTCGGGTGTTGATGCCCTGACTCGCCGCGAACTCTCGGTCGAAAGCCATATACATAACCTGTCGCCACCAGATGCAAAATCCTACAATACAAAGTGTTGCGGTAATCATTAGAAGCATTACATCATACTGCGTCACCATCAGTATATTACCGAACAGATAACTCGCCATATCGCCCGATGTGTAACCCGGTGCAAGGCTCATAAAGAGTGCGCCTATGGCCATACCTACCGACCAAATGATACCTATGGCCGAGTCTTCGCGAATCTTGCCTCGCTCGGTGGCCCACTCGATGCCTATGGCCGAGAGAATGGCAAAGGCCAACGCTCCACCTATGGGGTTGAGTCCTGCATAGAGGGCTATGCCCAAGCCTCCGAATGAGGAGTGTGTGATGCCTCCGCAGAGGAATACCATACGCCGTGCGACGATGTATGTGCCGACGATACCTCCCACGATGCCGCACAAAACGGCTGCCCACAAGGCATTTGCGAGGTATGAATATCGAAATATGTCGGTTATGAACTCCATCGTTTGCGGTATCACTCGTTAAATATCTCGCAAAAATAGGGAAAAAAGATGAAAGAAAGAATTCAAAATTCAAAATTCAAAATTCAAAATTGGCCTTCGGCTTGTAATTACGACAATAATGTCGGTTTTAGTATATTGTACCATTGTATTTTTTTTGTGCGTGATATTGCGGAGAATATTTCGGTGCGTCAGTCAAATAATTTTGAATTTTGAATTGTGAGATGTATCTTCGCAGTCGGTTAGAACCTAATTACAAACTATGCGTAGAGTAAGTTTTCATACTTTGGGGTGCAAACTCAACTTCTCGGAGACCTCGACGATTGCCCGTCAATTCGAGCAGGGCGGATTTCGGCGTGTGGGGGCCAATGACGAGTGCGATATATGTGTGATAAATAGTTGTTCGGTTACCGAGCACGCCGACAAAAAATGCCGTAACCTGATACGCAAACTTCACCGTCGTAACCCACAGGCGATAATAGCCGTTACGGGGTGTTATGCGCAGTTGAAACCTTATGATATTGCGGCTATCGAAGGCGTTGATATCGTATTGAGTAATAATGATAAGGGTGATTTATATAAAGCAGTGGTTGATATCGCTATGCGGGGTGAAAAGTGTATCACCTCGTGCGACTGCGACGACATTACCCGCTTCTTTGCCGCCTTCTCGTCGGGCGACAGGTCGCGTTCGTTCTTGAAGGTGCAAGATGGTTGTGATTACAAGTGCGCATACTGCACTATCCACTATGCTCGTGGTGCCAGCCGAAATATGCCCATTGCCGACTTGGTGAAGGAGGCTGAACAGGTGGCTGCTTCGGGGTTGAAAGAGATTGTCATTACGGGTATAAATACGGGCGATTTTGGTCGTACTACGGGCGAGAAATTTATCGATTTGTTGCGTGCGCTCAATGAGGTTGAGGGCATAGAGCGTTATCGTATCTCGTCTATCGAGCCGAATTTGCTAACTGACGAAATTATAGAGTTTTGCGCCTCGTCACCTAAATTTCAACATCACTTCCATATACCCCTGCAAAGCGGTTCCGACAAGATACTCGGACTGATGCGTCGTCGTTATACCTCGGAGCGTTTTGCCAACCGCATAGAGAAGGTGCGGGAGTTGATGCCCGATGCCTTTATCGGCATAGATGTCATTACGGGTTTTCCGGGTGAAACGGAGGCGGATTTTCAAGCCACCTACGACCTGCTGGCGCGTTTAAGGCCGTCGTTCCTGCATATCTTCCCCTTCTCGGAGCGACCGGGTACTCCGGCAGTCGATATGCCCGATAAAGTGCCTACGCGTATCTCTACCGAGCGTGTGGAGCGATTGGAGGCGTTGTGTGAGGAGTTGCATCGGGAGTTTTGTGCCACGATGGTTGGGCGTGAGGTCGAGGTGCTGTTCGAGAGTACTGTCAAGGGTGGTATGATGGCCGGCTATACGGGTAATTATGTGAGGGTTAAGGTGCCCTATCGTCGTGATTTGATTAACCGCATCTGCCGCGTGCGAGCTATCTCGATGGAGGAGAATCACGATTTGAGCGCAGAAACGATTGAAAGATGAAAGAGAGCCTGTCTAACAAGTCTGATTTTTACGATTTCACCCCCGCCAGAAGTGTGTCTGACGGGGCGATTTTTATTTTTTAGGACTTGTTAGACAGGCCCTTTTTTTTTGCGGCAATTACCAGCCGAAGGTCAATTTTGAATTTTGGCAAGCCACTAGGGCTTCCCTTGTCTGCTCCCGCTCGGCATAGTGTGCAAGCACCCTCTGTCTATGGCTTAATCGCAATTTTGAATTTTGAATTCTCTTTCATCTTTCATCTTTTCTCTTTATTTTGGTTGTTAAGATAATTTTTTCTACATTTGCATAATATTGTAATATTATGACCTAAATTATGACCGGTATCCGCAAACGCATAACCATCGGCTTTTTGAGTATGGTGGTACTACTGTTCTTCTCGGGGCTTGTGTCGCTCTATGAACTTAATCATATGAGTACCGATATAGAGTCTATCCTTATCGGCAATCGCCGTAGTATGGAACTCTCTGAAAATATGTTAGATGCAATTCGTGCCAACGACCGCTCGGTGATAGCCTATGCTGTGTTGCGGGATACGCTCTACGCCGACTCTTGTCGTACGACCTTTGAGGCTTTTCGTGCCAAGTTGGCGCAGGCGCGTACCGAGTCAAACCGTTCGGCAGCATCGCTCTTCGACTCGCTGTCGGACTACTCCGAGCAGATGCATCAAGCCTTTGAGGGGCTTATCGATAGTCGTGCCATCGAGCATCAGTTGATGAAACCCGATACGGTGATGGTCTATGAGTCATTCGACGGAAGGCAGTGGTATGAGGCAAATTACCTGCCTGCCTACAATAAGACCAGCAGTGCCATTATGCGTGTTATGTCCGACACCCGTACCTCACTCACGCCTCGTGCCGAGCGTTTGAGTCGTAACGCTTATCGTGCTGTTACTCCGGTGTTTGTCTCGCTTGTGGTGATGATTGCACTGCTTTTGATGTTCTATTATTTCGTAATGATTTATGTGGCCAAGCCCATCGTGGCGATGAACAAGAGCCTGGGCGATTCGATACGATATAAAATTCCGTTTGATGTCAAATCGGAGTGTCGTGACGAGTTGCACGATTTGAAGGAGAAGATTGCGAGTATGACAAATACACCCAAAAATAAACAGTAGTAATAATTCCCGAACGGATTGTAATATGAAAAAGAACCTGTTATTGCTTGTCTTTGCGTTGCTTGGCTCTTCGGTGTCGGCTCAACAACTGTCGCCTCAAATGGAGGGCTTTATTGACTCTGTGGAGGCGTTTGTTTCGACCGATGGCGGTCGTGTTATCGGAATTTTGATAGCTTTCGCATTCTTTGCTGTGGCTTTCGCTTTATGGCTTTCGCTTCTTCTGTTTGTGGTGATGTTTGTCTTCAAATTTGACGCATTACGAGGATGGTTTAACCGAAAGGCGGGCGTCGATATCGTCTATGGAAGCAGGCTTGATAAGCGTTTGTGGCGCTTTGCGCTCTTTTTTGCCCTGATAGCGGCATCTGCTTTGTTGGTTAGCTATCACCCCAATACGATAATATTTGTAGCTGTGGCTATGCTGCTTTACTGCATCGTACGCGTAAGAGCGCGAGTAGTGGCGCTGGGGAGTCGTAAAGTTGCGTGGTTGGAGATTATATATGTACTCTTTTCGGGCTATACAATGCTTTTGTTGTGCGTTTTCTTCTTCTGGGCTATAATTATATTTTTGGGTATAAAGTTATTGTCCGAGTCAAGTTCGTCGGGCTCTTCGGGCGGTGGCAGTGGCTATACCTGCTCGAGTTGTATCTACCACGATAGTTCGGAGGATTGGTGTACGGCTCGTAAAATGAGGGCTTATAAAGGGGATAGCGCGTGCGGTTCACACCGCCTCATATAACTATAATGCAAAATGATATATTGTCATAACCGTTTATGCGATTAAGTGTAGTACTCAGATATATAGGCTTCGTGCAGTTGGTGCTGGCGGTATTTATGTTGCTCTCGGCGGGTATCGCCTACGCGAGCGATATGGATACCTCATATTCGCCGCTGGTTATGTCGTCACTATTGACGCTGCTGTTGGGTTGTTTCCCCTTGATTTTTGTCCCCTCGCCCGAGCGTATATCACAAAAGGAGGGCTATTGCATTGTCGTAGGTGCTTGGGTTGTGTCATCTATCGTCGGCATGTTCCCCTACCTTATGTGGGGCGGAGAGTTTACCCTTATCAACGCATGGTTTGAGAGTGTGTCGGGTTTTACCACTACGGGAGCCTCTATCCTGAACGATATCGAGGCACTGCCTCGCGGTCTGCTGTTTTGGCGTATGGCCACCTCGTGGATAGGCGGTGTGGGAGTCATTATGTTCGCGTTGGTTATCCTGCCCTCTATCGGCAAGAGTAAGATGATGCTCTCGAATGTCGAACTGTCGTCGCTGGCAAAGGATAATTTCAATTATCGCACACAGACCATCGTGCGTATTATCCTCTCGATATATGTCGGTCTGACGATTATTTCTACCCTCGGTTTGAAGGCGAGCGGTATGTGCTGGTTTGACGCTGTGTGTCACGCTATGTCGGCTACGGCTACCTGCGGTTTCGGTACAAAGAATGCCAGCATAGCCTTCTTCAATTCGGGTGCTATCGAGTTGGTGTTGATGCTCACTATGCTCATCTCGGGTATCCATTACGGCCTGATATATGCCACTTTTGCGCGTAAGCCCAATAATATCTTCCGCTCGGAGGTAACGCGTTTTTACTTTACGATGATAGTCGTCGTGTCGGCACTTGTGGGTGTGAGCCTGTGGCTGGCCGATGTTTATCCCAATATCTTCTACTCGTTGCGTCAGGCGGCGTTCCACGTCGTGTCGCTCATTACCACTACGGGATTTGCTACGGCTGATTGCAATACTTGGACCTCGTTTGCCGTTCTATTATTGATATTCTGCTCGATAATATGTGCGTGTGCAGGCTCTACGTCGGGAGGTTTGAAGATTGACCGTCTGTTGTTGGCCGTCAAGATGATGCGTAACCGCCTGCGCCGTCAGCAACACCCCGCCGCCATATTCCGTACGAAGATTGATGGCGTGCCGCAGGATAAGGATATGCTCAATACGGTGATGGTCTATACCGTTGCCTTTATGATGATGATATTGTTGGGTACATTCTGCAACACTCTGTTCGGTGCCGATTTGATGACGGGATTCTCGGCTGCTGTGGCGTGTGCAAGTAATGTGGGCCCGGGTTTCGGCGATGTGGGTATGATGGATAACTACTCGACGATGCCTGTTGTTATGAAACTGAATTCTACGTTCCTGATGCTGTTGGGACGTCTTGAAATATTTGGATTGATTCAACTCTTTTTTATAAGGTGGTGGAGATAATGAAACTTTCGGTGAAGAGACTTTTTGGAAATATAGTTTGCGGTGTTGCGCTGGCTTGTTGTACTACGCTTTCGTCGGGCGCACAAGAGGTTATTGTCAATATCCCCGAGTTGGCCGACAATGAGGATTATGTCGCACTTCTGCGTCGTGATTTGAGGCTTCAATCGCGTGCCGACTCGCTTATGGGTGTTATGAGTGGTTTGAGGGACGATATGCGCGAAAAGGCCGAGCAACGCGACACGACATTGCTTGGCTCGATAGACTCGTTGTCGATGATTTTGTCGGGTGTCGAGGGCGAGATGATGACCTTGCGTCACGAAAAACTCAAATTGATGAACCGCATCAACTCAATCGAGCAGGAGTGTGTGCTCTCGTCGATAAACAATACCGAGGTGTTGCAGGGGCAAGGCTCCGGCTCCATCTTCAATAACGACTACTTCAAGGTAAGCCTTTTGGAGGAGGATTACGATGTGTTGATGTCGGTCAATAAGAGCGAGATTGCGGCCTATGATTATGCCGTAAAATATGCCGCCAACTATCGTGCGATAAAGGATTTGTATGACAGTTATTTGAAGGCCTCTACCGAGTCGGAGGCCGAGGATATATATGCGCAAATAGCCGAGATTGCCGACGAGAACTTCGTTGTGGAGCGTCGTTTGTCCAAGTTATGGACCGATATTTTCGACCAAAAGACCTATGTCTATTCCTATTTCTTGGAGAAGGAGGGGCGTGACGATATCTTGGATATGACCGAGAATATGACCTCGGAGGCCCGCCAGCAGCAGATGATGCTCTCGGAGAGTTGTGCTTCGGAGTCGGTTGCCGATTACTGCCTGCAAAAGCCCGTTGTACTGAATTATGAGTTGTGTGTGGCCAAGTTGCTCAACCTGCCGTCGGCTATCGATTCGCTGTCGATGGTGGCTCGCAACATACGCCAGATAGATTACCGTATGCCGGTGCTTGATGTCGAGCGTCGCTCGTTTGTCGATTATGCTCCTATCGAGTTCCGTTCTCGCTCACCTTATAATTCGTCAAACCCCGTTCCGGAGTGTGTGGTCTATGAGTATGGCACGATATATCGTATTTTGCTGGGTACATATAAGGTGCCGCAGGCTACCTCTATTTTCCGTGGTGCTGTGCCTCTGTATGTCGAGAAGGAGGCAGATGGCCGTTTCAGTTATTATGCCGGAGGTCTGCGCACTCGCAGTGAGGCCGAGGCTGCTGTGGCGGCTATGCAGAAGAAGGGTTTCCGTAATCCCCGCATTATCGAGTGGTGCGACGGCCGCAAGACCAATCTCTCGGAGGAGGGTGCTGTCGGTGGTGTCGCTTATCGCTTGATTATCAGCGGTGGAGCGTTAGACGATATGGTGCAGGAGGTTATCGCCAATATGGCCGCCGAATGTCAGGTATCACGCCTTGCCGACGAGAAATTTGTTGTGGGAATGTTCGAGAGTGAGGCTGTGGCGCAGCGTGTCGCCAATGCTGTTATGAAGTGCGACGAACGCCTCTCGGTCGAGGTGTCGAGACTCGATAAAGAGTAAAGATGAACCGACACTGCGGAGCGAGAGCAGAGGGTGCTTGCACACTATGCCGAGCCGCGAGGAGGAAAAGCCTGCGAAGCAGGGTTAAAGAGCAAAGATGAATTTTTTGAATAGGGAATTTAGGGGAGTTTAACGACGACGCAACAAAAATAATTTTAGGTGCATCACTAAACTTACTAAACTCCTTAAATTCACTAAACTCATTACTCTTGCGCCGCGCGTTACAGCGTTACAGGGGTGTAACGGTTGAATTTTGAATTATATAATTAGTTGCCTATGGGACTTATTATTGTACTTTTGATTTTGGGAGCCTTCTTCCTTGTTGCGGAGTTGGTATTCTTGCCGGGAGTTACTCTTGGTGCTATTTTGTCGCTTGTGAGTTACGGTGCGGCTATCTATTTCGGATTTGTGCGCTTCGGCTTTGTCGGAGGTATGCTCACGCTTGTCGTGGCTGTCGCTCTGGCGTTGCTGGTTACGGTCTTGTCGCTACGAGCCAAGACTTGGCAGCGTCTGGCCTTGAAGGATAAGGTCGAGGGTGAGAGCACCGAGCGTCCCGATACTACCCTTTCGGTGGGCGCACGCGGTGTGGCTGTGTCACGCCTCTCGCCTATGGGCAAGGTCGAGATTGACGGCAAGGTTTATGAGGCTAAATCTACCGATGTCTATATCGACCAGCGCAGCGAGGTCGAGGTTGTCGGTTTTGAGAACTTTACAGCCATTGTGCGTCGTGTTGAGTAACGGAAAACTTAAAACTTTTGAGATATGAACGAGTATTTTATTGTCATTGCGGGCGTACTGCTCTTTGTCGCCATCTGGGTATTCTTCTATTTTATCCCTGTTGGCTTGTGGTTCTCGGCTTTGGTGTCGGGCGTTAGAATCAATCTGTTGCAACTCTTCCTGATGCGTTGGCGTAGAGTTCCGCCATCAGTCATCGTGTCGTCGATGATTGAGGGTACGAAGGCGGGCCTTACGCTCGATGCTAACGAGTTGGAGGCTCACTATCTGGCCGGAGGAAATGTTACGAATGTCGTACACGCTCTGGTGTCGGCACAGAAGGCCAATATCAACCTCGATTTCAAGATGGCTACGGCTATCGATTTGGCGGGCCGTGATGTCTTTGAGGCTGTGCAGATGTCGGTAAATCCCAAGGTCATCAATACCCCACCCGTTGCTGCTGTGGCCAAGGACGGTATCCAACTTATCGCCAAGGCGCGTGTTACGGTGCGTGCCAATATCAAGCAGTTGGTCGGTGGTGCCGGCGAGGAGACTGTTTTGGCGCGTGTCGGCGAGGGTATCGTGTCGTCGATTGGCTCGGCTATGTCGCATAAGATTGTGTTGGAGAATCCCGACTCTATCTCGCGCGTGGTTTTGGAGAAGGGCTTGGACGCAGGTACAGCATTCGAGATTTTGTCTATTGATATCGCCGATATCGATGTAGGTAAGAATATCGGTGCGCAGTTGCAGATGGATCAGGCCGACGCCGATAAGAATATCGCACAGGCCAAGGCCGAGGAGCGTCGTGCTATGGCTGTGGCTTTGGAGCAGGAGAATAAGGCCAAGGCGCAAGATGCACGCGCGAAGGTTATCTTGGCCGAGGCCGAGGTGCCATTGGCTATGGCCGAGGCGTTCCGCAACGGTAATCTGGGCATTATGGACTACTACAAGATGAAAAACATTATGGCCGATACCCAGATGCGTGACGCTATCTCGAAGACCGATAAGAAGTAGGCTTGTCGCGAGAGCGTGAATTTATGGGGTGTTCCTGTGAGAATACCCCATTTTCTTTGCAATAAAAACACGATTTGGGCGTTCTCTTTGTGGCAATGAGCCAACAACGGGCCAATTAAGCGAAAAATATTCGGTTTTTGGGGTGTTATGTCGCGAGAATTTGGTATATTTGCAGATAATTTGTTCGATAAACATATATGACTTACTATATGCAGAATCTTTTAAGACGAGGTTTTAATTTCGTGGTGGCGGCAATCGCTTGTGTGTCAGTGCTTGTGGCGTGTAAGACCGAAGACGAGGTCTATGATTTCGTGTTCGATATTCAGGGTAGCATCGTGACCGAACTCGGTACGACTATCGTGGTGCCATTCACCTATCGTAACATTACTTCTGTGACGGTATCGGATATCCCTGCCGGCTGGGAGGTGAAAGATATCGATATGGTGGCGCGTACGGTGACCATCTCGGCCCCCGACAAATACACCTCGGAGAATAGCAAAGTTGAGGAGAACGGTATCCTGCACCTTGTGGGTAAGACTGCGGCGGGTACTTCGGTGGCGGCAAAGTCGTACCTCTCGCTGCTCAATCAGAATGTGGATTTGACCTCGGAGTGGTCGAACTGCTATGCCCTGTGGCAGAAGGATACTCGCTACACTATCGATGTGACGCACAAGGGCGAGAGCAACGAGACAATCGCTCCCGAGAGT
>CAZQMC010000061.1:0-12470 GCA_964594305.1 uncultured Alistipes sp. | reverse complement strand
GCAAGGCCTTTTTCTTTACCTTCAAGACCCTATTTACAGCGTCGCACACCAACGGCTCCATAACCGCACGATAGCACTCCAAATTGACGTGGCAACCGTCGGAAGTCCATTTTTCGGGCAGGCCACCCTCCGCAGTTGTAAGGGCCGAATGGTAATCGACATAGGTGATTTTATTTGCGTCGGCATACTCGCGTATCATCTTATTAAGGTCACGAATCGGCTCGGCAGGTTGCAACTCCCGACGCCAACGAAATCCGTCACAGGGAGTTACCGAGCATAGGATAACCTTAATACCATTCGCCTCGGCCAACTCACACATCGAGATAATATTACCCAAGATATTTTCGTGGGCGATATAACCATTATTGAGTGCGATATCGTTGATGCCGGCCATAATGACTACCGCACGAGGATTAAGGCCGATGACATCCTGACGGAAACGCACCAACATCTCAGCCGTCGTCTGGCCGCTTATACCACGCCCAACAAAGTTATTTTTGGCAAAAAACTCGGGGTCGTACTGCGCCCACAACTCGGTGATAGAGTTCCCCATAAACACTGCCTCGGGACGCTCCACGATGCTCTTATTCGCCTCGGCAAAACGACCGAACTTGGCCCAATCCTTATGTTGCGCCGACAAAGGCATCAACAACACAGAGAAAATCACAACAAGAAAAAACCTTTTCATAGTATAATAATTTAGTTAAACTCACACTGCATAATGCTCTACAAATGTACAAATTTATAACTCAACATAGCCCTCGTTTCAGCAATTTTTACTAAATTTGCGCAATTATGTAATCATTTTTACCGAAATGGATAAATTCACACCGACACATTATACGCTTCGATGCGTAGCCACCGGCCACGAGTTTGAGGACCACGGTTGGGATTTGGCAGATAACGAGTGCTGCGAGCCCTCGTTGGTAAGAGCCATCTACGAGAAAAAACAACTTGAAGTCAAAGAGGAGTTGGGATTCTATCGCTTCTGCGATTGGTTGCCCGTCAAGCGTATGTTGAAGGGCTCGGCTGCGCCCGTAACATTCCGCAGCAAGGGTTTGGCAGCACATCTGGGATTGGAGAACCTCTATATCACGCTCAATGGTTACAGCCCCGCACACGGAGCCAAGATGACTACCTGCTCATTCAAGGAGACCGAGGCGTATAGCGTCTGCGGCCGTATGCCCGAGGACGAGAAGCGAGTTTTGGTCGTTGCTTCGGCAGGTAATACCGCACGAGCCTTTGCAAAGGTTTGCTCGGAGAACAATATTCGTCTGTTGCTCTCGGTTCCGGCCGACAACCTCGACGCTTTGTGGTTTGAGAAGCCACTTAATCCCTGCGTGAAGTTGATTGCCTGCGAGAAGGGTGGCGACTATTTCGACGCTATCCGTTTGAGCGATATGGCGCTGCAATCGCCTATGTTCTATGCCGAGGGTGGTGCGAAGAATGTGGCGCGTCGCGACGGTATGGGTACCACTATGCTATCGGCCGTAACTACCATTGGCCGCATACCCGACTACTATTTTCAGGCCGTAGGTAGCGGTACAGGTGCTATCGCCGCCTGGGAGGCAAACCTCCGTCTTATAGAAGATGGTCATTATGGCGATAATATCGCCAAGTTGATGGTGTCGCAAAATGCTCCTTTCGTACCGATGTACGATGCGTGGAGAGCCGATTCTCGCGAGATGTTGCCTTACGAGACACATCGTGCGCGTCGCGATGCAAGCATAATCGATGCAAAGGTATTGTCAAACCGTAAGCCCCCTTACAGCATCAAGGGCGGTCTGTACGACGCTTTGAAGGCCACCAACGGCGATGTGTTGGTTGTGACCAATGCACAAGGTCGCAAAGCGGCACGCTTGTTTGAGGAGTTGGAGGGTATCGACATTCACCCCGCAGCGGCTATTGCCGCAGCATCGCTCATCAAGGCGGTAGAAAATAATCAGGTTGATAAGAAGGCTACCATTATGCTCAATATAACGGGTGCCGGCGAGAAACGCTTCAAGTCGGAGCACGAGATTTTCCAACTTCAACCCGTGAAGGTATTCCCATTAAATGTAGAGGCTGATGCTGTTGTGGAGGCTGTCGAAGCGATGTTTTCCGAGTAGTTTAATTCTCAAAAAGTGAAGCAATGTTATACCCGATAAAATTTACTCCACGCCTGAAAGAGCGTCTTTGGGGTGGCAAGGAGTTATTAGCCAAAGCAAAGGCCGGCAAGGCAAAAAACATCAAACCCGACACGCCCTACGGTGAGAGTTGGGAGTTATCGGCCGTAAAGGGCGATATCTCGGTTGTGGCAAACGGTATGCTCAAACGCAACAATTTGGAGGAGATTATCGAGGTCTATATGGGCAACCTTATAGGCGACAAGATTTTCGAGAGATATGGTTTGACCTTCCCGCTCTTGATAAAGAGTCTCGATTGCCACGATGTACTCTCGGTGCAGGTACACCCCGACGATTGTTTGGCGGCCGAGCGTCACGACTCTTACGGCAAGACCGAGATGTGGTATGTTGTGGCTGCCGAGAAGGGTGCTTCGCTGTATGTAGGCTTCAAAAACGACAAAATCACTCGCGAAGAGTATCTCGCGGCCGTAAGCGAGGACCGCCTGCACGAGATTTTGAACGAGATAAAGGTTAAGGCCGGCGACACATTCTTTATCCCTGCCGGTACGGTACACGCTTTGGGTAAGGGTATCGAGGTGTTGGAGATTCAGCAGACCTCGGATATCACCTACCGCATATACGATTGGAACAGAGTCGATGACAAGGGCAATCCGCGTGAGTTGCATACCGCATTGGCTGTCGATGCCATAGATTTTGGTCGCGACAAGGAGTCGTGCATTATGCGCTACACGACACGCAAGAATGAGGCTGTGGCGCTTGTCGATTGCGACTACTTCACTACCAATATCATCGAGTTGAATGGCTCGATGGAGCGCGAGGTGGTTTCGCTCGATTCATTCGTTCTCTATATCTGCGCCGAGGGCGGAGCCGATATTACGGTCGGTGGCAATACCGAGCATATCGACGCACTGGATTTGGTGATGATACCAGCCGAGGCCGACAGTGTAGAGATTAAGGGCGAAGGCAAACTTTTGGAGGTCTATATCAAGTAGTTACCTAACTGCCACAAGATTAAGGGTGCCTGATTAAAATCATCGGCACCCTTATTTTTTTTCGATATTTTTTACGACATTGCTTTGTATTCGCCGTAGCCCACTGCGCTTTAATGGCGTAGCAGAGAATCGCTCTAAAAATTGCTCTTCGCTCATCGCCAGCCACTCGTCGGCACTCATCTCGGCAGGATTAAACAGCGGAGCGAAATGTGGGTTACGATACTCCGACGAGTTTTTATTATACGGGCAACAACGCTGACACTCGTCGCAGCCGAAAATCCAGCCATTCAAATCCAACTCATTTTGCGGTGCCGACTCAATCGTATGGCACGATATGCAGCGCGAGGTGTCGATGCCCTGCCCCGCCATCACAGCCTGCGTAGGGCAACTATCCACACAACGACGGCACTCACCACACTCCACACCCTCGTAGGGTTTGTCATAAAAATCCACCTCGTCACACAGCACCAGCACGCCGAGCAGGACGAAGGTGCCATATTGCGGTGTCACAAGCAATGACTGCCGCCCTATCCAACCCAAGCCGGCCTCGACAGCATACTGTTTTTCGGAGATAGGTGCCGAATCGACAAATGCCCTACCCTGCAACTGCGGATAGCGCTCCTGCAAGGCCTTCAACAACTGCTGCAACATCTTTTTGATGCTCTTATGATAGTCGCGGCGGCAGGCATACGAGGCTATTTTCGTACAGCTCGCGGCATAATACTCCTCGCTAAAAGGCATCTTGTAATTGATGGTACACACCACAACACTCTGCGCCCCCTCGACCAATCTGCGGGCATCGAAACGCTTCTCGGTGTTGCGGCCCATATAGTCGAGCGACGAGGCATAACCCTGCTCCAACCACTCATAAAAAGCCTGCTCTCCGAGAGCAAGATGCCGAGCCGGAGCGATGCCACAAAGGTCAAAGCCTATATCGTTGGCAAGATTTTTTATGTATGAAAATTCAATCATCTGGTAAAATCCTCCCAAAAATAATGATTTTTCACTATTTTTCAGTACATTTGTCGCGTCGCGAATATTTTTTTTATAAGAAATTAAACCTATTCTGATGAAAACGTTAAACACATTGTATGAACTTTTCCACAACAGTATCGAAAAGTTCTCCAAGAAAACAGCCTTCGCTATGTTTGGTGGCGAGGATGTTAGTTTCGAAGAGGTAGGGAAGCGAGTTAAAGAAGTTCAGGAACTATTGGTAGGTGCCGGATTGAATGCCGGCGACAAGGTTGCTCTTTTGAGCAGCAGTATGCCAAACTGGGGCGTGTGCTACTTTGCAGTAGTAACGGCAGGTATGGTCGTAGTACCCATTCTCCCCGATTTCACTGGCGATGATTTGGATATTCTTATCAAACACTCCGAATCCAAGGCTTTACTTGTATCCGACAAACTATTCACCAAAATCTCAAAAGAGACAGCAGCACGACTCAACATTATCATCCGTACCAAGAACCTCGGCGTAATCTCTCAGACCGTAAAGGCTGAGGGTTCAACGGCCATTCCAAAGCCGGAGGATTTGGCTGCTATCATCTACACTTCGGGAACGACATCTACCCCCAAGGGAGTAATGCTTACTCACGGCAACCTCGCATCGCAGATGAATATGCTTTACAACCTCTATCCGATTGGAACAGAGGACGCTTCACTCTCGGTATTACCACTATCGCACACCTACGAGTGTTCATTGGGTATGCTTTATATTTTTGCCACAGGTGCCAATACCACCTATTTGGAGAAGGCTCCTACTCCGGCAGTACTCTTACCTGCGCTGCGCAAAGTGCGTCCTACGGTATTTTTTATCGTGCCGCTCATTATCGAGAAGATTTTCCGTAGCCAGATTTACGCCAAGTTTACCGCCAACTCATTTATGCGCAGCCTGTATGGCGTAGGTTTCATTCGCCGCACACTGCACCGTATTGCCGGTAAGAAGTTAATTCAGGTATTTGGTGGTCGTGCCCGTCTGTTTATTGGTGGCGCAAAACTCGACGAACAGGTTGAGCAGTTCTTGTATGAGGCCAAGATACCTTACGCTATCGGTTATGGTCTTACCGAGACTGCACCTTTGGTTGCAGGACAAATCTCGCCGGCGGTTAAGATTGGTGCGACAGGCCTCCAGATGCCCGGAGTTGTTGTTCGTTTGGATAATATCAATCCCGAGACAAAGCAGGGTGAGATTGTTGTAAATAGTCCATCTACGATGCAGGGCTACTACAAGAATGAGGAGGCTACCACCAACGCCTTTACCGAGAACGGTTGGTTCCGCACAGGTGACTTGGGCTATATTGACGAAGATGGCTACATCTTCATCAAGGGACGTTTGAAGAATATGATTCTTGGCCCCAGCGGTGAGAATATCTACCCCGAGGAGATTGAGTCGGTACTCAACTCACACGTCTTTGTTTCGGAGTCTGTCGTTACAGAGCAAGATGGTCAATTGATTGCTCTGGTACATTTCGACACCGATGCTATCGAAAAGATGAAAGACGAGTTGATGGAGAAGTGGGAGATTACTCGTGACGAGTGGCATAAGAAGGTTGATGAATGGAACGCCCGCATGGAGGAGTTGAAGAAGGATATCATCAAGTATGTCAATTCGAAGGTTAATCGTTTCTCACGCATCTCGGAGGTTGTCGAGGAGGAGCAGGAGTTCGAGAAGACACCGTCGAAGAAGATTCGTCGTTTCCTCTACACCGACCGCAGCAAGAAACAGGAGAAGAAGTAATTCTGCGTTACCTAATAAAAATCGGGGCATCTTCGTTGTGAGATGCCCCGATTTTTTCTCCTGTCGAAATGTTACTTCATCGACTCTGACAGAAGTTTGATATAATAACCACCCACCACAGAACGGGCACGGAAGCCTACGTGGTGCTTGGTGTTGGTGTAATACCAATCCGTCATAGGGATACGGTCCACCGTCTCGTTCATAAACTTATGCACAGGCTTTACCAATGCCTCGAAATCGGCATTATTCTCGGCCATTGTAGCACTCCATACAATCCAATCCGACTTGGTATATGCTCGACGGCAATCAAGCGGCAAGCCATACTCATTCTGCTTGGTGAGATAGTAAGCCACCTCGGTAGCGGCAATATCGGCATCAAAGACATTGTATCCCAAAATCTTATCCCACACGATATTATACTTCTGGCTCCAAGTATCGCCCTCGTTGAATGTCAAACGATAGTGGTCACCTTGTGCAGCCATCTTTTTCCACTCGGCTGCCATCTGGCGAGCCACAGCCTCATACTCCTCGGCAACGTCCTTTTTACCTGCCATACGAGCCATATCGGCATAAGCGGCAATACCTACAATAGCCTTCGCCGAGAGGTTGGCATTACGCGCCCAATGGCCGGCGAAATCGTCGGTACAGAGTTGGTTGGCCGGGTCGCCACCATTCTCCACCAAATAGTTGGTCCAAGTAGTAAGTACGTCCCAATGTTTTACAGCATAATCGGCCGAGCCCTCAATCTTACAGATAGCACCCGTAAGGATAAGCATATTACCACTCTCCTCCAACGGCATATCGCCACCATACGTCTGGCCATTACCCCAAGGATAAGTACCTATGTCGTGTGCCGGATAGGGCTTTGTCCATTTACCACTCTCGGCGTAGTAGAATATGAAGTTGATAAGTGCCTTCGCCAATTCGGGGTTATAATACAGGAACATAGGAGACGAAGGATAGGTAACATCTACCGTACCGATAGAGCCATTGCTGAAACACTCCTTCGAGAGGAGAGCCAACTCACCCGAAGGTGTCTCGATGAGTTTATGTGCGGCGATAGCCTGACGATAAGCCAACGCACACAACTCCGAATACTCCTTACCACCCGCAGCCGCAGTCTCGGCCATCAACTTGGCGTCAAACTTCTCGCAACGACGCTTCAACGAGGCATAATCATCGGCCGCCAAAGCGAACTGCTGCTCGATGCTGCTCTGGCCCGAGCGATTCCAATAGGGGCGAATATCCTCCTCGAAATAGCGGATAGAACGAATATCGTCGTAGCCCACCATAACGTAATCCTCGACAGCCTTACTGCCAACCTTGCCCACGTTAGATGTTACGGCCATAAACTTACCCTCGCCACCGCACTCGACAATACCATTTTTGGCAAAGGCCTTACGCATAGCGACATTATCGCCGACAGAAGAGTTGTGTGACTGCTTGTCGGCCGCCATATAGAAATATCCCCAATCGATGCGCACATTATCACCCTTACGGCCCAAAACATTCTGGCTCTCGGTTCCACACTTAACATAGTTGAAACGCTCGTCTGTAAGGCACTCGCTCTTACACTTCTGGTCCCAAGAGTTACGCGCCCAATCTTGCGCAGCCTCGAAATAGATATCAACATCGTGCTCCGCGCCATCGTTGGCAACAACCTCATAGGAGATATAGTTTACGGGGCGAGAAATCAACTCCAAATCCTCCATCAAGAGCGGAGCGGTAAAGGTCAATCGCAAATCGACACCGCCACACACAAAATCGTATATCGTACGAGTAGCCTGCACATCAACCGAGGTCTGCACAGCCGTCTGCTCCATAGCATTTGCACCCTCCTCACGTTTGTATAGGCCCATATCGAGCAGGGAATTACCCTCTGGATTATGACAATGTGCCGCCAGCACAACCTTGCCATTAGCGGCTGTCGCTGCCACCTCGGCAGGCACCTCTACCCACATATCGGCCTTCCACTCCAAAGGAGTAGACACCAATTGGTGACCGTTGAAATAGAGTTGGAAAGTATCATCGTGCGAATACTTCACAAAGAGTGTTCCGTCATTGAGCAACTCGGGAGCAATCTCAATCTCACGACGCACCCAGATATGCTCCGTAAGCCACTTTGTGCGCAAGTGAGGCTGACCATCGGTACCGAACGACGCCTCGCCACGCTTCCAACCCTTGTCGTTAAAGTCGGGTTTCTCCCAACCTGCCTGTGGCTCATTGAAGGTATAGGCACCCTCCCAATCCTTATCGTATGACATAGGTGCTATATGCTGCATAGGCACAGCCTCGATACCCATAAAACGATATACAACACCATCTACACGCAATGCTCCCAATAGCGGGAAATCGGCACCGGTCCAATGGCGCACCTTATCGTCGTAGAGGTTATCGACCGTTGACCACGCACTCGTATAAGGGTCGATGGTTACAAGCGGATAGGCCGGAGCACGCAACTCATTCTTCACCGCTTGCGGCACACAGCCAATCGACAGCATCGCCACAATCGACAATGCAAGAATTGAAATCTTCTGTTTCATAACTATTTTAATTTGGTTTTTCTCTATTTCAACTCTACAAATATAGGTATTTTATCACTTTTTACCTATTTTTGCAGATAAATATATAACAATATACAACTATGAAGAAAATTGTACTCTCCCTGCTACTTTGTATGGCATTTTTTTCAGCCTCGGCCGACGAAGGTATGTGGCTGCCCAATTTGATTGGTTCTCGCATAAAAGATATGCGACAGAAGGGTTTTCGTCTCTCTGCCGAAGATATCTACTCCATCAATAAAGCCTCGCTGAAAGATGCCGTTGTACTATTCGGTAGCGGTTGTACGGGCGAGTATGTATCGGAGGAGGGTTTGCTTCTGACCAACCACCACTGCGGCTACGGCGCAATTCAGAAACTTTCGGCCGTCGAGCACGACTATCTGACCAATGGTTTTTGGGCAATGTCACGCGGCGAGGAACTCCCCTGCGAGGGCCTTACGGTAAGACGCCTGGTAAAGATGGAGGATATCACCGAGAGAGTAGCCTCGGGCGAGAGCCTCGACGAGATTAAGCAGGCGGCCATCGATGAAGGGTACTCGGCAGCGGTCGAGCAGATGTACTACGGCAACCAGCAATTCCTGTTTGTCTATGAGGTATTTCAAGATGTACGCCTTGTAGCGGCACCGCCCTCATCTATCGGTAAGTTTGGCGGCGACACCGACAACTGGATTTGGCCCCGCCATACGGGCGATTTCTCTATCTTCCGTGTCTATGCCGACAAAGACAATAAACCTGCGAAGTACTCAAAAGACAACAAACCATACCGTCCGGCACGTCACCTTAAAATCTCGACAAAGGGTGTAAAGGAGGGTGATTTCACGATGATTTACGGCTTCCCCGGCAACACACAGGAGTATGTCATTTCAGACGCTGTGGAGTATGTCGCCGAGGTATCGAATCCTATGAAGATAGCCTTGCGCACCGAGCGACTCAACATCATCTCGGCAGCGCAGGAGCAGAGCCCTGCCATTCGTATTCAGTATGCAGCCAAGCACGCCGGCATAGCCAACGCTTGGAAGAAGTGGCAAGGTGAGGCTTTGGGCATCAAACGCTTGGGTACGGCAGAAAAGAAACGTGCCTACGAGAAGGAGTTTGCCAAATGGGCGGCCGACAAAGCGGAGTATGCCCATCTGTTGGACTCTATGCACGCGGCTTATAACGAGGTGCGTGAATGGTACTATATGGGCGAGTTGTATGCCGAGACGGGCCGCACTATCGAACTTTGCGGCATCGCCAATGTGATGCACGCGGCAAAGAATCTTCGCCACGAGAACATCGATGAACGATTTAGGAAATTATACACAAGTTACAATGCCGATATCGACAGGGAGTTGGCAAAGGCCGTATTGAAGGGTTTTGAGCACTACTGCCCGACGGACAAATTCCCCGCGGCATTGCGTGAGGAGATTAACAAATATGGCGGCACGATAGATGCCTATGTCGATTATATCTATGACAACTCAAACGCCACATCGTTCGAGAAGGCCGAGGCGGCGACAAAAGAGCAGTTGGCAGCAGACCCTGCACGCCGTCTGTTCGAGATTTTCACTTTCGACAGAAAGATGTATCGCAATATGAGCAATGCACCCGAGATTGAGCGTTGGTATCGCCCCTATATGAAGGCTTTGCGTGAGTGGGATAAGGAGCGAGCATTCTACCCCGATGCAAATCTCACGTTGCGCGTGGCTTACGGCTCGGTAGCGGGTTACGAATATGCCGATGGCGAATATCACAACCCCGTATCGACACTCGACGGCATCATCGAGAAGGATAATCCGGCAATCTACGACTACAACATTCCACAGGTATTGCGCGATATATATGCCCGCAAGGATTATGGTCGCTGGGGCGAAAATATCTACGGTCGTTATACCGTTCCTGTGGCCTTCATCGCCACTAATCACACTTCGGGAGGTAACTCCGGCTCACCTGTGATAAATGGCAAGGGCGAACTTGTCGGCATCAATTTTGACCGCACTTGGTTATCTACGATGAGCGATATAGAGTTTGACCCCACGATTTGTCGTAACATTTCGGTTGATATACGCTACGTATTATTCACTATCGACCGCGTAGGTGGAGCATCATATCTGCTCGACGAGATGGATTTACGCTAAATAGTCCCAAATGCTTGACACTCTGTTCCATACCCATTCGGCACTGCAAGCCGTCATCGTAATATCGCTAATCTGTGCCGTCGGACTATTTTTCGGCAAGGTAAAGATGTGGGGTGTGTCGCTCGGCGTCACCTTTGTATTCTTTGCCGGCATCATTGCGGGCCACTTTGGACTGACGATTGACGAGCAGATGTTGCAATTTGCCGAGAGTTTCGGTCTGGCACTCTTTGTCTATTCACTGGGCGTACAGGTCGGCCCGGGTTTTGTCAGCACATTCCGCTCGGGCGGCATAAGGCTCAATATGCTGGCTATGGCTGTCGTCTTAATTGGTACGACTATGGCTCTGCTGTTTAGTACTGTGCTCGATATCCCTCTACCCGATATGGTGGGCGTTTTGTGTGGCGCAACGACCAATACACCCGCACTCGGAGCCTCGCAACAGACACTTTCGCAGTTAGGTATGGAGTCATCGGCTCCGGCTTTGGGTTGTGCCATAACCTACCCGTTGGGAGTTGTAGGCGTTATCTTGGCTATACTCGTGATGAACAAACTGTGGGTTCGACCTACCGACATCGCCTCACCCAATGCCGAGCACGTGAATAACACCTTTATCGCCACGCTCCACGTACAAAACCCCGGAGTATTTGGACGTGATTTACACACCCTCTCGGAACTTATTCACACCCCGTTTGTCATCTCTCGCCTGTGGCGCGACGGCAAGGTATTGCTACCCACCAACGAAACGACATTACAGGAGGGCGACCGAGTGCTTCTCATCAGCGAGCGCAAAGATATCGACACCATTGAGGCGATGATTGGCCGCCGCGAAAGTATCGATTGGAACAAAGATAACGTCGATTGGAACTCGCTCGACAGCCAACTCATCTCACGCCAGATTATAATCACCAAGCCCGAGATAAACGGCCGTCATCTCGGCTCTTTGCGTCTGCGAAACAGTTACGGCATAAATATCAGCCGCATATATCGCGGAGGCATTACACTGCTCGCCACTCCCGACCTTGTATTACAGATGGGCGACTGCGTGGTAGTGGTAGGCGACCAGCGTGCCGTAATGAAGGTTGAGAAGGTGCTGGGTAATGCCGAAAAAGAACTCAACGAGCCCAATATGACCTCGATATACATCGGCTTGGCCGTAGGTCTGATACTCGGTGTGATACCTATCTCTATCCCCGGCATATCGGCATCGGTCAAATTGGGATTGGCCGGCGGTCCTATAATCGTCGGAATACTTATGGGAATATATGGGCCTCGTATGCGACTGATAACCTACGCCACACGCAGTGCCAACCTTATGCTACGAGCCTTCGGTCTTTCGCTATATCTGGCCTGCTTGGGTTTAAGTTCGGGTGGCGACTTCTTCTCGACAGCCATAAGCCCCACAGGAGCGTTATGGGTAGGTTTGGGATTCCTGATAACGATTATCCCCATCATAGCGGTAGGCCTTGCGGCGATGCGTTGGTGGAATATCGATTTCGGCTCGACGTGTGGTATGCTGTGTGGCTCGATGGCCAATCCTATGGCTCTGAACTACGCCAACGACACCATTCCCGGCGAACACGCCTCGGTGGCTTATGCCGCTGTATATCCGCTCTCGATGTTCGCGCGAGTACTCATAGAGCAGATGATACTTATGATATTTTTATAGCAGTCAAACCGAAGAAAAATAGGTTTATATAGGATTTTCTGCCAAAAAATTTTGAGATTTACGAAATAGTACCTATATTTGCACACCTTTTCGGGGATATGGGTAACCCCGCCCCAAGATGAAGAGGCCCAGGTGGTGAAATTGGTAGACACGCTACTTTGAGGGGGTAGTGAGCATTAGTTCGTGCAAGTTCGAGTCTTGTCCTGGGCACCAAATAAAAGAGCCTGTCTAACAAGTTTTTTGTTAGACAGGTTTTTGTATATAATAAAAA
>CAZQMC010000060.1:0-12545 GCA_964594305.1 uncultured Alistipes sp. | reverse complement strand
ATATATTAACAGTTTAAACCACTTTGATGCGAAGTTAACGCATCACTAATAATTACCAAACATTTATAAACCTTTTTTAAAAACTAATCTTTATGAAAAAATTACTTTTTTGTGTTGCATTAATGTGTGCAGCGGTTTTTTCTTCATGTAGTGACGAGTATGACGACACTGCGTTGAGAAATGAGGTTGAGGACCTCAAAGACCGAGTTGAGGCTCTTGAAGCCCGTTTGACTCAGGAGGTTAACACCTTGAAGGGCTTGATTCAGGCTGCCGAGCAGGGTCTTGCTGTCGGCGTAGAAGAGGTTGAGGGTGGCTACGAGGTTACCATTGGTGACGAGACATTCACTATCAACCACGGTACTAATGGTGAGGCCGGCACTCCCGGTACAGTTATCACTGTTCAGGAGGTTGAGGGCGTTTACTATTGGGTTATCGACGGTGAGGTTACCCAGTATCCCGTTACCGGTGAGAAGGGTGAGACTGGTCCCGAGGGTCCTGCTGGTGATGATGGCGACACTCCTTACATCAAGGACGGCAAGTGGTACATCGGCGAAGAGGAGGTTGGTCCTGCAACCGGTGAGGACGGCGACTCATTCTTCAAGAGCGTTGTTGTTAACGACGACGATACCGTTACTTTCACTTTGAACGACGAGCAGGAGAATACTATCATTTTGGCGTTGGCCAAGAGTGCAAAGTACACCAATATCCAGTCTATCAAGTTCGTTCCCGAGTATTCTGACGGCAAGGCTACCGTAAGTTACTATACAGGTGCCAATGACGCATTTATCGTTGCCAAGTATGAGGTTGTTCCCGCTGCTGCTGCCGAGACTATCGCCAAGTATGTAGCCGACGCTTCTATGCAGGCTGTTTATACCAAGACTCGTGCCGCCGAGGCTGGTGATATCGTTGAGTTGAAGGTATCTTCTATCGAGGCTGCCGAGGGTATTATCACCGTTACTGCTAATGCTTCTGCTCTTGCCGAGGAGTTCTTCACAGATGCTTTGGGCGTGAGCGTACGCTTCGCTGTTCAGGACGACTTGTCAGGTAACGCTTCGGGCTATGTTCCCGCTGTTGCTACCAAGGCCGAGGTTCCCGCTTTGACTGCTACTGCTGTTGCCGAGGGTTATCAGGGTGCCAAACTTACTTGGACCGAGATTCCCGGTGCTGCTTACTATCAGATTAAGAGTGGTGAGACCGTTGTAGCCGAGAAGGTTGAAGGTGTTGCTGAGTATTTGGTTGAGAACTTGACTGATGCCAATAAGTATGCTTTCACTGTTTTTGCTTTCAATGCTGCAAATGAGGAACTTACTTCTGATGAAACCGACGAGATTCAAATTTTCTCTTTGACAAACCGTCCCGAGCCCGAGATTCGTTTGGTTGACGGCGTTTTGGAGTTGGCTACTGATTTCGAGTGGACTGATAACTACACTGGCACTTATACTGAGTTTGGTAACCTCCACGAGTATGGTATCCTTATCGCTGCCGAGGTTTATTTCTATAAGGACGGTGCTACTGAGCCTACTTATACTGCTATTGCAAACTGTGACCATCAGACTGCAACTTCTGCCAAAGATTATCACGCTGCATTCTTTACACACCACTATGCAAAGGGCAGCAACTGCTTCACAGTTTTGAAGGAG
Organism: uncultured Alistipes sp.; assembly: GCA_964594305.1. Lineage (GTDB taxonomy): Bacteria > Bacteroidota > Bacteroidia > Bacteroidales > Rikenellaceae > Alistipes. The sequence goes on along the minus strand of CAZQMC010000060.1, from coordinate 10,905 downwards.
TGGAAGTGGAATGGTGCAACAGAGGATTCTGCAACAGCACCCGAGATGGAGCCCGGTACTTATACCGTAAAGTATAAGGCATATTATGCTCCTATCACTGGTGGTAAGTACAACAATAAGAAGAACGATGGCACATCTGACCCCGATCGTATCCACTATACTGGCGTACTCATCTCTGGTAGTGAAGGTAACAATATCGACAATATGATTGCAGGTTCTATCGCTCGTGAGGCTGATTCTGATTTGACTTTCACCGTTGAGGCTCCTGTGATCGCATTGAACGCCAAGGCTGATATTGACGAGGGTACTGTTTTGGGCCGTACATTGTGGGGCAACAGCGACTCATGGTACAATGGTATTGCATCTGTAAACGGTTTGTTTGAATCAGTTAAATTGTCTTGGGACGTTGTTGAGGCCGACAAGATTGTTATTGCTTATGGCGACCAGACCGTAGAGGTTGAGGGTACTGCTACCGAGAAGGTTATCGAGGGTTTGAAGACTTCACCCGTAGAGTTCACTATCTCGGCTGTTAAGGGCTCGGAGACTCTCGTTGAGGAGAAGGTTACTTCTGATGTATATGTCTTGCCAACTGCCGACACAAACGCACAGTGGGTTGCTAAATATACAGAGGCTGGCTACCAAATTTTGGGCACAGGCTGGAATACCATGCAGTATACAACAGCTCACGTAACATTCAATATTTACGAAAAAGGTAGCACTACTGCTGTTTTTGACAAGGATGTAAATTATAAGGGCAGTTTGAGTAGTATCATCGCTTGGACTATGGGTGATAAGGCTCCTAACGGCGTATGCTACGCTGGTCCAGGTAACAGAGCTTGCCACGGTGGTGATGGTCACAACTGGGACGAGGATAATCTTCCTACCGGAGCAACTTCTGTTGATGGCAAGGAAGTATTTACAGGATTGGATCCTAAGAAAGAATATGTTGTTAAGTACACTTTGAAGGTATGGCCTTATATCTTTGATGCTACTCACACACAGAATGTAGAGTTATATACCAATGACAAGGGTGAGAAACTCTTCAACTATTTCTTCAAGAAAATGTTGGTTAGCGGTTCAGCCGACACATACTACAATGCTATCGATTTGAAAGGTGAGGCTGATTTGACATTCGAGGGTGTTCCAGAGGAGCCCGAGACTCCCGCGATTGATTGGGACTATGTATGCGGAGCATATGCAATATCTCAGTGGTCAAGCCCATATTGGAATACTGACGCTAAACAGCGTTATGCACAACTTGGCTATGGCTACTGGTACAATTATGTTAAGTTGGCTTCAAATTGCAATTCAGCAGCAGATACTCCTTGTGGCACACCAAAGGACGGTCAGCGCTATGGTTTGGTTTATTCTTGGAATAACCACGCATTCTTTGATATCTCATCTACTGAGATTGACCCTCAGACATGGGAAGCCAAAGCGGGCACAGGTTGCTATGCGTTGATTAATATGATTGACCGTGAGACTGATTATGACAAGATTACCAATAACTATTCTTACTACGATAAGAATGAGGAGGCATTCTATATCAGTTTCACCCTTACTTCTGGCGGTACCGTTTATCGTCACGATGGTAAGATGTCCTCACGTGGAACAGTTGATATCAAGGAGCCTTAATCCTTTTTTTCATCAACTCTTATAACATTATCGCCTGCTACTTCGGTAGCGGGCGATTTTTTTACTACTCTTCACATCTAATATATAAGCATTGAAGATTGTAGAATAAATTATTTTCACTATTTTTGCGGTGTCAATGTCGGGGGCGACCGGTTTTGACAGCTTGTAGAGTTTGATTGTAAGCACGCCGAGCATTGTGTGGTGGCTCGTAAATATCAACACTCAAACTACAAATGGCAATAATAGCTATGCACTCGCTGCCTAATTTTCAAGGAAAATTGGCTTAATCGACCGGCCCAAGGAGGTCGGACGACGAGTATCCCGAGTGATGGCGTCGCCCTTTTGCCGTTGCTCATACGGGGTATCATCTTTAAGGGGATAGTTCGTCGGGAGTCCTGACCGGCGGGCGAAATCACAAGGACTGCGGTGCGAGCAAGGCTGTCTGTGGCCATCTCGCATAAGAGGATAAATCGCAGAATAAGCGTGTAGAAAGCCTTCGGGTTCCAGGTTTGGACGCGGGTTCGACTCCCGCCGCCTCCACGACCAAGTGCAATGAACGACAGTTTTTCTGTCGTTCATTGCACTTTGGGCGGCAGTACTTACTAGATTGTGGGGTTGCGGGAATAAAAATATTTTTATTTCCAATGGTATTCCCGCTTCGCCTGCGGCGTTCGACTCCCGCCAAAATTCAATTTTGCTTTTATTTTGTCTCAAATATTTCTTAAATAATTTTATTAACACTATCTTTGTCGGCAGTTAGGTTTTAATGATTATAGATTGCTGTTTTATGGAGTGGTTTTGTTCGCTACTTTGGGGAGAAGGCATCGCCCATACGATTTTAGTTTTGGCCTTGGTCATAGCCATAGGCGTTATGCTGGGCAAGATAAAGATTAAAGGTGTCTCGCTGGGTGTGACGTGGATATTGTTCGTCGGAATTATGGCGGGCCATTTCGGATTCACGCTGCATCACGACACGTTGCATTTCATAAAGGAATTTGGTTTAATCCTCTTCGTATTCTCGATAGGTTTGCAGGTGGGCCCGAGTTTCTTCTCGTCGTTCAAGGAGGGAGGCCTAAAATTGGTATTGTGCGCCATAGCGATAGTATTCTTGGGCGCACTGACGACATACATCATACATTTAACCACAGGTACGCCTATGCCGACGATGGTGGGTGTGATGTCGGGAGCCGTAACCAACACCCCGGGATTGGGTGCTGCACAGCAGGCCTACGCCGACACTACGGGAATAAATGACCAAAGCATAGCGTTGGGTTATGCGGTGGCATATCCGCTGGGTGTGGTGGGTGTCATTCTCTCGATGATTGCCATACGCCTGATAGCCAAAATCAACTTCGACGAGGAGAACAAAGCCTTGGAGGCCATAAGTCGTGAGAGCAGCAATGCCGAGCGCATATCCATAGAGTTCACAAACGGCGTATTGGAGGGTAAGACAATCTCGCAGATACGCGAATTGGTAAATCGCTCGTTTGTCATCTCACGCATTATGCACCCCGACGGCAGCATAACCATTGCCGAGGGCGAGAGTGGCCTGAAAATGGGCGACAGACTGCGTGTGATATGCTCGACAGAGGACGAGGAAGCCATAACGGCATTTCTCGGCCAGCGAGTAAAGATGAGCAAGGAGGAGTGGGAGACGATGTCGGACGCACAGACGCAACTCGTATCACGCCGCATAGTCATTACAAAGGGCAGCATCAACGGCAAGAAGTTATCTGATTTGCGCCTACGCACAAAATATGGCATCAACATCACCCGTATCAACCGTGCCGGCATAGACCTTATACCCTATCAGGGTATGGAGTTGCAGATGGGTGACCGCGTGATGGTTGTCGGCACCGAGGAGGCCATAGAGCGCGTGGAGGGCATCTTGGGTAACTCGCTCAAAAAGTTGCGTGAGCCACACCTTTTTACTATATTCTTTGGCATTGCGCTGGGTATTTTATTAGGTTCAATACCACTTATGAGCATACCACAGCCCGTAAAACTCGGCTTGGCTGGCGGTCCGCTGATTGTGGCAATACTCATAGGTCGTTTCGGCCCTCACTTCCGCCTGACAGCCTACACTACGGCGAGTGCCAACCTGATGTTGCGTGAGGTGGGATTGGCGATGTTCCTGGCCGGCGTGGGAATAAGTGCCGGCGACGGATTTATATCGACAATCGCCGCGGGCGGATATCGCTGGATAGGTTATGGATTGCTTATTACGGTATTGCCGGTGATGATTGTAGGTCTTTTTGCGCGTCTGCGATTGAAGATGAACTACTACACGCTACTCGGTCTTATCTCGGGTAGTATGACCAACCCTCCCGCATTGGGCTATGCCAACACCTCGGCAGGAAACGATATGCCGGCGGTAGGTTATGCAACGGTATATCCCGTGGTGATGTTCCTGCGAGTACTCATCGCGCAAATAATGGTTTTGGCTATGGTATAAGAGAGTAAAACGAGAGCAGTTATATGGGCTCTCGTTTTACTCTTTATAAGGCTTTCGACGATAGGGGCAACACTCGTCATCGCACTGCTGGCAGTAGTTCTTGCGCGACGAGCAGAACAACCGTCTAAATCGCTGTACCACCCAGACAAACGCCAGCACAACAATCGCTATTACTATGATAAGTTGCAAATCCATATTCATAACAGATAGTGGCGCAAATATAGTAATTAAATGCCATTCCCTTATATAAATCTCTATTTTACTCTGTGAAATGCAAGTTTAGTGCTAAATATTGATGGATTTTTATGGTTTTTTATTTGGATTTTTGAAAAAGTTTATATCTTTGCAAAGATAATAAACCACTAAAACACAATATTATGAAGAATTTGGTAGATCAGATCAATGCACAGATCGAGGTTTTTGCAGCAAACGCCGCTGCTCAGGTAGAGAAGAATAACAAGGCTGCTGGTACTCGCGCTCGTAAGGCTGCTTTGGAGTTGACTAAACTCTTGAAGGAGTTCCGCAAGGTTTCTGTAGCCGAGGCTAAGAAATAATTTACCTTTGTAAATCTTACAGATCTGTAAAATAAGGCTGCTCCCGCAGGGAGTAGCCTTACTTTTTTTGTGTCATCATATATCCAAACGGGATTACCCCAAGCGAGGAGTTACAACTCTATGCCGGCACGGTGGAACAACTCCTTCTGGCGGCTGTCGATGCCTACCTCTCTATCCAACACTACGGCCTCGTTATGGTCGTTTAGATAGAGACGCGGAGCAGTATAATCGAAATCGGGGCTTACCAACGACACCTCACGACGCAGATAAGGCGACGTCACCGAGGCCATATCGGTCATAGTATGGAATACCGAATGGGTGGTCGCGGGGGCCTTGCGGTTCTGCATAGCAGCCGAGACCTTATCGCCAAACAGAGCCTCATATCGCTCGGAGAACCACGCCAACGACGCCACGTGTAACTGGTAATAGGTCACCGTAGGTGATGCGTGGAGGAAGCGGCCATTGCTGTCGTCAAACAAATCCTCGCCGTGGTCGGAGCAGTAGAGCATCGCGCTACACACATCGGGATAGGCCTCCAACGAAGATATAACGGCATTGACAAACGAGTCGGTATAACGCACCGAATTATCGTAGGCGTTGCGAATCTTGCTCACATTCTTGCGTGAGATGGCCACATCATCGTCGGGCAAGAAAACCGCATAATCGCGCGGATAACGCTGATAATAACTGAAATGTGAGCCGTAGGCGTGGAGGATAAAGAGCAGTTTCTGCGACGGGTCGGAAGCAATAGCCTTACGCATAGCATCGACCAACTGCATATCATAAAACGGTGCCTCCATATACTCTATGTGGTGGGCATCGGCGGCCAACTTATCAATCATAGCGCCCTGCGGCATCTGGTTCGAGATAAAGTAGGTGGTAAATCCCGCCTCGTTAAACATTGCCGGCAGGCCCTTACGGCGGAACAACTCCTCGTGCTCCGAGGTATGTACCGACGAGAGAATCATCGGCACGCTCTTATGGGTGGTGTTACTCTGCGTGGTAAGACCATCAAACAGCACAATATCATCTCGCTGCGAGAGCAACGGATTGGTAGGTCGCTCGTAACCGTATAGTTGCCAACTCGAAGCACGGGCCGCCTCGCCTATGATAAGGACATAAATCTCACGTCCCTCGGCACTGCCCGCCCGCTCGGCCTCGTATGCAAAACCTTGCGAGGTATGCTCGAAATTCGAAATCTTATGAGCCTCCGAGATGCTCAAACCGAGATTATAGCACACATTAACCGGAAAAACATCATCACGCAGTGTCTTGCGCACCTCGCCGTGGCACCCTATAAAAAGCGTCAGGCACCCCACAGCGAATGTAGCACCGCCCAAAATCAACATACGGCGTCGCCAGCGATTGGGTATAGAGGCACGATGACGCAGATGTACCCACGCACGCCACAACAAAGGAAGATATATCACACATACGGCGATGACCGAAGGATAGATGTTGCTCAACAATTCTGTCGCCTCACCCGGATTGGTCGTGAGCAGATTCAAAAACATATCGGAAGCCACGACAGAGTTACCAAACAGATACGAAAGCACAATCTGGAAGGCACTAAAAAAGATGAAGATAAAGCCCCACCACACCATACGTCCCGAGCGGCGTGACAAAGAGGTAAATACCGTATAGAGGCCCAATGGCAAAAGGATACCGCTGGCTGTCGTCCAAAAAGGATTCTGCTCGGTATAGGCCAAAATCACAACAGGCAGCATCAGCGACAACAGAAAAGCCACCGACAAACCTTTGGTATTATATTTTTTCGTTTTATCTGACATTATCAAAACCTATCATTTACACCTATCACCACTCCGTGCGTATGTCGTCCGAAGCCGTAGCCTACCCTTATCGTCAAACCGCTATCGGTCACAACCCTTACGCCCAAACCATAGGAGGGCAGCGTATGTCGCCAAACGACACCCTCCGAAAACATATTTACACCGCCACCCCACACCTCACAGCCAACAGGGCCATATACTCGCTGATGCAGAGTGATGTGCGCCGCAACCATATTTCGGTCGATATATCGGCCATAGGAGTATATCCGCAGGCGATTATCCGCTCCTACCGACGGCCACAGCAACCACGGTGTGTCATACGAAAAGAACTCGCCATTTATATCACTCTCCCACACAGCACCTCGCCACAATGGACAGTAACTGCTAAACGAGAGAGATGTATGCCACAGAGTATGGGTTAAATTACCCAATATCTTCGGTCGCACCTCCTGCATAACGCTCACACGCACACCCCGTATAAGGCTGTAGGTAAGCGACCGACTATCATATCTCAACCTCGCCGACAGAGCCGTTGTCGTAACCGACAAGGTCGTCTGTTGGGCCTGCCACAGATAATCCAAGCCTCTATCGGATAATATGCAGGCCATATCTCTGCTATATCGAACAGTCACATCGGCCCACAACCTGCGCCAAACTTTTTGAGAATATACCACAGCGACGCTTTGCGCCACGCGATAATAGGTCGTACGTTTATTATGGCGTACGGCACTATATCCCAAACCATAAAAATATGTCGGAAATCGCTCCAAATAGGCCTCATACGCCACTATTGTAGCACCTCCATTAAATGGATTGCGCCCCGACAAACGCAGCAGATACCACCCTTTGACCGACACTCCGGCATCAAATGTCACAGAACCCCGCCTATACTGCCCCGTCAGAGATACAGCCACCAAAGGTCCTGTCTCTTGACGATAGCCGGCCCGAAAACGCTTCGAGAGTGAAAACACCTGCGAGGTATCGGTCGGCGAAGGGAGTAAAAAACTCTGTACGGCACTCCGCTTGGAGGCTTGTGTCAAATGCTCCATCACAGCCCGATAGTCGATAGGGGCGAAACGATACTCTCGCTCGGCTTGGCTGATGAAACAAATGCTCCTATCTGTACAACTTTCCGTCTGTCGTTGTCCGAAGGTTGCCTGCATCGAGAGAATCATCATCGCAATACATAGCAACCGCCGCATCTAAACAAACGTTATCTATACTTTTGGACAACCTCCAAAAAGTCCTTTTTATCCTGCTCGGTGAATTCGCCCTTTCGGCAGAAGACCAACTCACCCTCCTTTGACACGAGCAACAGCACAAACTTATTATTGCAATCGCCCAAGCCCCACTTCGTAGCCAATGTACGGTTTTTATCGGCCATAATCGTCGCACCATTCTTCTCGGTACGCTTGCGCGCCACACTGCTTACGATGTTGTTAGGCAACCAAGTATCTTTAAGGTTCAGCACACCAAAGCCGTAGATATTGTCACCTGCGACGAGGTGCTTCTCCTCCATCTCGACCGTAAAATCGTTGTTCTGGCTATGCTTATCGGGGTCCACATAGAAAATCAGAAGATTCTTCTCTCCCCACATAGGCAACGCCGACAAATCACCCTTCATATCGTATAGTTCCACGCTCTCAATCTTGTGAGGTAACTCAACGGCCGCATACTTATCGGCCTTTTTCCCCTTCTCCTGCGCCATAGCACCAGCGGCCAAAACCACAGCGGCCAACATCAATACAATTTTTTTCATAGTTTATTTTATTGGTTACAAACTCTAAAAAACGGCGTAAATTTAAGAAAAAAATCTACACCGTGTACACATATTACTCATTGTGGAGTATATTTCATCGTTTTGGAACACTTTTGTGCATAAATTTAGGGGCGTGAAAAGCATAGACACCACCACCCGAAATGGTGAGCGTAAGGTAGATGCCCATATACACGAAATAGAGTTTGGCGTGGTCGGTGGGTAGTCCTCCCGGCAGCAAAGCCTCGGCGATAGCCATTGCCGAGACGATTATCATCATCGACGCAGCCAGACGCGTTGCAAGGCCCATAATAATCATAGCCGCAAACAACCCCTCCAATGCCGTCACGATAAAGAACGAAGTGGCAGAATCAAAGCCCAAGATATGACGATACGACAAAACGACATTGTCGTAGGTCTGCAACTTGCCTATTATATGCAACAGTATCACACTGCCTATAAACAGACGCAAAAACAGCACCGCCACATCGCTCATATTTCGCTCCACCTCCATTTTTTGTCGCATTTTTTTCATCTCACACTCCTCCCATTCGATATTTATACTCCACCACCCTGCGTCGCAAAAATCATTCCTTCGCACAAACTCTTTCGGGTTTGCAATTTTATCCCTATCTTTGCGTTTGTTAATCGAAAACCGTATGAAACAAAAGATACTCTTTGTCTGCCTGGGAAATATCTGTCGGTCGGCAGCAGCGAATGGAATTATGGAGGCTGTCATCGAGCGTGAGGCTTTGCGACAGCAGATTGAGGTCGATTCGGCCGGCACCTATGGTGGTCACGCCGGCGAGAAGCCCGACAGCCGTATGCGCGCAGCCGCCGCAGCAAGAGGTTACAACCTTACACACCGCGCTCGACGCATCATAGAAGAGGATTTCTACCTGTTCGACTATATAATCGTAATGGACGACAACAACTACGAATCGGTTGTTCGTCTTGCACCCGAGAGAAAATATCTCGACAAGGTGTATCGTTTTGTGGAGTTTTGCTCATCGCACCCAGAGTGGAGTTATGTCCCCGACCCCTATTACGAGGGGCGTGAGGGCTTCGAATTGGTCCTCGACCTTTTGGAAGATGGTTGCGAGGGAGTACTACGACACGCCCAAGCGGCATTAGCCGAAAAATAGGGCCATAAGAACCGTTTTATGCCATAATGTTTTATGAGGCGATATCTGACCATACTGCTCATAGTGTTGCTGACGGGCGGCATAATCTTCCTCACGCGTAGTTGCGGGGCGAAGAAGGGCCGTCGTGCCAAGCACCCGACCGAGGAGGTTATATATCGTCTGAATGACTCGATTTCAAACCTCCACTCTACGCTCCCCGAGACAAAGCGTATGGAGCAGTATATCACACGCTGGCTGGCACGCTACAACATACGAGGTGCTTCGCTGGCAATTATGCGTGACAACAAACTCATCTACTGCAAAGGCTTTGGCTGGGCCGACAAGGAGTATGGCGATGTGGCCGAGGTGGGCAGTCTGTTCCGTATGGCTTCGGCCTCGAAACTCATCACCGCCATAGGTATTATGAAATTGCGTGACGAAGGCTCTCTGTCGCTCGACGATAAGGTCTTCGGGCAAGATGGCATACTATCACAATTTACCGAGTTTAGGGATAAGCGCGCCTCACAAATCACCGTGCAGCACCTTTTGGAGCATACGTCGGGATTTAGCCGCATAAAGGGTGACCCGATGTTCCGCACCACCGACATTATGAAGTGGGAGAATATGACCTCGACACCTACGGCCGACGAGTTGATAGCCTACCAATTACGAATGCGCCTGCGTTGCGCACCGGGTGGAGCGAGCCAATACTCCAACATAGGTTATCTGGTTCTGTCACGCATCATCGAGCAGGTATCGGGGCTATCATACGAGGAGTATATCAAAGAGCACGTCTTGCGAGAGGCGGGGTGTTACGATATGCACATAGCGGCCAACTATTACGACGAGCGTAAGCCTCGCGAGGTGAAATACTACGGTCACGACCCGGGCGAAGTTATCGAGAGTTTCGACGGCTCGGGAGCGATGCGCCCGCGCGAATATGGCGGCAACAACATCACGGGACTGCAAGGTGCCGGAGCGTGGATTGCATCATCGGCCGAGTTAATGCGTCTGGTGGCGTCGATAGATGGCGAAGATGGCATAAAGGATATCCTTTCACCCGAGAGCATCACCATACTCAATGGTCGCGAAGGCCATCACGGCTTCGGCTGGGCATATCACTACAACAAAGGTTATAGATTGGTACGCACAGGTACGATGTCGGGAACGTGCGCCTACATAGAGTGGAGACGCAACGACTTCTCGTTTGTCTTTTTGACCAACACAAGCCACTACCGAGGTTCGACCTTTACGAAGAACAACATCAGCCAAATGGTACGTACGGCTATGTCGCGAGTGAAGGAGTGGCCCGAAGGTCGCGACCTCTTTACGACGGTCCCCGCCATCGAAAACTCCGATGATGAGTCATAAAATCGAGATAATATAAAGATAATATAAAGAAAGTATCCTTTTGGGGTGCTTTCTTTATTTATTTTTGCTATTTTTGCATACGAATACGACCATCGAGTTATTCCATTTACCGAATATGCAGATTACAAAGGCCGAATTTAAGTGTAGTTCCGAGAAAATCTCGCAGGTTCCGAAAGATGACCTGCGCGATATAGCCTTCATCGGCCGTAGTAATGTGGGT
>CAZQMC010000059.1:0-12565 GCA_964594305.1 uncultured Alistipes sp. | reverse complement strand
CTTCGTCTCAACCACAGGCTTGACAGCGGCACTCTTCTCGGCACTCTTCTCGGCGGCAGCCTTCTCGGCAGCCTTACGCGCTGGCATATCTCCTTCGAGATTTTCGCCTTGGGCGGCAGCATTATACTCGAACATCACCGAGCCATTGGCTCCGGCAACCAGACGGCCAAAACCGGAGATTAGACACACACCACCGTTTTGCAGTCGATAATTGACCTCAAAGACAAAGCGGTCGATAAGTCCTGCGGCCTCCAACTCCGAGATACCCTGCTCGACAAGCAGATGGCGCAACACACCATCGTCGCCCTTCATCAGGTTGGAAAAGAGTACCGACTCACCTGCCGTCTTAACGATAAAAGTACCCAGATTAGGCACCACCAAACGCTTATTTGTAAGCAGATATTTTGAAATTACCTCTACCAGCATTGTTCTTACATATAAATTCGTGTAAAGATACAAACTTTTTCGCAAACTACGAAATTCTTTTTTATCCTTAACTCGCACATTTATCCCTCAAACGCGCGTGGCCATTCACAAAAAAAGATGCAAAGCCTTTTCGGGCTTCGCATCTTTGTATATCGCAGAGAGTTTAAGCGATTACTCCTCCTGACGATAAGTGTGCTCAACGTAGATAGCGTGCTGCATAGCCTCACGCTTTGCGATTGAAGGCTTTGTGAAGTACTGACGACGACGCAACTCCTTCAAAACACCTGTACGCTCATACTTACGCTTAAACTTTTTGAGGGCTCTTTCGATATTCTCACCCTCCTTAACCTGCATAATAATCATAATCTTATTCTTTTTTAATTGTTTTCTTTTTCTGTTTTTCGGGGATATCGGGGCCTCCCCTGCCCTAATCTTTGTGAGCCGCTATATCCTTGATACGCTCTGCTCCCGCGGCGACCTATCTACTCGGTGGCACGAAGCCTAAATCGAAGATACGGAGCCAACCTCTTGGCCTCCTCTTCGGTAAGTATGTTTTGTTCTACCATCTCTTCGATTCTACTCCAACCTCCTTTCAATTGTCGTTGTTTAATTATCCGTTTCAGAGTACGCAGCGAGATATACGGATGTCGCCGCAACTCTTCCGAGGGCACAAAGTTAATATCAATTTTTGAAATTTTGCAACTATCACAGCAAATTTGTGAAAAAAATCTCTCATAATTCTCCTGTGTAACGCATTTTAACTCGCGAAGTTGCTCAACAGAGTGGTATCCGCCCAGCAATTCACGATAGATGACTATCTCGGAGGCACTCTTCGAACCTATGCCATTAACCCGCTTCAAGAGTGTCGTATCGGCCGAGTTTATCTCCACAGGCAGTTCGATATGCCAATCCTCGACGGGCTCCCTTTTCTTCGTGAAAATCACATAAGGCAGAATTCTATTGGCCATACTGTCGCTGATGACATAGCAGTCACGCAACTCCTGCTCATCACACAGGCCACCCAACATCTTCACATAGCGGGCAATGACCTCCGACTGACGGCGAGAAAAGCCCAGCAGATAGAGATAACGTGCCGAAGCCGTATCAATCATAAAGGGTTGCAAGGCTACGGTATCACGCTCACGACGCGCTCTCTTATGGGCGACAGTATCCCACTCTCTGTCGGCCGAAAAATCGTTATTATAGCGATGCCGAGGCTGATACTGCTCGTCTATTACGGCATAGGATTTCAGCACCGCATAGAGCGAATCGTTCATACCCTGCACCAGAGCCAAGTCCTCGACAATGCGATACACCTTGCCATATTTTCGCCAACGCACAATACCAACAGCCACCTCAACAGGCACACCGGCCTCGCGAAGTTGCTCATAATCATCTATATTGGGATTGAATTTCGACAGCACCACACTATCCTGCTTCTCGGCCACAAACTCCTGTAATGCAGGTTGCTTCACTCGTTGCATAAAGGTCGTAAGCAACAATATGATAAGCACCAACGGCAGGAGATAAAGCAGACCTCGGCGTTGCGATTCGGAGAGCATAGCCATAACAGAGATGGATTTTCAGAACTTTTACCACTCGGCCCTATCCGAAAGCCACAATTTACGATAACGGCGCGAAGGAGATTCCAGCCTCTCGCCCAGACCATACTCCTCCCAACGCTCATCGACCCGATGGATAATCTCGGTAGAGGACATAACGACATTGGGAAAACGCTTGGGATTACCCTCCACTGCGGGATTTTTACTGCGAGCATCAAAGAGCAACTCGCCACCCCTCAACAATCTCACATCACGACGAGGGTCGGTATTTGCAGCCGCCAGCCACAGCAAATCACTCGGGCGCATATTCCCCGCCGCAGCATAGTCGAACAGCGCAACATACTTTATGCCCTGCATATTATTATGGGCGAGATATTTCTCGACATCGACCTCATCGGGTCGCTCACGCTCGGCAAACAGCACCAGCAGACCATACTCCTCGACAAACGAGGTCATAAACAACCTCACACCACCCACAGGCTCTGCCTCGCGAGGCTCTGCAATAGGCTCTACGGGGCCATTAGAGCGCACTTTCGTCAGGTCGAAGGCCATCTTGCCACCAAAGCCACAGGTCGCCGTAGCGTGGTCCAGAACATCGAGAATACCCTCGGCACGCACCACATCGCGGCTGACATCTATACGACGCAACAGACGCCCCAAAGTCTTATACGAGCGGATATCCTCATCGGCCGAAGCCACCAGCAGATATTTATTGAACATCATCTGCCCTGCACCCCACAGTGACTGCGCAACCTTTTGTGCCTGCCCCGTATAGCGTTGTTCGATACTCACCGCAGCGATATTGTGTGAAGTACCCTCAACAGGCATAAACAAATCCCTCACCTCGGGCTGAACGGCCAGACGAATAGGCGCAAGGAAAATCTTTTCGGTAGCCTCCGAGATATAGGCATCTTCCTGCGGAGGCACACCCACAACCGTAGCGGGATATATGGCATTACGACGGTGTGTGATGCAGGTTATATGAAATTTAGGATAAAAATCTTTCAACGAATAGAATCCCGTATGGTCGCCAAAATCACCCTCCAAGACCTTCGCCTCCGAGGTATCGACATAACCCTCAATCACAAAATCGCAATCTTCGGGGATACGGATATCACAAGTCAGAGCCTTCACCAACCTGACAGGCTTACGACGCAGAAATCCCGCCAACAGATACTCGTCCATATTATCGGGCATAGGGGCCGTAGCGGCAAAGGTATAACAAGGGTCGCCACCCAGCGTCACCACAACAGGCATACGCTCACCACGACGCTTATAACCGTCATAATGGCGCGCGCCGGTCTTATGTATATGCCAATGCATACCCGTTGTACGACCATCGAAGCGTTGCATACGATACATACCCACATTACGCACGCCTGTATCGGGGTCCAGAGTATTTACCATAGGCAGCGTCACGAATGCTCCGCCATCTGACTCCCACGATGTAAGCAACGGCAGACGCTCCAAATCGGCATCGTCGCCCTGCCACACCACCTGCTGGCACTCGCCTCGGCCCGACACGCTCTGCGGAAACCACTTCGCAACATCGGTCAGCAGAGGCAGCATCTTCATCTTATCCCACAGTGTAGCCTTCGGCGAGAGAGCATCGCCAAGCAGAGACTCGATGCGTTTGCCTATATCCTCCAAACGCTCCACTCCCAAAGCCATAGCCATACGGCGTTTAGAGCCCATCATATTGGTCACGACAGGGAACTCCGTACCGGTATTCTCAAACAGCAGGGCTTTGCCTCCGCCCTCACTCTTGGCCATACGGTCGGTTATCTCGGCAATCTCAAATCGGGTATCGACACACGTCTTTATGCGCACCAACTCACCGGCACGCTCCAACGCCTCGATATATTCACGTAGGGAACTATACATCGCAAAAAATTATTTATCGAAATGCTATTTACGCCAGATATGCTGCATCAGAAGCCACGCAGCACGCAACAAAAGTAGTAAGCCATAGATAAGCAGTGTCTGCACCACGACCTCTCCGAGTGAGGTGAATATCTCGTACCACGGCGCAGCATACTTGGCGATAACGGCCAAATTCATCACAAACGAAAGAGCAAAGCAGATGGCTAAAATTATCGCTTCACGACGACGCACCTCACGAGAAAGCAGTTTATCCCACATAGGCTATAACTTTATATCGTAAATATGCACTATGCCCTCCAAATGCCCCTCGGCATCGGTAACAATCAGTGCATTGACCTTATTCGAGGTCATCATCTTCTCGGCATCAATCAACTTGGCATCGGCCGAAATCTGTTTGGGTGAAAGTGAGGCCATATCGACAGCCCGGAGCGAGAAGAACTCCGCCTGACGGCTATCCATAGCACGACGCACATCACCGTCGGTAACAACACCCTTCACTACGCCCTGCTCCATAATTACGACCATACCTACACCGCCCTTATTTATCTGGTGTATCATCTCCGACACACCGCAATCGGCCGACACGACGGGCATATTCTCCCGACGCATAACATCGCCAACCGTAAGCAGCAGACGACGACCGAGAGAGCCTCCCGGGTGAAGGCGTGCAAAATCCATAGCAGAGAACTCTCGGGCCTTCATCAACGCCACAGCCAGAGCATCACCCATAGCGATTTGGGCAGTGGTAGATGTGGTAGGTGCAAGACGCAGAGCGCAAGCCTCCTCATCGACTCTCACCGAAAGATGCACATCAGACTTCTTGGCAAGGGTGGATTCCGCATTGCCTGTCACAGCAATAAGCAGATTATGATTAGAGTGGATAAAAGGCACAATCTTCAACACCTCGTCGGTCTCGCCCGAATACGACAACGCCAGCACAACATCATCGGCGGAAATCATACCCAAATCGCCGTGAAAAGCCTCGCCCGGGTGAAGGAAGAAACTCGGCGTACCGGTACTCGCCAAAGTGGCGGCAATCTTACGCCCCACCAAGCCCGACTTACCCATACCCGTCACGACGACCTTACCCTTGCAGGCGAGCATGCGCTCCACAGCCTCAACGAACATCTCATCGAGGCTCCGGGCTATACTATTCAGTGCTGTGGCCTCAACCTCGAAGGTGTGGCGTGCCAGCGAGAGTATCTCTTGTGAAGTGAATTCACTCATATCTTCATTTAATTATAGTAGGCTCTTTATTACATTCTCAAACTCTGCAAGCGGCAACATATTGGCACCGTCGCTCAACGCCTCGTCGGGTGAAGGGTGTACCTCGAAGAAGAAGCCGTTAGCACCAAAAGCCTTCGCCGCCAAAGCCATCGAGGGTACAAACTCACGATTGCCGCCCGTCGTACCGTCACAAAGGCCGGGGCGTTGCACGCTATGCGTACAATCCATAACGACCGTAGGCGCAATCTTACGCATATCGGCCACATTACGAAAATCGACCACTAGATTATTATAGCCGAACATATTACCACGCTCGGTGAGCCACACCTCGGTAGCACCCGACTCCATAGCCTTCTGATAAGGGTAACGCATATCCTCGCCCGAGAGGAACTGCGCCTTCTTGATATTTACGATTTTGCCCGTCTTGGCCGCCGCGACAATCAAATCGGTCTGACGGCACAGAAAAGCGGGTATCTGCACCACATCGACAACCTCGCCGACCGGTGCTGCCTGATAGGCTTCGTGGATATCGGTACAGAGTTGCAAGCCCCACTTCGACTTTACATCCGCAAGCATCTGCAAGCCCTTATCCAAACCCACGCCACGATACGAGGCCAAAGATGTACGATTGGCCTTATCGAACGACGCTTTGAAGATAATATCCACGCCATAGCGGGTGTTTATCTCCACCAACTTTTTCGCCACCTCGTCTAACAACTCGGCCGACTCTATCACGCAAGGCCCTGCGATAAATCGTTTCATATCAAGAGGTTTTCTTCGATTACTTCAACGCCAACTTCAACACCTCGTCAATGGTCTTGACATAGTGGAATGTAAGGCCCTCAACATACTCCGCCTTAATCTCCTCGACATCCTTACGGTTATCCTCGCAGAGAATGAGTTCGACTATTCCGGCACGCTTCGCCGCCAAAATCTTCTCCTTAATGCCACCCACAGGCATAACCCTGCCACGCAGAGTCATCTCACCCGTCATAGCGATACGCTCCTTAACCTCTCGGCCTGTGAAGGTCGAGACAACAGATGTCACCATAGTAATACCAGCCGAAGGGCCATCTTTCGGAATAGCACCCTCGGGAACGTGGATATTGAGATTTTTCTTCTCAAAGGTCTCCGCCGCAATGCCCAACTCCTCGTGATGCGCCTGCACCCACTCGTAAGCGATTGTGGCCGACTCCTTCATCACATCGCCCAGATTACCCGTCAAGTTTAACGCGCCCTTACCCGGAGTCAAAACCGACTCGATGTAGAGGATATCGCCACCCACCGAAGTCCAAGCCAAGCCCGTAACGACACCTACCATACCGGCAATCTCATACTCATCGTTGCGGAATTTAGCCTTACCCAAAATCTTTTCAATGTCGTTGGCCGACAACTCGGGAGCAAATGCCTCATCGAAGGCAATCTGCTTGGCTCTGGCACGCGAGAGTTTTGCTATCTGCTTATCCAACGAGCGAACACCCGACTCACGCGTATAGTCCGAGATAATCTTCTCCAAAATCTCGGCCGAGAGAATCATATCGCTCTGCTTCAAGCCGTGCGCCTCGCACTGCTTCTTTACCAGATGCTCCGAGGCGATATGTATCTTATCTTCAAGGATATAACCCGGGATATTTATCATCTCCATACGGTCACGCAAAGCGGGATTTATCGCACCTATATCGTTGGCCGTAGCGATAAACAACACCTTCGACAAATCGTACTCCGTATCGAGGTAGTTATCGTGGAAAGTGGTATTCTGCTCGGGGTCCAGCACCTCCAACAAAGCCGACGACGGGTCGCCGTGATTGCTGACGGTAATCTTATCGACCTCGTCGAGAATGATGACGGGATTTGACGAGCCACAACGCTTGATGGTCTGAATGATTCTACCCGGCATAGCACCGATATAGGTGCGACGATGACCTCGAATCTCCGACTCATCGTGCAGACCACCCAACGAGATACGGCCGAACTTACGCCCCAAAGCCGTAGCCACCGAGCGGCCGAGTGAGGTCTTACCCACACCCGGAGGGCCATACAGACAGAGGATAGGCGACTTCAAATCGCCCTTCAACTTAATGACGGCCAGATGTTCCAAAATACGGTCTTTGACCTCCTCCAAACCGAAGTGGTCGTCATCTAACTGCTTGCGAGCGCACTCCAAATCGAGATTATCCTTCGTAACATCGTTCCACGGCAACTCCAACATAAGTTGCAGGTAGGTCATCTGGACAGAGTACTCCGCAACGGCGGGGTTCAATCGCTCGACCTTCGAGAGTTCCTTCTCGAAAATCTCGCCGACCTCCTTTGACCAATTCTTCTTCTTGGCCGCCTCACGCATCTGCTCTATCTCGGCATCGGCACTATCGCCCAACTCGTCTTGAATGGTGCGCATCTGCTGCTGCAAATAATAGTCGCGCTGCTGCTTGTCTATCTCGCGTTTAACCTTCTCCTGAATCTCGTTTTTGAGTTCGGCCATCTGCTGCTCACGCACCAAAATCTCCAACAACTTACGGGCACGCGCCAGCAAACCCGGAGCCTCCAACAGAGCCTGACGGTCATCGTCGGTAAAGTCCATATTCGTACAGACGAAGTTAATCAAACCGCGCGGAGAGTCGATATTCTTCAACGCAAAGACCGCCTCCTTGGGCATCGTCGATGAGATATTTATGATGTTGAGCGACACCTCACGAACCGAATCTACCAAAGCCTGAAACTCCACATTATTATCATCGGGCTGCGAATCGCGGATAGTGCGTACCGCCGCCTTCAAATATGGCTCCGACTGCAAATACTCGCCCACCTCAATCTTCTCCAAGCCGCTCAAAATGACGGTCAGATTACCATTGGGCATCTCCAAAATCTTGATGATGCGGGCTGCCGTTCCGATTTTATACATATCGTCGGGTGTAGGTATCTCGACATCGGTCTCGCGCTGCAACACAGCACCCAGCAAACCGCCCTGCGCATTGACATCGCGCACCAACTTGATACTCTTCTCACGACCTACCGTAATGGGAGTTATCGCACCCGGAAAAAGTACCGAACTGCGCAACGAAAGAATAGGCAGAGCCTCGGGGAGTGCCACATCCTCGATAATATCATCGCCACCCGTGATGATGGGTACAACCTGATGCTTGCCATCAAAAATCTCGGGCATAGCATCTAATTCGCTTAAATCAATATGTTTTTTCTTACTCATAACTATCGTTTTATCTCGAATTTCAGCACCACAAAAACGACCCCAAAAATCGCATTGTCGCACTATTTCTATTTGCAAATGTACGAAAAAAATGCCACTCCGCATAACAATGTCGGCAGATTGTTGATAACTTGCATATTTTGTGCAAATTAACCACCGATATATTATGTAACGCAAAGCCCTGCAATTGCAGTATAACGAAAGACCGAGAAGTAAAAAAATATTTCCTTTTCTCGTTTTTTTATACTATTTTCGCACCGAATTTCAAACAGAAAAAAGAATATGCAACAAGTAGAACTTTGGACACTTATTCCGTTTGCACTGATGTTGGCGAGTATTGCCGTATTGCCCATCGTTGCCGAGAAATGGTGGGAGAGCAATCTCCACAAACTTTACATCGCCCTCGGACTTGGCGTTCCTACGGGTATCTGGCTAATAACCAACGGATTGGGGCACAATCTTGAACATCAGATGTTGTTCGATTATGTGCCATTCATCATTCTCCTTACGGCTCTTTTTGTCGTTACGGGAGGTATTCACATTCGCGGCGACATTCAGGCACGCCCCTCAACCAACACTGCCCTTTTGGCTATTGGTTTTCTGTTGGCGTCGTTTATCGGAACTACGGGTGCGGCAATGCTTTTGATTCGCCTTTTGTTGGAGGTCAATCAGCAGCGCAAATATAAGGTGCATACGATTCTTATGTTCATCGCCCTTGTAGCCAACTGCGGAGGTATCCTCTCGCCGCTGGGTGACCCCCCATTGTTCCTTTTGTATCTGCGAGGAGCCGACTTCTTCTGGTTTATGAGCCTGCTGCCCGAGTGGATTTTTATGGGCGTTGTTCTGCTTACTCTCTACTACCTGCTCGACCGCTTCGTATATTACCGCAAGGAGGCTACCGAGGCTATTATGGCCGATGTACGCGAAAAGAGCGGTATCTCTATCACAGGAGGCATCAATATCATTTGGCTTTTGGGCATTATCGGCTCGGTGGCATTCCTCAACGCCTCGTATGTACCCGCTATGGGCGAGAGCCACGCACCCGTCTATATCAAGTTCCTGCGTGAGATTGTCCTTATGGCAATTATCGTTTTGTCGCTTATCACCACCCGCAAGAAGGTGCGTTTGGATAATAAGTTCTCATGGGAGCCTATCACCGAGGTTGCCGTATTGTTTATCGGTATCTTCGCCACGATGACACCCGCACTTATCTACCTGAACGCTCACGCTGCCGACCTCGGTCTGACAACACCGTGGCAGTTCTTTTACAGTTCGGGCGCATTGTCGGCATTCTTGGATAACTCCCCCACTGCCGTAGCCTTCCACACCGTAGCGCAGGGCTTGCCACAGGAGGCAGGCATAGCGTTGGAGGCAGGTATTTCGGAGGCTCTGTTGCGTGCCATTTCACTCGGTTCGGTGCTGTTTGGTGCGATGACCTATATCGGTAACGG
This sequence comes from uncultured Alistipes sp., assembly GCA_964594305.1. Taxonomy (GTDB): domain Bacteria; phylum Bacteroidota; class Bacteroidia; order Bacteroidales; family Rikenellaceae; genus Alistipes. Next base: position 2,813 of record CAZQMC010000059.1, on the reverse strand, counting down.
CCCCAACTTTATGGTTAAGGCTATCGCCGAGCAGTCGGGCGTAAAGATGCCGAGTTTCTTCGGTTATATGTTCCGCTTCTCGCTTATCGTGCTGCTGCCCGTCTATATCGTTATGCAGTTGATTTTTATGTAAGCATTTTTGCTGAATTATGTATAGGGCCGGCTTTTCGAAGTCGGCTTTTTTCGTTTACAAAGAAATTTATTACATTTGCAAAACTTATGGAGCAGGCATTGGAGATTGCCGGCGTAGTGGTCGGCGTGATATACCTCTGGTTGGAGTACCGGGCGAGCATCTATCTGTGGATTGCGAGTATCGTTATGCCCGCCATCTATCTCTTTGTCTATTACGACGCAGGACTCTATGCTGACACCGCCATAAACATCTATTATCTGATCATTGCCCTCTATGGCTGGGCCGCTTGGAAATGGGGCTTTTCATTCTGCCGAAAAGGCAAAAACCAGCCAACCGAGGAGTTGCCGATAATCCACATTTCGCCTCGCGGCTGGATAGCGATGGCGGGGGTATATGCGGTAACGCAAATCGCTATCTCGATGATGCTTATGCACCTCACCGACAGCGATGTGGTGTGGTTTAACGGCCTCACTTCGGCACTCTCGATTGTGGGAATGTATATGCTTGCACGCAAATATATCGAGCAGTGGTGGGTATGGTTTGTGGTCGATATTCTCTCGGCGGGGCTATACCTCTACAAAGATTTATATTTCACCGCCGCACTCTATGCCGTCTATGCCGTAATCGCCATTTTCGGATATATGAAGTGGAAAAATTTGATGATTGAGCAAGATGCTGAAAGATAGAGAGATAGATGCCGCAATCTTGGCCGGTGGTGACTACCCTGCGGCCGCACGACCATTGCAGATACTCCTGCAAGCGCCGCTGGTTGTCTGCTGCGACGGAGGTGCCGACCGCTATATAGCCGAGGGACACACGCCCGACATTATCATAGGCGACGGCGACTCGCTCTCCGAGGAGAATCGCACACGCTTTGCCGACCGCATAATCCACAACCCCGACCAAGAGACCAACGACCAGACAAAGGCCGTTCAATATCTGCTTTCCGAGGGTAAGCGGCGCATCGCAATCGTGGGTGCTACGGGCAAGCGCGACGACCACACTCTGGGCAATATCGCTCTCTTGGCGGAGTATCTGCGTATGGGTGCCGAGGTGAGGAGTTACACCGACTACGGGGTATTTATCCCCTGCTCGGGTGAGAGTAGTTTCGAGTGCAAAAAGGGTGCGCAGGTATCACTTTTCAACATCAACGCCAAGAGCCTCGTTTCCAATGGCTTAACCTACCCCATCTACGACTTTACTCAATGGTGGCAAGGCACACTGAACGAAGCCCCCGAAGGCAAGTTTTCAATTAGCGCCGAGGGTGAGTACTTGGTCTATGTGACCTACGAGAGGAAGTAAGTAGCGAGAATTCAAATTGTTTGCTTGGCGCAAAAAATCACATCATCGCGCATTTTAATTCATTTTTTTTCATATATTTGCAATTGTATAGTATTTTTTTACATTTTTATTTATCCTAACACATTACTATTATGAAGAGACTTTTGACATTGTTTGCCGCATTGGCATTTGTTGCTTGTGACAACGACAGCGGCAATAAGGGGGGGGGTGAACCCGACTACGATTTCGAGCGCACAGCAGAATATTTGTATGTCTATTTCTACGGAGATGAATACTCACAGGAGCAGGGGACAGTGGATTACTTTATCTCATTAAGCGACTCACCCCTTGGCGGAGACGTTATATTTGAATGGCTCTACACAATCGACCTGTACGCCAACGAAGGTTCACTCGACAAGATTCCCAACGGCACATACAATCTCGACCTCGACAGCAGTTGTATGGGCGGCACACTCGCTTATGCCGATTGTGTATATTTCGAGGGCACGGAGTATGAGTCGCCATTTACAGAGGCCAAATTGGTTGTTAATGACTCTGAAATAGTACTCACAGTCACTACCGAGGACGGCAAGACACACAAGGTGACATATAGCGGTGACTACGAAGTTATCGACGACCGCGAAGATGGCGGCTCGGATGACGAAGGTGACGAGGGCGACGAAGGCGACGAAGGCTATGGCGACGAAGGCTATGGTGATTGGGCTACAACCCTGACCGGCGATGTAGAGGTAGAGTACAATGAGAATATGATATATGCCGAATATTGGGGCGACGACTACGATATGGGCTATAATATTCTGGTATTTTATTTCGAAACAGAGGACTACATTGGAGATAGTCTGCAAATTGAGGTTGCAGTCGAGGATGCCGATTTTGTAGGAACTTACTCACCCTGCAAGGCATGGGATTACGCCGAGGTTGGTAATTTGATTTCTGCAAATATGGACGAAGAGGGGGATCCTTACGGCGGTTGCTGGTATTGGTATTCAGAGGATGGTGAGTACTACAATGATTGTGCGCCATTGGTAGCCGGCTCGCTCAACATTACCGACAATGGCGACAACACCTACACCTTCGCATACGAGGGTTACGATGCCCTTGAAGGCGGCAACAAAGTTTCATTGAACTGGACAGGAGAGGTTAGATTAGAAGACTACACACAAGAGGCTTCGGCCAAGCAGCGCATCTCTCCGCTTCGTCGCGAGGTAAAGATGATGCCGGTGGCTGCACACTCACACAAAAAGATGGCTGCAAAGTTCCGCAAATAGCGTTCTGCATAGATAAACAATTCACACGCAAGGTCTGCTCACAAAGGGCAGACCTTGTTTCCTGACTTTATCATTGCGTCACCCAAATCAGAGATTTAGCCAATCATCGG
>CAZQMC010000058.1:0-12875 GCA_964594305.1 uncultured Alistipes sp. | reverse complement strand
GTCGAGATTCTGGGTACTTCGTTCGAAAGTATCGAGCAGGCCGAGGATAGAGAGCTGTTCAAGGATTTGTGTATCGGCATTGGTGAGCCGGTGTTGCCCTCACTCGTGGTAAATACTATGGAGGACGGCGTGAAGGCCGCCGAGGAGATTGGCTACCCCGTAGTTTTGCGCCCAGCGTTTACTTTGGGAGGTACAGGCGGCGGCTTCGCGGATAATGAGGAGGAGTTGCGCGAGATTATGCGTAATGCACTTATCCTCTCTCCCGTACATCAGGTTTTGGTTGAGAAGAGCATCAAGGGCTACAAGGAGATTGAGTTCGAGGTGATGCGTGATAAGAACGATACGGCTATCGCTATTTGTAGTATGGAGAATATCGACCCTGTGGGTATCCATACAGGTGACTCTATGGTCGTTGCTCCTGCGCAGACCTTGACCGATAAGGAGTACCAGTTGCTCCGAAACAGCGCCTTGAAGATTATTCGCGCCTTGAAGATTGAGGGTGGCTGTAATGTGCAGTTCGCTTTGGACCCCTTGTCGTTCAAGTATTATATCATCGAGGTTAATCCTCGTGTGTCACGCTCTTCTGCTTTGGCTTCAAAGGCGAGTGGATTCCCTATCGCGCGCGTTACGGCAAAGATTGCTGTGGGCTTGACGCTCGACGAGATTACCATCTCGAATCGCCCTGCCTGCTTCGAGCCGGCTTTGGACTATGTAGTGCTGAAGGTTGCACGCTTCCCATTCGATAAGTTTAGTGATGCGTCGAATGAGCTGGGTACGCAGATGAAGGCTACGGGTGAAGTTATGAGTATCGGCCGCACCATCGAGGAGGGCTTATTGAAGGCTGTGCGTTCGTTGGAAACAGGTGTCTGCCACATCTATCATAAGAAGTTCGACGATTGGTCGGTGGAGGCTTTACTTGAGTATATCCGCAAGGGAACTGACGATAGAATCTATGCTATTGCGCAGTTGATTCGCCTGGGCGTTGATTTGCTCATCATCTACAACCATACCAAGATTGACATGTTGTTCTTGGAGAAGTTGAAGAACATTGTCGAGATGGAAAAGGTTGTGTCGGCTGCCAAGGGCGATGCGGCGGTGTTGCGTGAGGCCAAGAAGATGGGTTTCAGCGACAAATATATTGGCCAACTTTGGGGTATGACCGAGGCCGAGGTATTCTTGAAGCGTAAGGCCGAGAATATCTTCCCTGTGTATAAGATTATCGACTCTTGCGCAGGTGAGATTGACACCTATGTACCCTACTTCTACTCGACTTATGAGTGTGAGAATGAGTCTGTAAAGAGCGACAGAAAGAAGATTTTGGTGCTTGGCTCCGGCCCTATCCGTATCGGTCAGGGTGTGGAGTTCGACTACTCGACCGTTCACGCTATCTGGACCATTAAGGAGGCGGGCTATGAGGCTATCATCATCAATAACAACCCCGAAACCGTATCTACCGACTATACAATCAGCGACAAACTCTATTTCGAGCCGCTGACTGTCGAGGACGTGATGAATGTCGTGGAGTTGGAGCAGCCTGACGGTATTGTTGTGTCGTTGGGTGGTCAGACCGCTATCAACTTGGCCGAGCCTTTGGCCGATTTGGGCGTGAAGATTATCGGTACAGGTATCGAGGCTATCAATAACGCCGAGGATAGAAAGTGCTTCGAGCGTATTATGAACGAGGTGGGTATCCCGCAACCCAAGGCAAAGGCTGTGACCGACATCGAGGCCGGTGTCGAGGCTGCCTCTGCTATCGGTTATCCTGTTTTGGTGCGCCCAAGTTTCGTGCTGGGCGGTCGTGCTATGCAGATTGTGGGTAACGAGGAGACTCTGCGCCACTACCTGCGCTCGGCTGTTGAGATTAACGAGAAGTCGCCCGTCTTGGTCGATAAGTATATTCAGGGTAAGGAGTTGGAGGTAGATGCCATTTGTGACGGTACAGATGTATTTATCCCGGGTATTATGGAGCACGTCGAGCGTACGGGTATTCACTCGGGCGACTCTATCAGCGTATATCCCACTTTCAGCGTAAGCCAGCAGGTGAAGGATACTATCATAGAATATACCAAGCAGTTGGGCTTGGCTATCGGTATTGTGGGCTTGTTTAATATCCAATTCATTGTCGATGAGCAGGATAAGGTCTATGTAATTGAGGTTAATCCTCGTTCGTCGCGTACCGTGCCATTTTTGTCGAAATCTACGGGTGTGCCTATGGCCAAGATTGCTACGATGGTAATCCTCGGTCACTCGCTTCGTGAGCAGGGTATCACCGAGGTCTATGGCAAGGAGAGTACTCGCTGGTTTGTTAAGTCGCCTGCCTTCTCGTTTGCCAAGATTCGTGGTGTCGATTCTTACCTCTCGCCCGAAATGAAATCGACGGGTGAGGCTATTGGTTACGATAAGAGCCTTAATCGTGCGTTGTATAAATCTTTGCAGTCGTCGGGCGTGGCTGTGGCCAACTATGGTACTATCTTCGTGACGATTGCCGATGCCGATAAGCAGCGTGCTTTGCCGCTCATCAAGCGTTTCTACGATTTGGGCTTCAATATCGAGGCTACAGAGGGTACTTGCGAGTTCTTGCGTAGTCACGGTATTCGTACTCGTCATCTGCTTAAACTCAGCGAGGGCAGCACCGAGATTTACGACTCTTTGCGCAAGGGCCACGTGACCTATGTCATCAATACTATCGATGTAAATCAGCATAGCACACGTCGTGACGGATATGATATTCGTAGGGCTGCGGCCGAGAATAATGTGTCGCTGTTTACAGCATTGGAGACGGTAAGTGTTTTGCTCGACGTGTTGGAAGAGATAACTCTCGGAGTATCAACCATTGACGGCAAGTAATTAAAGCGTTATGTACAAAAAAGGTATATATAAAATCCTGTCAAACGAGCCTCTTACGCGCGATGTGTGGCGTATGGTCTTGGAGGGCGATACCAAGTGGATAAGCCATTCGGGACAGTTCGTCAATATCGAGTTGGAGGGGCTGTATCTGCGTCGTCCTATCTCGATTTGCGATTGGGACGAGCAGACCATCACGCTTATCTATAAGGTTGTGGGGCGTGGTACCGAGCAGATGAAGCAAATGCACGCGGGCGAGAGCCTCGATTTGCTTACAGGCTTGGGAAATGGCTTCAACGAAGATGTGGAGTGCGAAAGACCGCTGCTGGTAGGTGGTGGCGTGGGTGTTCCCCCACTCTATCACTTGGCCAAGGAACTCATCGCACGAGGCCGCAAGGTGAGCGTTGTGTTGGGCTTCAATCGTGCCGATGAGGTCTTTTATGCCGATGAGTTTCGGGCATTGGGTGCCGAGGTGTATGTCGCTACGGCCGACGGCTCGATGGGTGTTAAAGGCTTTGTTACTGATGCCATTGCGGAGGCTTCTCTCGATTTCGACTACTTCTATTCGTGTGGGCCGTTGCCTATGTTGAAGGCTTTGTGCGGCGTGACGGATAAGAGGGGCGAACTATCGTTCGAGGAGCGTATGGGTTGCGGATTTGGTGCTTGTATGGGTTGCTCGTGCAAGACCTTGACAGGCAATAAGCGCATCTGCAAGGAGGGCCCTGTGATGAAGCGTGAGGAGATAATTTGGTAAGGCTATGGAGAAGAATTTTGATTTGTCGGTTGAGTTGTGCGGTGTGAGGTTGGAGAACCCCGTAGTGCCTGCCTCTGGTACATTCGGCTTTGGCCGCGAGCATAACGAGTTTTACGATATAAATGTGCTTGGCTCTATCTCGGTGAAGGGTACTACGCGTGAGGCGCGCTTTGGTAATCCTACCCCTCGTATTGCCGAGTGTCGTGCGGGGTTGATTAACTCGGTAGGTTTGCAAAATCCGGGTGTAGATATGGTTATTGAGCGAGAGTTGCCCGCGTTGCGTAAGATTTTCCATAAGCCCATAATAGCCAACATAAGCGGCTTCTCTATCGACGAGTATCAAGAGTGTTGTGCCAAGATGGATAGGCAGGAGCAGATCGAGATTTTGGAGGTCAATGTGTCGTGCCCCAATGTGCATAACGGAGGTATGAGTTTCGGTACTCAACCCGAGATGGCTGCCGAGGTGACGCGTGCCGTAAAGGCCGTTACGACCAAACCGGTGTTTATTAAGTTGAGCCCCAATGTTACCGATATCGTCGCTATTGCCAAGGCGTGTGAGGAGGCTGGTGCCGATGGTATATGCTTGATAAATACGCTGTTGGGTATGCGAATTGATACTCTGCGTCGTAAGCCTGTCATTGCCAATAAGATGGGCGGTTTTTCAGGCCCTGCCGTTTTCCCTGTGGCTGTGAGAATGGTCTATCAGGTGTCGAAGGCTTGTAAGATTCCAGTTATGGGTTGCGGTGGCGTAGAGAGTGCTGCCGATGTTATCGAGATGATGATGGCGGGTGCTACGGCCGTTCAGGTGGGTGCCGCCAATCTGAAAAATCCCTATGCCTGTAAGGAGATTATCGAGGCTCTGCCCCGCGAGATGGAGCGTCTGGGCATAGAGCGTTTGAGCGATATTATCGGCGTTGTGGAGTAATTCGGTCGATTGTCGAAATAAAAAGTCGGAGGCCTCGAAAGTCTCCGACTTTTGTTTTGTGTGTCAGTGTTGTGAAAGTTGATTATCTCTCCGCCTCACCTTCGCCCGTATTGGTCACAACCTCTTCCTCGATGGGCTGTACAATCGGTTGCGCTACTATTGTATTTTTCGATGCGTTGTATTTCTCGATAGTCTCAACCAGATTCTTGAAATAACTCTTCGATACGGGAATGGGTTTTATCTCTTCGTTGTTGAGAATGATGTGTCGGCCCTTTGTACCCTTCTTGATGTTGTCGATTTTCAACACATTGACCATATATGAGCGGTGGCAACGCACCATATTTGTCCCGGCAAGATTCTCCTCGATGGCTTTGGTGCGACAACGCAACATATATGACGAGAGTTTGCCTTGGTTGATGTAATATATCTTCACATAGTTATCTTGCGACTCCATATAGTACAGCGAGTCGGAACTGATTGTAAGTTTCAGCGTGCCGTTGTAGTCGTATAGATTAACCAGCGAGGGATACGACGCTGCCGGCTCGGGTTGTAACGACATCTCGTATTGTAACATCTCCAACTCCTCGGTTTTGGCCCTGTATGCGGCGTAGAGAGTCAGGATAGAGTATGGGATAGCAATGATGAGCGATACACAACCGAAGGCCTTGCCCATAGTATGCCATACCGAACCCTCTAACAGCGGAACAAATACGTAGGTAAAATGGGTATAAAAGAGCGAAATGATGACAACTTCGGCCACAATCCACAAGATATATTTGGGATATGTGAAACGCACTCGGCTCTGGATAGCATACATTCCAATCTTACTTATAGATAAAATGGCGAGTGCCACGATATAGAACGATGCGGTCATTCCAAACTGCTCGATATTATTCACACTAAACCATACTGTCATAGAGAACGGCGTATAGAGTAGCATAAAAAATATAGAGAAAGTCAGAATGAAAAATACGGAACCTGCCAAATAACGTTTATCAAGCAGGAACTTGGGAATATCTTGGTTTTTTAGTATATTTGTCATACTTTTGCGGTTAATGTGCGGTGCAAAGATGCAAAAATTAGTTGAAATAACATAATTTTTACCACAGATAATCATTGTTTCGTCACAAAAACCGACTTTCGACCACCTCCAAGAGGGGTATTGAAGTTCTTTGGGTATTTTTGCAGCCGAGCAATAATATGTCGCGAATTGTTGCCGATTATTAACAAAACAAAGTTTTATTAAAAGGAATGAAAATTATTGGTACGGGCAGGTTTTCTCCTGCTACTGTTGTGACTAATGCGATGTTGGAGGAGTTTCTCGCGACAAGTGATGAGTGGATTCGTGAGAGAACGGGAATCTCTTCGCGTAAGGTAATATCATCGGAAAAATTGGAAGATATGGCGACCGATGCGGCACGCCAAGCGATAGAAGATGCAGGACTTGCACCGACAGATATAGATTACATAATTTGCTCGAATGTGGTGAATGAGTATATCACACCCGCTTTGAGTTGCATAGTGCAGGGTGCTATCGGTGCCAAGTGTGCTTGTGTCGATGTGAATGCTGCCTGCTCGGGATTTATATACGCTTTGGATATGGCCGATGACCGTATTAAGAGCGGTAAGGCGAAAAATGTGCTGGTATTGGCGGCCGAGGAGCCTACTCGTATGGTCGATTGGTCGGACCGCGCATTGTGCGTGCTGTTTGGTGATGGCGCAGGTGCTGTGGTAGTGACTGCCGGTGAGGAGTCATTCACTTCACGCTTGACGACAGTGAGCAAGACCGATTGCCTCTATTACAGACGACGCTTGGAGCCTACTCCTTATATCAATAAGGAGGAGTTGTTCGGCCCGATGTATATGAACGGTAGGGAGGTCTTTAAGACGGCGGTACTCTCATCGGTGAGAGATATCACTACCCTGCTCAAAGAGTCTGACTTGCAGCCGAGTGATGTGAAATATTATCTGTTGCATCAGGCAAATATGCGTATCGTGGAGGCTGTGGCGAACTATTTGAAGTTGGATATCGCTCACTTCCCCCACAATGTCGAGCGTTGCGGTAATACTTCGTCGGCGAGCATACCTCTGCTTTTGGACGAGTTGTCGCGAGAGGGCAAGTTGCAGAAGGGCGACAAGATATTGATGAGTGCCTTTGGCGCAGGCTTTACCACCGGTGCGTGCATAATAGAGTGGGCAAAATAGTAAGAATAAGATAAAACATTAAATCAGGACAAAAAATGGAACAGCGAGTAGTTATTACCGGTGTGGGTGTTATCTCTCCCGTCGGAAACAATATCGCAGATTTTTGGAATAGCCTTGTAGAGGGTAAGTGTGGTATCGACCACATCAAGGGCTATGAGGATTATGACCTGCCGGTAAGCGTTGCGGGACAGGTTAAGGATTTTAATGCCGAGGAGCAGGGTTTGGAGCGTAACGACGTGCGTCGTAATGACCCCTACTGCCAATATGCTCTTGCGGCGGCTATGCAGGCTGTGAAGGATAGCGGTTTGTGCAGCGGTGAGAATGTCGCTGCCGAGCGTTTTGGCGTATATATTGGCTCGGGTATCGGTGGTATGCAGACTTTTGTGGCCGAGACCGAGAAGTTGCTCAATGAGGGTGTTCATCGTATTTCGCCCTTGTTTGTGCCTATGATGATTGGCAATATCGCGGCGGGTAATGTGGCTATAAAGTTCGGTGCGCAGGGCGTTTGTCTGCCTGTGGTTACCGCTTGTGCTACGGGTACTCACGCTGCCGGTGAGGCTTATCGTGCCATCAAACACGGCTACGCCGACGCTATTATTACAGGTGGAGCCGAGGCTTCGGTGCATCCTTTGGCTATCGGTGGCTTTGCCAACAGTAAGGCTCTGTCACGCTCGACCGACCCGTTGAAGGCCTCTATACCATTTAACGCAAATCGTTGTGGTTTCGTTATGGGTGAGGGTGCCGGCGTGCTTGTCTTTGAGTCGTTGGAGAATGCGTTGAAGCGTGGCGCACATATCTACGCCGAGGTTGTGGGTTATGGTAATAGTTGTGATGCTCATCACGTCACAGCCCCAAGCCCCGATGGCGTGCCTGCGTCGCGTGCCATCAAGCAGTCGCTCACCGAGGCAGGATTTGATGCGGAGAAAGATGTTATCTATATCAATGCACACGGTACAAGTACCCCGTTGAACGATAAGTCGGAGACGATAGCCATCAAACTCGCTATGGGTGAGGAGGCGGCCCGCAAGGCTATGATTAGTTCTACAAAGTCGATGACCGGTCACCTGTTGGGTGCTACGGGAGCCGTTGAGTTGATTGCTTCGGCGTTGGCTTTGAAGAATGGTATTGTGCCGCCCACAATCGGCTTGGATACTCCGGACCCCGATTGCGATTTGGATTACACTCCCAATGTGGCTCGTCGTGCCGATTTGACGGTGGCGATATCCAATTCATTGGGCTTTGGTGGTCATAATGCTTGTGTGGCATTGCGTAAGTGGAATAACGAATAAAAAAGAGTTGAGATATGAAGTTGTTGGAGGGAAAGGTTGCACTTGTAACAGGTGCTGCCCGAGGTATTGGTAAGGCTGTTGCCTTGCGTTTTGCCGAGCAGGGTGCTGCTGTGGCATTCACCGATTTGGTAATCAACGAGGCTGCCGAGCAGACTTTGAAGGAGTTGGAGGCTTATGGCGTTAAGGCGAAGGCCTATGCGTCGAATGCTGCATCGTTTGATGAGGCTCACGATGTCGTGGCGCAGATTGTGGCCGATTTCGGTCGTCTGGATATTCTTGTAAATAATGCAGGTATCACGAAAGATGGCCTTATGATGCGTATGTCGGAGGCGCAGTGGGACGCTGTTATAAATGTCAATTTGAAGTCGGCATTCAATTTCATTCACGCCGTAACACCCGTTATGGCCAAGCAGCGTAGCGGCTCTATTATCAATATGTCGTCGGTTGTGGGTGTGTCGGGTAATGCCGGCCAGTGCAACTATTCGGCGTCAAAGGCCGGTATGATTGGTCTGGCGAAGTCTATCGCCAAGGAGATGGGCCCACGAGGTATTCGTGCCAACTGCATCGCCCCGGGCTTTATTATTACCGAGATGACAAATCAGTTGCCCGACGATGTGCGTGAGGCGTGGAACAAGATGATACCTCTGCGTCGAGGCGGTACTCCGGAAGATGTTGCCAATGTGGCACTCTTCTTGGCCAGCGACCTCTCGGGGTATGTCAGCGGTCAGGTTATCCACTGCTGCGGTGCTATGAATTGCTAAAAATGACCACCTCCACCTGTTCGTGCGAGGTGGTTATTTTTTTACGATGTGTAAAAAGCCTTTTTTTGCTATTGTTTTTATCGCTGAAAAACGCTAAATTAGCACTTTGAAAATATATGTGTATAACTCTAAATATAATATCCTATGAGCCAAAGAGATGTAATTATTGCGTGCGATTTTTCGACAATGGACAAGACGCTTGAATTTTTGGATAAGTTTACCGATTGTAAGCCTTTTGTCAAGATTGGTATGGAACTCTATTATGCCACAGGTCCGGTCATTGTGTGGGAGTTGAAGGCCCGAGGCCATAAGGTCTTCCTCGACTTGAAACTGCACGACATTCCCAATACCGTCAAGAAGGCTATGAAGGTGTTGTCGGCTCTCAATGTCGATATGTGTAACCTCCACGCTGCCGGTACTATCGAGATGATGAAGGCTGCTGTCGAGGGCCTCACTCGCCCCGATGGCTCACGCCCTGTGTTGCTGGCTGTGACACAACTCACCTCGACAAGCGAGGAGCGTATGCAGCGTGATTTGCTTATTAACGCTACGATTAACGACACTGTTGTCCATTATGCCAAGAATGCCAAGGAGGCAGGACTTGATGGCGTGGTTTGTTCGCCATTGGAGGCCGGTATGGTCAAGGAGGCTTGCGGTGCAGAGTTTGTGACCGTTACTCCGGGTGTGCGTTTTGCCGATGGTGCTGTGGGTGACCAGGTGAGAGTCACTACCCCTGCTCGTGCCCGAGAGATTGGTGCCGACTATATCGTCGTAGGTCGTCCCATCACCGAGGCCGAGGACCCCGTAGCGGCATATAAGCGTTGCGTTGCCGAGTTTGTGGGATAGAGTTAGTAATTTGTTGTGTGAAATCAAAAAACCGATATAAGAGTATGAAAAAGAGTATTGCGAAAGACCTTCTTTCTATTGGCGCAGTCTTTTTGCGTCCCGAGCAGCCCTTTACTTGGGCAAGTGGCATCAAAAGCCCGATTTACTGCGATAACCGCCTGACACTCACCGCTCCTCGTGTGCGTGACAATGTCGAGAAGGGTTTGTCGGAGTTGGTGAAGACTCATTTCCCCGAGTGTGAGGTGTTGATGGGTACATCGACTGCCGGTATCGCTCACGCCGCTATCGTGGCTACTATTTTGGATAAGCCTATGGGTTATGTGCGTAGCGGAGCGAAGGACCACGGCCGTACAAATCAGATTGAGGGTAAGTTGGATAAGGGCCAGAAGGTTGTCGTTGTCGAGGATTTGATTTCGACAGGAGGCAGTTGTATCGAGGTTGTCAATGTGTTGCGTGAGGCAGGTGCCGAGGTGTTGGGTGTTGTGAGCATCTTTACCTACGGTATGAAGAAGGGCTTGGACCGTATGGCCGAGGCCGAGGTCATCAACCACTCGCTCTGCGACCTTGACGCTTTGGTGGAGGTTGCCGCCGAGGAGGGCTATATCAAACAGGAGGATTGCGCACGCATCATCGCCTTCCGTAACAACCCTTCTGACGAGAGTTGGATTAACAAATAGTTTTTTTCACGCATAAAATTTACGACTATGCGACACCTGATAGATACTACCGATATTTCGGTTGCCGAGGTTGACCAGATTATCTCTACGGCACTCGATATTATTGCCAATCGCGCGAAGTATGCCGAGGCGTGTAAGGGTAAGAAGTTGGCTACCCTGTTTTATGAGCCGAGTACCCGCACACGATTGAGTTTCACTTCGGCAATGATGGAGTTGGGAGGTAGCGTGTTGGGCTTCTCCGATGCTGCCTCATCGTCGGTGAGCAAGGGCGAAACCGTCGCCGATACGGTGCGTGTTTTGGGTTGCTTTGCCGATATTATCGCTATGCGTCACTCGAAGGAGGGTGCTCCGCTTGTGGCATCGCACTATGCCGATGTGCCGGTCATCAATGCCGGTGACGGCAGTCACGCTCACCCCACGCAGACTTTGACAGACCTATTGACTATCCGTCGCGAGAAGGGCCGTCTGGATAATCTGACGATTGGTTTCTGTGGCGACTTGAAGTTTGGTCGTACGGTACACTCTCTCATCAAGGCTCTGTCACGCTACGAGGGTATCAATGTTATTTTGATTGCCCCCGAGGAGTTGCGCTTACCGTCGTATATCCGTCGTGAGGTGTGCGATAAGAACAATATCCCCACTCGTGAGGTTACCTCTATGGAGGAGGTTTTGCCCGAGTTGGATATTCTCTATATGACACGCGTGCAGAAGGAGCGTTTCTTGGACGAGGAGGAGTTTGAGCGTTTGAAGGACAGTTTCATACTCAATCCCGAGCGTATGAAGGCTGCAAGGCCCGATATGATTGTCCTGCACCCACTACCCCGCGTCAATGAGATTACGCGTGATGTCGATAACGATGCGCGTGCGGCATATTTCCGTCAGGTCGAGAATGGTAAATTTGTGCGTATGGCACTGATTTATACATTGTTGAAGTGGGCCGAGGAGCAGCCTGCCGAGGGTCTTACACCTCGCTTGCGTGGCGAGGAGATGCATAATGATTGGCAGTGTAGCGGCCGTCAATGTATCTCGAATGTGGAGGATGTCGATAAGTTGTTCCACGCCACAGCCGATGGCGAATATCGCTGTGCTTATTGTGAATCCAAAGTGAAATAAATGCAGAATAAAAATATGGTTAAATTAGGTACTCCTATGACCACCGTCGGCAAGAAGGCCGTGCTGTGTGGCTCGGGAGAGTTAGGTAAAGAGGTTGCTATTGAGTTGCAACGCTATGGTGTAGAGGTTGTTGCGTTGGACAGATATGAGAATGCACCCGCTATGCAGGTCGCACATCGCTCCTATGTGCTGTCGATGTTGGACGGCGAGCGTCTGCGCGAGATTATCGAGAAGGAGAAACCCGACTATATCATTCCCGAGGTGGAGGCTATCGCTACACCTACGCTTGTGGAGTTGGAGAAGGAGGGCTATAATGTTATCCCTACGGCCAATGCTACGCTGCTCACGATGAACCGTAAGGGTATCCGCCGTTTGGCGGCCGAGGAGTTGGGTATCAAGACCTCACCCTACCGTTTTGCCGCTACGCGCGAGGAGTTCGATGCCGCTATCGAGGCGATTGGTACGCCTTGCGTCGTTAAGCCTATTATGTCGTCGTCGGGCCACGGTCAGAGCGTCTGCAAGAGTCCCGAGGGTGCTGATGCGTCGTGGAAGATTGCACAGGAGGGCGGTCGAGCAGGTGGCGGCGAGGTTATCGTCGAGGGCTTTGTGAAGTTCGACTACGAGATTACACTTCTCACAGTGCGTCACTCTGCCGGTACATCGTTCCTCAATCCTATCGGCCACCATCAGGTCGATGGCGACTATCGTGAGTCGTGGCAGCCCCAGCCTATGAGCGAGGTGGCTTTGGCGAAGGCTCGCGAGATTGCGGGCAAGGTTACCGATGCTTTGGGTGGCTACGGAATCTTCGGTGTTGAACTCTTTGTCTGTGGCGATGAGGTGCTGTTCAGTGAGGTGTCACCCCGCCCGCACGATACAGGTATGGTTACGATGATTTCGCAGGATTTGTCGGAGTTCGCTCTGCACGCAAGGGCTATTCTCGGCTTGCCTATTCCTCATATCGAGTTCTATGGTCCGAGTGCCTCGAAGGCTGTGGTTGTCGAGGGAGATAGCGATAAGGTAGTGTTCAGCGGCTTGGAAGATGTCCTCTCGGAGAAGAATGTGCAGGTGCGCCTGTTTGGTAAGCCCGAGGTTAAGGGCCACCGCCGTATGGGTGTAATCCTCGCGCGTGACAATAGTGTCGAGGAGGCTTTGGCAAAGGCCGAGGCAGCCTACGCAAAGCTCAAAGTCGAGGTACTGCCGAGATAAAGAGTAAAGAGGAAAAGACCGCAAAGCGGGATTAACCGACGCTGCGGAGCGAGAGCAGAGGGCAAGGCTTGCTTGCACTATGCCGAGCCGCGAGGAGGAAAAGCCTGCATAGCAGGGTTAAAGATAAAAGAGCAAAGATTTTTAGGTCTTTGCTTTTTTGTTTATCCGTCGCAAACGTAGCCGACGTAACAAACGTAACAAACGTAACAAACGTAACACCCCTGTTACGCTGTTACGCTGTTACGCAAGTATATT
>CAZQMC010000057.1:0-13169 GCA_964594305.1 uncultured Alistipes sp. | reverse complement strand
CTTGGGGGCGTAAGATTTATGTGCCGATAGGTTCAGAAGAGGCATATAAGACAACATTGTATTGGAGCAACTATGCTTCGGATATTGTCGGGTATGGTTTTTAATACAAATTTAAGTACTATAATGAATATGAAAGATAGAAACAGATTCTCTTTTTCCACATTGGCACAAGTGGAATACTTTGCAAAAATCGGACAGATGATTGCATCCAAGAATAGCATGAAGTCCAACCTTAAGATTGATAAAAGTAATTCAGGAACTATTCTTTGTGTCGTTATCAATGATAGTTACTATATGTACTCCGACCTTATATCAGCGGCCCGAAAGGCTTGGTATATTAATGAACAAAATATGAAAAAGGTGAAATTTGTTTGTGCAGTGTGTAATTGTACAATTGTGGGAGTATTTAGATTGCTAAATATCGAAGATTCCGCTGAAAAAGAAAGAGATTGTCTTAATATAGAGATAGCTGATATCGAAATGCAAAAGTTGTATCTCGGACGCAAATTGGATGGCAAAAATGTAAACGGAGCTATTTTCTATATGTAACTTGTGACTGTCGTTTGATTATGAGTGGCGTATGTAGTGAACATTGTAGTTCTCTCATACGCCACCTTTGTTCATTCACAATGCATCTTTGGAAGATGCTTGATTTCAGTGCTTTACTTTCAAAAGTTCTATGTACCTTTGCATTCGTAGTTTTTGGCTTGATTACGACCTCCATGTAGCCTTCTATGTAGGATTTAGCAATTTTCGTAAAAAACTAACACTGATAATCAATCAGTTAAAAATTAAAAGACCTATCCCAGTAGGAATCTGCTTTCTTATTCGGTATTCGGTATTTTGCTTGTATTAAAGCGGCTTTTCAAGGCGACAAAAAAATGCCCAACCCCAAGGTCAGGCATTTAATATCGAAAAATTCACATAACGATAACTATTTTGAAACTGTGACCGAGAGAAAAGCGCAGCATACTTAGCGTATGTGAGCATTTTCGCGACCGAACAGATGCCAAAAGAGCATCGTTAGGTAATTTTTACTCCTCGGCAACTACTGACAAAGCCATAGTAGCCTTAACCTCGCGGTGAAGCTTAACAGTAGCAGTGTACTCGCCTACGGTCTTGATTGCATCAACAACGATAGCCTTGCGGTCAACTACAACCTCCTTCGCTGCCAAAGCCTCGGCAACATCAGCGGAAGTCACAGCACCGAAAATCTTACCCTCCTCGGCCTTAACGGTGATAACCAAAGGCAAGTTAGCCAACTTCTCTGCCAAAGCCTGTGCATCAGCCAAAATCTTGGCGTCCTTGTGAGCGCGCTGGCGAAGGTTCTCGGCCAATACCTTCTTTGCAGAAGCGGTAGCGGCCTTTGCAAAACCCTGAGGAATCAAGTAATTGTTTGCGTAACCGGGCTTTACGTTAACGATATCGTTAGCATAACCCAAGTTCTCTACATCTTTGATAAGAATAACTTCCATATTGCTCTCCTCCTCTTAATTATTTCATACAATCGGTTACGAACGGCAAAATTGCGAGGTGACGCGCACGCTTAACAGCCTGTGCTACCTTCTTCTGGAACTTCTGTGAAGTACCCGTGAGGCGACGGGGCAAAATCTTACCCTGCTCGTTGAGGAACTTCTTCAAGAACTCACCGTCCTTATAATCTACGTACTTGATGCCGAGTTTCTTGAAACGGCAGTACTTCTTCTTCTTTACATCAACTGATACGGGATTCAAGTAACGAATCTCGCCTGCTGCATTTACATTCTCCTGTGCCATAGTTTACTCCTCCTGTGATTTGTTAGCAAGCTTGGCGCGACGCTTTGCAGAGTACTCCACAGCGAACTTGTCCTGCTTGAAAGTTAAGAAACGAATGATGCGCTCGTCGCGGCGGTAGCCGGTCTCGAGTTTCTCGATGAGTGAACCCTCACCCTCGAACTCTACCAGGAAGTAGAAACCGGTAGTCTTCTTCTGAATAGGATAGGCAAGTTTCTTCAAGCCCCAGTTCTCCACATTCACAATCTGACCGCCGTTCTCGGTAATGATGCCCTGGAATTTGTCAGCAACCTCCTTCACCTGTGCGTCTGAAAGGACGGGAGTGACAATGAAAACGGTTTCGTAATTGTTCATAATAATTTTTAATTAAGTGTTTATGTGCTTTTTAGCGGTGCAAAGATAACAATAAATTCCTGAAAACAAAATTTTTCCCTATTTTTTCGTACCTTTGGCATCGAATAAACACCTTATATTGAGAAAGAAAGCCTTATGCGCCACCTTTTACGACATATAGTTTTGCTCTTTGCGCTCTGCCCGGCAGGGTGTTGCGGAGAGGTTGCACCGTTCGACATAGAGCGTTTCAGTGAGGTGGATTATCGGCCGCAATACGCCGCAGGATTTGAGATTCGCTCAACACAGGAGGGCGATGCAAGACTTATCGTGGTGAAAAATCCGTGGCAAGGCGCCAAGGGTGTGGAGCAGATGTTACTCATCGACAGCGAGAAACGTTTCGACACTGCGCAACACCCCGAGGTGCAACGCATCACCGCTCCGGCCGAGCGCATCGTGTGCCTATCGTCGAGTCACGTGGCGATGTTGGACGCCATAGGCGAAGTGGAGCGTGTTGTCGGGGTGTCGGGCATAGATTTTATTATGAACGACTATATCGTAGCCCATCGCGACCGGATTGGCGACATTGGTTACGACAGCAATATGAACTACGAGTTGTTGCTTGCTCTTGATGCCGACCTTGTGCTGTTATATGGCGTATCGGCCGAGAGTAGCATCGAGCGCAAGTTGCGTGAGTTGGCCATACCCTATCTCTACATCGGTGAGTATGTCGAATCATCACCTCTTGGCAAGGCCGAATGGATTGTCGCCGTCGCTGCAACAATAGGCCTACAAGCGCAAGGAGAGGAGTGTTTCAACGCCATAGCCGAAGATTACAACTCAACGGCAAAGCGTCTTGCGGAGCATACTTCGGCAGCCTCACGCCCCCAAGTGATGATAAACACGCCCTATCGTGATGCGTGGGTATTGCCCTCGGAGAACAACTATATGGCCCGCATAATAGCCGATGCCGGCGGTCGCTGCTACACCACCGAAGGCGAAGGCAACACCTCGAAGCCGATAGATATCGAGCAGGCTTTGCTCTATGCCGAGAGTGCCGATGTGTGGGTAAATGTGGGCGGTTGCACCTCTTTGCGAGAACTCACCTCACAAAATCCCCGCTTTGCCGATGTAAGGGTTGTCAAAGAGCGGCAAGTTTATAATAACATCGCACGCCGCACACCGAGTGGAGGCTCCGACTTTTGGGAGTCGGGCGTGGTACGTCCCGATATTATCCTTAAAGACCTCGCCACGATTCTCCACCCCGAGATTATGGGCAAGGAGCATACATTATATTATTATACACGGCTAAACTAATGAACCAACGCTCAACCATACTCTTTCCGCTACTCACGCTCTGCGTCGTGGTACTCTTCGCCGTCGATATGTGTGTCGGCTCGGTCGATGTGAGCCTCGGCGATATATGGGCTGTGCTGACGGGAGGTGAGTGCAACCCCATAACAGCAAAAATCATCATCGATATACGCCTGATGAAGGCCCTGATGGCCATCTTGGCCGGTGCGGCTCTGGCGGTGAGCGGTTTGCAGATGCAGACACTCTTCCGCAACCCCTTGGCCGGACCTTATGTCTTGGGCGTAAGTTCGGGTGCAAGCCTCGGCGTGGCGTTATTTATCCTCGGCGCACCGCTTTTGGGGTTGGGTGGCTCGTCGTTGCTATCCTCTTTTGGCGTGGCAGGTGCTGCGTGGGTGGGTGCTGCGGCAGTCTTGGCTATGGTTGCCGCCGTAAGCCGCCGCATAAAGGATATTATGGTTATTCTTATTCTCGGAATGATGATTGGTTCGGCCGTGAGTGCCATTGTTCAGGTGCTGCAATACCTGAGCCACGAGGAGGCATTGAAGAGTTTTGTGGTATGGACTATGGGCTCGCTGGGCGATGTTACAACGGCGCAGATGTGGCTTGTAGCACCGGCCGTCGTGGCGGGATTGGCTATTGCTGTGGCGGTGATTAAGCCTCTGAATATGTTGCTTCTGGGCGAGCCTTATGCCCGTACTATGGGCCTAAATATTGCTCGTACGCGAATGTTGATTTTGCTCTCGACCACCCTTTTGGCAGGTACGGTGACAGCCTTTTGTGGCCCTATCGGCTTCATAGGATTGGCTATTCCGCACGTGGCACGCATAATGTTCCGCAATGCCGACCATTGCGTGTTGATGCCGGCGGCGGCCTTGACGGGTGCTGTGGCTCTCCTCATCTGCGATATTATCTCAAAAATGCTGACTCTGCCCGTCAATACCATTACGGCTCTGCTGGGTATTCCTATCGTCGTATGGGTTGTGGTGCGCAATAAAAATATTGTTTAGGCTATGATACGCTTTAAGAATCTCACACTCGGATATGGCGACCGCACGCTTATCGATAATCTCTCGGGCGAGGTTACAGCAGGGGCTTTGACGGCTCTTGTAGGTCGCAACGGTACGGGTAAGAGCACCCTGCTACGCGCCATAGCCGGCATAGGCGAGCCATACAAAGGGTGCATAGAACTCTGTGGTAAGGATTTGGCTACGCTCACCCCTGCCGAGATGGCTACAAGGGTGGCATTTGTCACAACCGACAAAGTACGCATCGCCAACCTCCGCTCACGCGATGTGGTGGCACTCGGGCGCGCACCCTACACCAATTGGATAGGTCGCCAGCAGGCGCACGACGAGGCCATTATCAACGAGGCTTTGGCTGCGGTGGGTATGAGTGACTACGCCGACAAGACGATGGATTGTATGTCGGACGGCGAATGTCAGCGCATAATGATTGCCCGCGCTCTGGCACAGCAGACACCTATCATTTTGCTCGACGAGCCTACGGCATTTTTGGATATGCCCAACCGCTATGAACTATGCTCTCTGCTCCGCCGTTTGGCACACGACGAGCAGAAGTGTATAATCTTCTCGACGCACGAGTTGGATATTGCTCTTGAACTATGTGATGCCGTAGCCCTTATCTCGCCACCAGAGGTGCATATCCTCCCCACCGACGAGATGATTCGCAGTGGTCATATCGAGCGGCTCTTTTCGAGCGATATCATATCGTTCAACCCCGCAACCAGAACGGTGAATGTAAAAAAGTAGGGCAGCAGATTTCAATAAAAATAAGAGCGTATCCTGATTTATTCGGATACGCTCATTTTGTCAGACTCCACGATGGAATTATCGATGTAATTTATCGTACCACAGTTGCAACGCTTCGGTAGCCGTATGTGACTCCTTTTGCTGCACAAACTCTATCCGGTCGATATTCTCAAACTCAAATGTGCGCTTCGGTATTGAGCCGAAATGTGTTCCGAGCAATATACCCAAGCACATAGCCGCAGGCTGTAAAACAGCATAGAACAGGGACGCAAATTTGCTTAACCCACTGATGCGGGAGTTGATATAGGTGTCGTCCCAAAAGGCTTTATAGGCTCGCAAATATATCACACTCGTAAAATAGAAGACAAACAGAGCCCACAAAACCGACATCGGCGAGAGAAGCAACACAACGGCAAAAGCCGAAACTTTCAGCGTCGTCATCGCATTATACCCACCTCTGTACTCGGCAATCCACATCAAAACGACCACCACCATAGCCCACACAACCGAGGTTTGCGACAAGGAACTCTCATATAACCTGGTCACCACATCTATCGGCAAACCCATACCATCGACAATGGCTTGGATATGCTCCACACCACCTATACCAAACGATATGGCAAACGACAAGGCTCCCAACATAAAAGGAATATTGACCAGCAATGCCGCCAAACAACCATTCGCCGTCTGCACCTTATTCATATTTTGCTGCGCCTGACCTGCCTGCAAACCGAGATAATTTCGCTTCGAGCGCACAATATGCAGAATAAGGCACCTATATATGGCAAAGAGCAACAAAAACGCCACAGCCACAGCCACATAGAACGACTTGGTGAGTTTCAGCATCTGGATAAAGGGCCATTGGCAGGGATAGATGATATAACGATAGAAAAAACCATCGCCAGGCTTCACAAAACCGGTATAGAGGTTACCGAATATCTCGCCACGAATGTAGGCCACGATATTGCTCTCCATTAGGCGATAATTCATAGCCTTCTCGATTGTGACAAGTATCTTGCGCTCGATGGACACATCCTCCAACTGCGACGAAAAATACTCCATCGAGCCATAGTCGGGTGCGCCATGGTTCCACTCCTCCACCCTGTCGCCAAACTTTGCAACGGCGAGATTCGGGTTGGCCGAAGCGACAACCAACACACCATAATATTTGAAATTGTCGCCAAATTGCTCGGCATACTTATCGAACTCCGCCTCGCAAAAATCATTCAGATTTTGCATCGAGAGTGAGTTGTAGGTCGCCACAATAACAGGCACATCATAATAATCGGCCGACTGTATCACTCTTTCAACATTCGGTGAGATAATATCCGCTGTGTCGTATATATTGATAAGTCGCTCACCCGATGGCGACGAGCAAGCGGCCAGACATAATAACATCAGGCCAAAAACAATCTTCTTCATTGTCTATTAGGGCTAATCGTTTCAGACTATATTACAACTTCTCGCCAAACGACAAATCTCCGGCATCACCGATACCCGGCACGATGTACGAGCGTGAAGTGAGTTCGGCATCAACAGCACACACCCACAATGTTGTAGTCTTGGCGGGCATATGTTTCAGCGCATAATCCACACCCTGCTCCGAGGCGATAACCGATGCAACGTGGGTATGTTTGGGCTGACCACACTTCTCGACCAAAGCATCATAAACCATCACGAGCGACGCTCCCGTAGCCAACATAGGGTCAACCAAAAGCAAGGTCTTACCCTCCAAATTGCACGATGAGATATACTCTACCTTGATGGTGAATTTCCCACCCTTGCTACTCTTACGATAGGCCGACACAAAAGCATTGCTGGCATCATCGAAATAGTTCAAAAAACCCTGATGCAGAGGCAGTCCGGCACGCAAAATGGTAGCGATAACCACATCGTCGTTAATCATCTCAACGGCAGCCTCTCCCAGCGGCGTAGGGACAATCTGCGTAGTGTAGTTCATCGTCTTGGAAATCTCGTAACTCATTATCTCGCCAATGCGCTCCATATTGCGGCGAAAACGCATCGAGTCACCCTGCACGCCCTTGTCGCGAATTTGTGCTAGAAACTTGTTGAGAATAGTGTTCTCCTTGTTCAGAATGTGAATCATCGTGGTATGTTGTTTTAGGTTTGTTGGCTTAATAGAGGAAGTTGTTGAACGGATAACGTCCCGCGTGTATCTCACGAACCATACCATAGAGGTCCGAGCGTAACTTTTCGATATTCAATCGCTCGACAGCCGAGATAAAGATACAAGGGGTATTGGCCTTGGCAATCCAACTCTTCTTCAAATCTTCGAGCGAGAGATTTTGCTTGGTGGCAGGCGTGAGGTCGTCCTCTTCTTTTTTAACATAGGTGTAAGCATCAATCTTGTTAAAGACCAAATAGACCGGTTTATCGCCGGCACCTATATCCTGCAAAGTCTGCTTCACAACGGCAATATGCTCCTCGAAATTGGGGTGTGAAATATCGACCACGTGCATCAACAAATCGGCCTCGCGCACCTCATCAAGCGTCGATTTGAATGACTCGATAAGTTCTGTGGGCAGTTTTCGGATAAATCCCACAGTGTCCGACAGCAAAAACGGCAGATTATCGAACACAACCTTACGCACCGTCGTATCGAGTGTGGCAAAGAGTTTATTCTCGGCAAAGACCTCACTCTTCGAGATAAGGTTCATAAGCGTCGATTTGCCCACATTGGTATAGCCGACCAACGCCACACGCACCATAGAACCTCTGTTCGACCTCTGCACAGCCATCTGGCGGTCGATTTTCGAGAGTTCCTCTTTGAGTTTCGAGATGCGGCCACGCACTATACGGCGGTCGGTCTCAATCTCGCGCTCACCGGCACCACCACGCGTACCCGTACCTCCTCGCTGACGCTCCAAGTGAGTCCACATACCCGCCAAACGGGGTAACATATACTCATACTGCGCCAACTGCACCTGCGTCTTGGCGTAGGCTGTGCGGGCTCGCGACATAAATATATCGAGGATAAGGCGTGTGCGGTCCAGCAGACGGCACGGCATAACCTTCTCGATATTACGAGTCTGCGAGGGCGACAACTCATCATCAAAGATGACGACATCTATCTCGTTCTCGGCGCAATAAGCGGCTATCTCGTCCAACTTACCCGGGCCCACATATATACGCGACGAGGGTTGTGGAAGGCGTTGCGTAAAGCGTTTTACGGTCACGATATCGGCCGTCTCGGCCAGAAACTCCAACTCGGCCAAGAACTCCTCGGCCTGCTCGACGCTCTGCGAATCGCGTATAACGGCCACGACGACAGCACGCTGACGCAAATCTTCCGACTCAACCTCCTGTGTTACAATATTTTCCCCCTTATTTTTTGCCATACGGATAAAAAAAAAGTATCCCGCCACAAACATAGCGGGATACTCCATACCAAGTATTAGTTACGAATCTGGAATGCTACGGGCAAAGTATACTTTACACGTACAGGCTGATTACGCTGCTTTCCGGGCTCCCACTTCGGAGAGGTCTTCAACACGCGGATAGCCTCCTCTGAAAGTGAGCGGTCAGGTGACTGCATAACCTCGATGTTGGTAAGCGAACCGTCCTTCTCAATCACGAAAGACAAAGTTACACGACCTGCGATGTTGTTCTCCTGTGCAATCTGGGGATAGCGAAGACGCTTCTGAACCCACTCGCGGAACTTCATAAGGTCACCACCCTGGAAGGTAGGCATCTGCTCTGCCTTGATGATGGGAGTATCCTCCTCAATCTCCTCCTCTTCCTGAACAACGTAACTTACGTCCATATCCAAACCGTCCATGAACTCGTCGAAAGAGATATCGGTCTTAACCTCGGTATCGTTGGTCACGATATCCAAGATGTCGTTGTAAACCTTAATCTCGACCTTCTGGGGAGGTGCGGGTGGTTTAAGTTCGTTACGGGTAATCTCGACGATTTCCTGCTCAACAATAACAACCTCCTGCTCAACAGCCTCAATACGATACTCATCGGGAGCGTAAAGGAAGGCTGCAACCGTAAGCGACAATGAGATGACCAAACCAATTTCGAGGAACAGGCCCTTGAAATTTTGGAGATCTGCCTTTGGTGATTTTTTGATTTCCATACTAATTTGTGTTATTTTTTCAATTCAATTATTTCGTCCTTCACCGAGCGTGCCAAAACCTCAACACTCTGATTTACAGCACACCACAAATGCCACCCATCTGCTCCAACCTCCTAAATCGAAGCGCAAGGCAACACTTTCGACAGACTCGACACCCCCGCTCTTTCGGAAACACCCCCGCCTATCTTTGGGCAAATATAATCATAAAATTTCAAAAAAGTACGCTGATACAAGAAAAATCTATAAAAAATTTTTACTTTTGTTGCGAAAGTAACATTTTCGTATGCCTCAAAACGCCAAACATACGCTCTACGGAATGACTCTCGCACAGTTGCAAAAATTGTGCGACGAGGAGCATTTGCCTCGTTTTACGGCCAAGCAGATTGCTCATTGGCTCTATGTCAAACGGGTTGGCAGCATTGAACAAATGACCAACCTCTCAAAGGTGGCACGCGAGGCGTTGGCGGAGCGATATACACTCGGATTGGAGGCTCCTCTGCGTGAGAGTATTTCGACCGATGGGACAAAAAAGTATCTGTTCCGAACACAGCAGGGACAATACATCGAATCGGCATATATCCCTGATGGTGAGCGTGCTACACTCTGCGTATCGTCGCAGGCGGGCTGCCGTATGGGGTGTAAATTCTGCGCTACGGCACGACAAGGCTTGCAGCACTCTTTGTCGGCGGGAGAGATTATAAACCAAATCTTTTCGATACCCGACTCGGAGCGTCTGACGAACCTCGTTTTTATGGGTATGGGCGAGCCGCTCGACAATATGGAGAGTGTGCTGGCAGCCATCGAGATAATAACATCGTCGTGGGGTATGGCGTGGTCACCCACACGCATCACGCTCTCGACGGCCGGCGTTGCCAAGGAGTTGGAGCGTTTTCTCGACTCGACGAAAGTGCATCTGGCAGTCAGTCTGCACAATCCTTTCCACGACGAGCGCGCCGAGATTATGCCTATCGAGCGGGCATATCCCATTCGCGAGGTGGCCGATATTTTGCGCCGTTACGACTTTACGGGACAGCGTCGTGTGTCGTTCGAATATATCGTGATGGAGGGGCTGAACGATTCGCCCTCACATATAAAAGAGTTGTGTCGCTTGCTCGACGGAATAAAGTGCCGCATCAACCTCATACGTTTCCACAAAATCCCCGATTCGCCCTACTTCTCGCCCTCCGACGAGAAGATGATTCGTTTTCGTGACACGCTGACAGCCAAAGGGATACAGACGACAATACGTGCTTCACGCGGTGAGGATATCAAGGCGGCGTGCGGACTGCTCTCAACAGCCGAACAACAGCAAAAAACAGAGTAACAAATGATACAGATAATCGAAAAATATTTCCCCGACATTACGGAGCAGCAGAAGGAGCAATTTCGCTCGTTGTACGACCTTTATGCCGACTGGAATTCGAAGGTAAATGTCGTTTCACGCAAGGACTTCGACCAACTCTACCTGCGCCACATTCTACACTCGCTCTCCATAGCAAAGGTGTGCCGTTTCGAGGCCGGAGCACGCATACTCGATGTGGGTTGCGGAGGTGGTTTCCCGAGTGTCCCGCTGGCGATTATGTTCCCCGAAGTGAAAATTGTCGCAGCCGACTCGATAGGTAAGAAGATAACTGTCGTAAAGGGTGTCTGCGAGGGTGCCGGGATTAAGAATATCGACGCGCGCAACACTCGCGTAGAGCAGATCCCCGAGAAATTCGACTATGTTGTATCGCGTGCCGTGACGGAGATGCCGACCTTTGTGAAATGGATATGGAACAAGATTGAGCGAGGTCAGAGAGGCACACTTCCCAACGGCATACTCTACCTAAAAGGCGGCGACCTTACCGAAGAACTAGCCGCCACAAAAATCAAGTGGCAGGAGTTCCCGATATCGGAGTTTTTCGACGAAGAGTTTTTCGAAACAAAAAAGGTGGTCTATACAAAAAAGTAACTGATACTAAATCTAAGGCTATGAGACTGAACTTAAAAAAGATTTTCAATTGGAGTGACAAAACCTCCCGCAAATTTACACACTATACAATAGCATTACTTTTGAGTTTACTATTGGGAGCCATTGTCATTATCATTCTATTAGTATCAAGTGATATTTCTTGGGAAACAATGTGGCTTGCCGCATTTGACAACCTTATATCATCTATACTTGGAGCATTTTTGGGTATTCTTTTCTTAAACATATTTTTACAATGGCATACTGAAAAAATCCACGATGAGGAGGTTGCCGAGAGTTTAGTGGAGGTTTTAACAAAAGACCCCAAAGAAGATTCCACCTCTCTTTTATATCGTTTGTTCAAAAAAGAGTCTAGAAAAGATTTTATGCGCCGAACCATTAAATCGTATTGTGCAAGTAGGCTATTATCAGACTATTACTTAGATTATATCCACAACACTCACGCCATTGTAAAACAGAACGAGGATTATCAAGTTGTTGTATCAAAAAACAGGAACGGACAACTCGAAATAGAGCAGAGCCTCACGGATACTCGCATATTTTTATCTCCCAACAGAGCCAACACCAAAATATACATATATTTGATATTTAATTGTGATACACATAAGAACAAGAGCGGATTAGATAAAAAATTGGCCGACACGAAATATTTTTTACGCGAAGAACTTACCGACAACTCTATTGTTAACAAAATCAAAGAATGGTATAAAAATCAAGAGACCAACCATATCATCGGAAAAGATGGTCTAAATATGCGAATAACCATTTTTGACGACCAAAATCAAGGTTATACACCCTCCGATATATCTTATCAAATTGACGATACCGGATTAGAAATCACCATTGCCGTTCCCGACAAGTACATATACAACAATAGCGAGATTTTCTTCGATGAAGAGAATGCTATACAATACACCGCCAAAGTACAATTCAAATATACCTTACCACAAAGCAAGACCAATGTTTTTTACGCAATATATTCAGTGCCAACCATTGGACCCACATCATTCCAAATGCATTTTACCGATATGAGTGAGCAATTAAACGATATTGAAAGAATGAGACTTATATCCTTTGCGACTGGACAGCAACGACTCAAACCAGATGATGGAGAACTAGTTGTCAAAGGAAATACTATTTCTTTCCACACTGACCGTGCAATATTTCCTCGTTCGGGTTTGGTTTTTGCGTGGAGAAATAATGATAAGAACGACAACGAATAGAGAACAACCATATGAATTATTCGCTACACCAAAAATTTACGGAATATGGATTGGTTGATATCTCAACCATCTGTCCAAACATACAGGTATCTCTTAAATATGCCTCCACCGACAACTTTATGGGGATAAATATGTATGGAGACCTCGATAAGGCTTATTTAGTCCCAGAGATTGCAGAAATGCTAAAAAAAGCACAGTCTTTATTACAAAATATCCACCCCGTATTTTCACTCTTGATATACGATGCAGCCCGGCCATTAAGCATTCAACAAAAAATGTTTAACCACGTAAAAGGTACACCACAAGAGAAATATATTGCTAATCCAAATGTTAATGGTGGAGGATATCACAATTATGGTATTGCAGTTGATTTAACAATTATCGACGAACACTCACAACAACCCCTTGATATGGGCAGCGAATTCGACTGTTTTGATGAAATATCTAATGTTGGCAATGAAGATTTGCTTGTCCAAAAAAACTTAATTTCCCACGAGGCTGTGCAAAACAGAACTCTACTTAAAACTATTATGGAGCAAGTGGGATTTGAGCAAAATCCAGACGAATGGTGGCATTTTCAAAAATATAGTAAAGAAGAGTTGCAAAAGAGATATAAATTACTCTGTTTTTAACAAAGAGCCTGTCTAACAATAAAAAAATGTTAGGCAGGTCTTTTTTTGTTTGAGCAT
>CAZQMC010000056.1:0-13471 GCA_964594305.1 uncultured Alistipes sp. | reverse complement strand
TTGTTTGAATTGCCGAGGTGCGAAGGAGGAAAAGACCGCAAAGCGGGATTAACCGGTGCCAAACCGAGCGCAATCAAACTCGTTTGAATTGCCGAGGTGCGAAGGAGGAAAAGCCGACTTTATGTCGGGTTAATTTTGAATTAAAAAAAGCGTCATATCCCGCGGGATACGACGCTCTAAACAAAAGTCAGCAACGACGACTAATCGCCCATCTCGCCCTCTTCGTCCATCCAAGGAACATACTTCATCTCCTCGGTTGTCATGGCATCAATCTGCTCCTCCGAGAGGAATGCAGCATCGCCATTTACAAACTCCATATCGTCGAAACGATTGAGCGTGAGTTGATATGCAGCATAGTCGTAGTTATCGCCCTTATAAGTAGATTGCTTTGAATAGATGCCGAAGAATGCTGTAATGGTAGCCTCCTCGCCGTCCTTACACAAGGGACGGTTAGCAAAGCGTGAATAACCACTTGTACGTACTACATAGATACCGTCGTTTGAGCCCTGAATACCTGTATCGCCCTCCTTTTGAGCAAGCAAATCGTCACGATAGGTAAACAATACCGACACATAGAGGCTGCGACCTGTGGCATACTCCTCGCCATTGGCCGATGTCTTGGTCTCACGGAAAGCCCAACGATACCACGGCTGGCTAACAGTAGGACGGGGATCGGTGTACATCCACGAAGGATAGATATTGTCATACGAGCCGCTCTTGATAGCGGGAGCCGTAACACCATCTTGGTTAGCGACACCTGCATAGTGACACTTCAAACCCTCAAAACGCATCAGACGACCGAAGAACTTCTCGCGTGCAGAGCCTGCAAGGATAGTCTTATAGTTATCCTTCGTAATGGTGATGATATCTACTGCCGAGGGATTAGCCACCCACTCATCGTAGGTACCAACATTTATCTCGGCCTTCTCGCCTAAAAATACATGCTCGTCGATAATCGACTGCACCTCGATATTTGAATTGGCATAGTACTTATGCTCACCGGCCTTGTTGTAAGACTCGCTCGGAGCACCGCCGATGCTGAGCATCATACGGTAGTTACCGAGGTACAAATCCTGCAAACGAACATACACCCAATGACCATGAGGGAACGACACATTGACGTTATTGTTGAGTTTAACCTCAATACCACCGGTCTCGTCCTGAACATAGAGCAACTTATAGATGTTACCCTGCTCGTCGTCCGACATAACCTTACCCTTGATGTAGAGGTCCTCCTCGATATGTACATACTTGGTGTTAGACCAACTGCTGTTCTCACCCTTTCCGCTAATACCGCCGTGCTCGTCGGTAAACATCTGCTTCAACTCGGCAACGGTGATATGCTCGGCATCGGGGAACTGTGCCTCGAAAGAGTTATCCTCATAGATAACACGCTCCGGAACAGCATCAAAATCCTCATAGCAGCCAACCATAGCGAGGCAGACTGCCAACATTACTAATATTTTATTTAGTTTCATATACTCTCTTTTTTTATGCTTAGAAGCGGAAGTAAATGTTAAGATAGTAAGTCATACCGAACAAATAGAAATACTTCGAGTCGAAACGGCTATAAGTAGTCATACCGCCTCGTGCTGTATAGGCGTGCTCGCCGGTATCCTCGTCATAAGACAATACAATGGTCTTATCGGTAATCTTGTTAAGACGCATCTGCTCGTAACCACCGGTCTTGATGTCCTGATTGTTCAAGAGGTTCTTCACTTCAAGGCTGAAACCCAACTGATACTTATACTTGATGTACCAGTTCTTACCTACGCTGGCCGACAATGTAAATGCGTCACCCAGATACTCCTGACGACGAATATCCTCCAACTTACCGATAACCTCGGCCTTCTGACGGCCTGATTGTAGGTTATAGAAGTCGTACGAAGCCAAAACCTTATCGGCAAGGTACTGCGTACGATACATCGGGTTCATCGAGAGATACAGGCGGTCGTAGTAATTGAGGTTGGCATTTACAAACCAGTTGTTGCCGCTACGGAACGAAAGGCCCACATTGACAGCAGTCTGGGGAGTGCTCTCAACCTTCATACCCTTCCAGTTAACCTTACTCTTTACAACATCGGTAGCCGAGTTATCAATCATCTGGGTAAATTCGGGATTAGAGGTGTATTCGTAATCACCATAACTCAAAGCACCCACAAACGAGAGGCCCCAAGCGATAGGAACATTAACACCCAACTCAACACCCATATAACGCTTGTCGATACCACTCATCGCGAAGTTGGTAAATGAACTCTGCGTATCGTCGTAGAACGAGATAACCTTCGACTGATCCTTAATCTCGGTATAATAAGCCGACAAACGAGCCTTCATCCAAGGAGCGTTGAGATTATAGGTCACATCGGCACCCAATACCTTCTCGGGCTCCAAGCCCGGAGTAAGTTGGTTACGCGTACGAGCCGATACAAATGCGTCACGGAAGAGTGTAGGATTCTGCATAATGGTAGCCGACGCCTCCAAAGAGTGAGCACCATTAAACTGATACTTCAAGTTAATCTTACCCTTATAGGTGAGTTGCTTAACCTTCTCCGAGTCACCAAACGAAGTCTTGGCACGATTCACAACGCCATTCTCGTCGGTAGCAGCCGCTGTCGAGAACAAGCCCTTCTCCCAGAGGCCCTCACGCCACAGGTGAGAGAAACCTACCTCACCACCGATATTTGCCGAGAAACCACCGAACTGCATCTTGTACATAGCCCACAATTGGCCCTGACGAACGTGCGCATAGTAGTCATAACCATACTTGTCGCCCTCCTTCACTGCCTGTGCGTGACCATACTTATTGTAATAAGCCATATTATTCTGGTAAGCCACAGCATCAGCACCGAAATCGCGCTCGGCAAACTTATCGATATCCAACCAATAGTCGCCACCCAACAAATCCTTAACCTCGCTGTAATACTCGGTGCGGTTGATGCGCAAACGAACACCACCCATCAACTCCGAGCCATTGCGGAACGAGTGATTTACCTGTGCCACGAAGTTATAATCCAACTGGTCGGTGTGACGCTCCTCAATCATCGAAGCAGAGCGATGACCATTCTCGTCGGCCGGCTGTGTCTTGTTGGTCTGTGTCAAGCCGTCGAAATCCATACGACCTGTCCAACGTTTCTCTGTCTCGATAGCCTTATCACGCAAGGTATTGAGGTCAGTCTCGGTGTATGAGCCGGGAGCAACAGCATTTACGTCCATATGACGCTGCCACTTATCACCATAATATGAGGGCAGTTTGCGGTAGTAGTCGGGACGGGGGTCCTCACCACGCCACCAAGTAAGAGCCGAGTAACCGTTCTTACCGAAACGCAACGATGTAGCCGCTGTCAAAGCCGTACGCTCCGAAATCTGCCACTTGTAGTTGAGCATAGCGATAGGCTCGTGCATATCTCTCACGCGAGAGTTACGCAAGTCACCCGCCTGATAACCCACATTGGGGTTGTAGTAGTTGTCGCCGAACAAGTCGTAAGCCTCCTGTGTCGATGCCTGCTGCGCACCACGCTGTGTAGGCGCACCCATAAAGGTAAGGCCCAACTGATGGCCCGAGTTCCACTTCTTCTCTACCGATGCGAAGTATGCGAAAGCGTTGTAATAAACGCCATCTACATAGCCGTTACCGCCCTGACGGGTAGAGACAGAGAAACCATACGACCAACCGCTATCCAACGCACCCGAAGCATACGACAACATCACGCGGAAGCGATATAGTTGAGTAGCATTCACAACACTTGCGCGGAAACCCTTACGCATCTGCGAAGCACGAGCGTTGATGTTGGTAGTACCGCCGATGTTACCCAAGCCCACGTCAGAGACCTGCAAGCCTGCGGTAGATTCCTGATTACGTGTAGCGTCATTCAGACCGCTCCACAACGACCAAGGGCCATAACCTGTGATAGCGTCGTTGAAACGGATACCGTTCAAATAGATATCCTGATAGGGCGAGTCGTAACCACGCACATTAAAACGCATCTCGCTGAAACGATACGATGCGATATTGTTGAACACGTCCTTCGATGCCGACAACGACGAGGGGAGCGAACTTGTATCGCCCGAAGACTCGGCGTCGGTATCAAACTCGGCAAAAACCGAATCATCGACCGTACCCATCAACTGTGGCACGATAGCCACCTGATGCAAATCCTTCACTGTGCCATATACACGCACGTGAATCTGCGAGGACTCAAACTCGGGAGCCTCAAAATGGAGTGTGTACTCGCCGGCAGGCAGGTTGTCGAAAACGAACTCACCCGCGTCGGTTGTTGTAGCCTCGTACTGCGTACCCTCGACCACAACCTTCACACCTCCGACAGCCTCACGACCTTCGCGTGAGACCACCACACCCTTGACACCCGACATCTGGGCAAACGATGCCACAGAAATCAGAGCAAGAGCCATTGTTAGTAAAATTTTCTTCATATACAATCGTTTGTAGATTATTTGTTGATGTAGATATATACGGGCAAGTGGTCGCTAAAACCGTTCTGGAAGTTATTTCCCACAAAGGTACGCAACGGATAACCCTTATACTGGCCCTCCTGCTGAATGAGGTACGGGCGCTGGAAGATATTGCCGAGGAACTTCGACTTCGGTGCCTTCTGCAATTTCAGTTTGCCTGTCGAGCCTGTTACGAGGTTTTCCGTAACGCAGATGTTATCGAACAGGTTCCACGAATCCTGATAGGCCAAAGTACCCAATCCGGCACGCAACATAGCGTTGAACGGGTTGAAGAAATCGCCACTCTGCAACTCCTTAACCTTACCTTTGGCACCCATGGTCTTCACGATGCTGTCGTCGGTGGCGTCGTCGTTGAAGTCACCCATCACCACCACCTTTGTAGCGGGATTTTGCGCCAACAGCGAATCCTTTATGCCCTTAATCTGTCGTGCGCAAGCCTCACGCAGGTAAGCCGAGGCGTGCTGACCGCCACGACGCGAAGGCCAGTGCGACACCAAGAAATAGAACGGCTCGCCCTCGATTGTACCCCACATAACCACCAAGTCGCGTGTGCGCAAAGTAGGATTCTCGGGGCAAATCAACTTGATATTCTCTGAGCCCTCCAACTTAAACACATCGGCACGATAGAGGAATGCCACGTCGATACCACGAGCATCGGGCGAGTCGAAATGGCAGATGCGATACTTCGCCGGTGCCAACTTTGGCTGTGCCACAACGTCCTCCAATACCGCGCGATTCTCAATCTCCGACACGCCAATCACGATAGGATAATCCTTCTGAATGGCAGCGATATCGAAGAATACACGCTCGATGTTCTTCATCTTGCAGTCGTACTTGTACTCGTTCCACTGCTTTTCACCCTCGGGTGTAAACTCATCGTCATTGGTATCGGGGTCGTTATACAGGTCGAAAAGGTTTTCGAGGTTGTAGAACACCACCGTGTATGGCTTCTGTGCTACGGCAACCGATGCCGCCAGAGCCAAGACTAAAAGTAAAAGTGTCTTCTTCATTTTTATAATAGTTTTTGTCAAATTTTCTCACCTAAAACCACTTCGAGCGATTACACTGCTCCTCGACCTGCTCCTCTATCTCGTCGGGCAGCATCGGGAAGAAGTCAAATCCCGTAATCTGCTCCAACTCATTGACCGATATAAACCAATCGCTCTGCAAGGTGTTGCTGGTCGTATAGTGGTGCGGGATATATATCGCTATGGCGCGCAAATCGTCGGCCGATGTTATCTCGCTTATCTTCTTGCCCGTATTACCCTTTTCGGTGCGCAACAACAGTTTATAATAGTGTGTCGGTATGGGGCAGGTGTTACCCGACTTATCTGTCGTCGAGGCGGCGATTGATGAGTGGCGTGTGCCGTCGAAACGACAGCCTGTCACCACGAAAAGTGTATCGGAGCACATCTCGTTACGCACACTTGTCTCCAAATTTGCCCACAATCCTTGATTGAATTGCGCCTGCTGGGGTGTCATATTGCTGAAATAGAATGTCGCCGCATTTGCCTCATACGAGCAAAGACGGTCGGCCGACGGCAATTGATGACCTCGGTCGTAATTACCTATGTATGAACTAAATAGCGTAGGCTGCACATTTGTCGGCAACTTGGGGTCATAGTTCCATTCGTTGGTGCGACCTCCCGACTCATTCACAGTGTAGTTTCTGTGCAACGGATACGCCACCCACAACGCCGCACGCTTGGCGCGGTCGAAGCAGAGCGTAAAATTACGCTGTTTCGTTCTCGCTCCTACCGTGATGTCGCCGTGCGACACATAGGTAAAATCGGTGTCGTTGTAACAAACGGGCAACTCCGGCCACTCGCGCTCGAAGGCTATGGTCTGGTCGGCCCAGCGTTGCACAAGCGTCAGCGCAAACGAGTGTCCGTTACTCAAATCTACTGTTATTGTCGCCTTGCGGCCCTGCTCCATTGTGTAATTTTCGTCGAAATATATAAAGAATGACTTGCTGCACTCCTCGCCTATCTCGCCCTCAACTACGAGGCGCTTCGACGAAAAATGACACCACTCGTCGTCGGATATTATGCTGGCTACATAGCCCGTACCCTGTGATGCCGTAAGCATCACAGCGCAGTTTTTCGCTCGGCCCGATACTGTGTCAGCCGATAGCGTCGCCGTCGTGGGCACACTATCCTCGTCGCTGCACGCCGCGGTCAAGAACGCCATTACAAAAATTGCAAAATATCTCAACTTATCAACAAAAAATCGCATAATCTCGCACGTATATATTATATAAGGTATAAATTGAATAATTTAATCGTGAGTTTAGTGACTAACCTTCTTAAATTCCCTAAATTCACTACTATTGCGCTCTTCCCTCTTCAAGAGTAACTCCGGTAGTAATTTTACTACCCGCGTTACTTGGGGATAATTGGGAATTTCAAAACCCAATTTTGAATTTTGAATTTTGAATTTTTTAATTCTCTACCCTTTTGTTTCAAAAAAAATTCCGCCTCGGCAGACCCAACGCCTGCCGAGGGGAAAATAGTTAGAGGATTACTTCTCGTAAGTAACTTCAATCGAATCTACACGAACCTGATTCGCCATTGTAGCGATATCATAAGATGTAGATGTTCCGTCACAAGTAATAGTTACATCCTTACCACTAGTTGTACCAAGGGCCAAGGCAGTAGCATAAGATGTAGTGTTACAATGGAACACAATTGTCTTAATATTACCAGGAGCAGTGATGTTCAAACTAGTACTCTTATAGAAACGAGCGGGATTATAGTAATCGCCAACTTTGCTTGTAGAAGATGCCTGTTTGTTGGTTACAACGATGCCATTCTCTTGCCATACCTGAATCTCTTCAGAGTACTCTGTTCTCTTAGCCGTGTCGTCAAATGTAATCTTTGCTGTATCCTCAGCAGCCTGACCAGCAGCAACCTTGCTAACTATAACATCGATTGAGTTACCACCATCAACTGAAATTGTCAAAGTCTGAGTATTCTCGGCATCATCAGCCTCGCAAGTAACCTTAATTACATTGTTAGTTGAGTCCCAAGATGCATCAAAAGGAGTAGAAAGGCCTCTCAACGAAGGAGTCAAACCATCACAGTTAACCCAATCGATAGCAACATCCTGTGTACCACCCTCGGCAGCGAAACTAACTGACGCTGGAGTTGTACCGAAGATATAAGGAGTTGTCAACTCAAAGTCAGCAACATCGGCAGCCGACTGAGGATACAACTGATTTGTACCATTGTAAAGGCTAACAACACCAGAGAGTGAGCCATTAGTCTGAGCGGGAGAGATAACCTCACCAGCCCAAGCAGCGCCAGCATATGTACGAACAACTACATTCTCGCTACCAGACTTGAAGTTGGTACTTGTTGTGCCACTTGCACTCCATACATCACCTGCATTACCGGCATAAGTCAAACCTGCGACCTTTACATACATACCAGTATAGTTACCAGCATTGAACTGTGCAGCAGTAAGTTCTACGGGAGTAACGGTAACAGCAGCATCCTCAGTAGCAGTAACAGTGACATTCTTCAACTGAATCTGTCCGCTATAAGGGCTAACTATTGATGACTCTGTAATCTCAATAGTAACGGTAGTACCGGCCTCGATTGAAGAAGCCAATGAGTTACCATAAACGATGATACCAGAACCCTCGGCAGTTGCGCCATTATCAACGATAGCAATCTGGCTGTTCAAATTCTTGTTCTTGTTGCTACCAACAACAACACCCTTATAAACATTACCTACGATATCGGTCAAAGAAGCCTCAACCAAAGACTCACCGGCAGCAGTTGTAGCAGCAGTAAGCAACTCTGAAATCTTACCGGGCTCTACCACAGGAGCAGCCTCGGTAGTAGCAGTAGCAGTAGCGGGCTCAGAATCGGTATTTGCGGTAGTGTCGGCAGCAACAGCAACTACGTTGAAAGTGTACTCTGTCTCGTACTCACCCTCATACTCAAAAGTAGTCGCCTCAACCTCAGAAGTCTCGTCACCAACAGATACGCGATACTTGGCAGCACCCTCAACAGCCTCCCAAGTCAATGTAACCACATTACCCTTAACAGCAGTTGTAACTACGGGAGTAGCAAGGGGAACAGCATCGGGGTCAGCGATAACTACATCGTCAGCAGTACCGGGGAACTCTACATATGATTGAAGCACGCTTGTAGCAGCAGGATAGGTGATACGGCCCTTTTCGCCAGCCAACTCCTTAGATGCAACCTCAATCTTAGAAGCATCTCTCCAAATACCACCTACAACAGGATAGTACTCGGCTGTATAAGCAACCTTATATGTACCGGGCTCGAAAGTCTTAACAGCGTCGGTAGCATTAGCCTTATCGGTAGAGCCGTCCCAAGTCCACATTGTGAAAGTGTCGAAATCAGCGAACTTGAACTTCTGGTCTGTATTGATATTGATATCGATATCAGATGTGCTATTGAAATAGTGCTCAGAGTATGCAGTGTAAGCAGCATCGGCAGCACCCTCCTTTGTGAAGGTTACAGTCATCTTCAAAGCAACACCGGTAACATCAACCAAGTTAGTAGCAGTCAACTTACCGTCAACGAAAGTTACAACAGGTGCGGGAGTGTTTACCAAAGTCCAAACCTGAGTTGTAGCGTCCTTCTGTGCAAGAAGGTCAGCGTCCTTGTAAGCCTTAACGGTGAAAGTGTACTCGTTAGCATCGGTCAAAGTCTCGGGAGCAACAGTGTGGCTCAACTCGCCATTAGCCTCAACCTCGGTGCCATTAACAACTACCTTATAAGCAGTAGCAGTCTCAACAGCCGACCACTCAATCTTGGCGCCCTGATAATCCTCAGCCTTGGCAGTTACAGAAGTGAACTCCAAAGTAGGCTCGATAGTAGCCAAAGCAACTGGAGTCTCGATACCAGCAGAGTGACGCTCAATGTGATTGTCAGCATCACGCAAAAGGTTGTCCACAGTCTCAAAGTAAACGCGGTCAGCCTCAGCCTTATCGCAAGCAACTGACTTGTACTCGCCAGCGTCCTTTGCCCAAGTACCATTTACGCAAACACCATAAGCGATTTCGTAGTCAAATGTGTACTCACCAGCAGCAAAGAATGAAGCGGGAACAGAGGTTACCTCCTTGGCAGTTACACCATCGTCCTTGGTGGTAACGGGGTTACCCTCGCCATCATACCAATACCAACCCTTGTTCTGGTTTACATTAACAAAGAGGTAACGAGCATACTGATATGCACTCTCCAACCAAGCATCACCGTGAGCGTGCTTCAAAGTATAAAGAGGTGTAGTTGCACCATCCTTATAGATATTAACCTCGGCACCTACATAGAAGTAGTTAGTAGCAGCCAAATCCTTGGCAACGAAAGAGTAAGTAGTCTTATCCTCGCTCAAAGCGAACTCGAATGTAGGCTCAACCCAGTTAACCAAAGTATAAACCTCGGTCTCGGCAGTCTCGCCCACACCGATAACATTCTCCTCGGCGTCGTAAGCCTCAACAGCGAAAGTGTACTTGCGAGCGTCAGTCAAACCGGTGAAAGTAGCCTCAACAGCATCCTTGCCAACCTCAACAGCAGCGATATCCTCGTTATCTACAACTGATACAACATAAGCCTCAGCGCCCTCAACAGCAGTCCAAGAAATCTTTGCACCCTGATAACCCTCAGCCGCAGCAGTAGGAGTCATCTCAACGGGCTCGTCAGCAGCCTCATCGCCTGTGTAATAAAGGTCGAGGTGAACGAGTTGTGTATTATGCGCGCTAACAACAGTCAAACGATAAGAAGTATTCTCCTCTGTACCGGTCAAAGCATAAGCGTAAGTAAGTTTGTCATTGAGTTGAGCCAAAGTGATAGCCTTACCACCCTCTACAACATTACCCTCAGCATCCTTAATAGCAACCTGAACACTATTAGATGCGTCCTTGCGTGTTGTAAGAACAACCATCGACAAAGCCCTACCCTCGATAGCGGGCAACTCGACATAAGCGTTCTGCTTACCCAACATCAAATAACCGCCGGTATTACGGTAGAAACCGTTACCTGAACCACCGCCAGCGAATGTGAACTCGTGACCCTCGAAAGTATAAGCGGTAGCATCAAGAACTTGATTAGCCTTTGCTACGGGGAAATCCGCGGGATAAACCTCGGCGTTAGAGAAATCTACGCAGATATCAGCATCGTCAGTCTCGGGAACATCGGCACCCTCGTATGGGCCCTCGCCCTCGCCTGTAACCTCAACAGAGGTAGCGATAACATTTACATACTGGCTTGAAGCGCCTGAAAGGTAGATAACATAACCATAGATAGTCACCTTCTTACCACTGTTAGCATCGGGGCACATCTCGGCAGTAGGATAAGCCAAAGAACCGGTTGAAGAAGCACCCTCAACCGAGAAGTTCCAATAGTTACCAGACTTAACCAAGTTGGCATCAGCAATCTTCACATACTTGATAGCGAAGTTATCCTTATATGCGTCCAAAGCAGCAGCGTCGATAACAGCAGCCTCGGGCTGTGCAAAGTTCTCAACAGTACCGGTCTTTGTAGCAACAGGATTGATAATCTGGGGAACAGCAGGAGTTCCGTATGAGCCCATCTGACCCTCAACGGTTACCTTATCGCCTACAACAACCTCGGGAGCACCCTCTGACATATAAGCCAAAACATAAGAAGTACCGTCAGTCAAAAGGTAAGCGCGTGAAGAAACAGCAACAACAGTAGCGTCGATAGCCTTAACATTAGCACCCTGCTCTGCCTCGAGAACCTCGGTTACAGTACCCTCAATATCCTCAACAACGGGAGCCTCGGGGAATACAACCTCCTGCTCACCAGCACCACCGGTTGCAAGTTTGATATCGTCGATGCTGATAATAGAAGCAATCTTTGCATCGAACTGAATATACAAAGCCTCGGGGACCTCAGCAAGTTTGAATGAAGCCTCGGCCAAATTCCACTTACCATTCAAATCAACACCCTCTGCGAAAGAGTACTCGATAGGAGTCCAAGCAGTGCCATCCTTTGAAACAGAAACGATCAACTCCGCGTTCTTGAAGGTATTGTCAACACCAGCAGTACCATCATAACGGTTAGCACCAAAAGACAATACATAATTCTGCTGGTCAGCGGGCAATGCGATATTCTCAACTACAAGGCTTGCGGGAAGTGTACCGAAGAATACCTTGTTAGTACCTGAACCATTGTAAGAAGAGTAATCACCATCGTTAGAAGGCTTACCTGAATTACGAACAGTTACCTTACCGTTAACTTTGTAAGCTACATTAGCAGCAGCAGAACCCTGAGGATTAGCGCAATCTGTAACAGCAGGCCACTGATTGTTCTCATTTTTGCTACCCTCGCCATTGTCGAAGTTATCAGAGTAGATTGCTTTCTCCTGCTCAATCTCCTGCTCGTTAGCAGACTGAGAGATAGTCAACTTCTTGGTGTCGTAAGGACCATAGGTGGGGTGCATAGCACTGAACTTAACCTCTGCCTCACGAGCCTTGCCGGTGTTGTTCTCGGCAACCGCGATAGTTACAGACTTGTTACCGTGGCCTGAAATGGGGTTAACAGTTACCCAGTCTGCTGACTCGGGAACAGTAGCCGTCCAATCGGCATTTGATTCAATTGCCAAAGTCTTGGTCTCTTCGGCATTCGTGAAAGCAAGTGTGCTTTCCGAAATGGCGATCTGTGGAACGATGTCCTCGCCATTGTCTTCGTCCTTACAACCTGCAAAGCAGACAGTGGCTGCGATAGCAAGCATTGCAACAAACGACTTCAAAAAGTTTGTTTTCATAAAAAGTTAATTTTAATTAAAAAAGTTAGTAAAAAAAGTATAACTATTGTTAAAAATTTTCTATCCCGGCAGCGTTG
This sequence comes from uncultured Alistipes sp., assembly GCA_964594305.1. Taxonomy (GTDB): domain Bacteria; phylum Bacteroidota; class Bacteroidia; order Bacteroidales; family Rikenellaceae; genus Alistipes. The sequence continues at coordinate 1,163 of CAZQMC010000056.1, read as the reverse complement.
CGGGCTGCATTTTTATTCATCACTGCATAATACAACACATTGGACGGTAAAATTACAAAAAAAATCCCAACCGCCATAATATTCAGATGGGTTTTCGCACAAAAAGAGCAAAAAATATATTCTATTTTCGGCGGGGTGTCGGCAGAGAGGGTTATATCGGTGTTTTCGCACACGCGCACGAAAGGGCGATTATCAAAATCGAAAGAGGAAAAGTGAATAAATCGTTATGCCACATTAGCGCAATGGCAGGGAGTTTAGCGAGTTTAGTGAGTTGCGCCTGAACTTTTTATTGCGTCTGCGCTAAATTCCCTAACTTCACTAAATTCCCTATTCAATAATCACCCCTCCCCAACAGTAACGCGGGTAGTAAAATTACTACCCAAGTTACCGTACGGGGAAAAACAAAAAAAAAGCGAGAGAACTTTCGCTCTCTCGCCGTATGCTGTGGAGATGCTCGCCATATCGCTATGGTCGGGGCACCCACGGCTCGTCACCGACGGCTCACGCCGCCCGCAACCGCTATTTCACTGCATTAACAATCGCCTCGAATGCCTTGGGCTCGTTCATTGCAAGGTCAGCCAAAACCTTACGGTTCATAGCGATACCCTTCGCATTGTACTTACCCATAAACTCTGAATAAGTCATACCATAAGCGCGAACTGCCGCATTGATACGGGTAATCCACAACGAACGATATGTTCTCTTCTTAATCTGACGGTGTGCATAAGCAAACTGCAAACCCTTCTCGACAGTATTTTTCGCAACTGTCCATACGTTTCCCCTTGAACCAAAGTTACCCTTGGCAAGTTTCAAAACCTTCTTTCTTCTTGCGCGTGACGCAACAGCATTGACTGAACGTGGCATAGTAAAATAAGTTTTTGATGGAACTCATAGCGGCGTGATTCTCTCACACTCTTTGGGGCTATTCTGTCCCGTGTTAATAAATTAAATTCGGCGTTGGCTGATTATTTAACCAACAAATTCTTAATCTTTGCCTCATCGGCAGCAGATACGGTTGAAGAGTAACAAAGGTTACGCTTCTGCTTCTTAGTCTTTTTGGTCAGGATGTGACTGTGATAAGCGTGCTTACGCTTAATCTTACCTGTGCCGGTGAAAGTAAAACGCTTCTTTGCAGCGGCATTAGTTTTCATTTTTGGCATTTT
>CAZQMC010000055.1:0-13723 GCA_964594305.1 uncultured Alistipes sp. | reverse complement strand
GTGCAGCAATCGAGTGTGCGCGACGGGGCGAGTCGGAGATGCAGAAAATCTTGACGTTGTAGCCAAGCTCACCGAGCGAAGCAGCAGCAGATGCGCCACCAAGACCGGTACCTACAACGATGATGTCGAGCTTACGCTTGTTAGCGGGGCTTACGACTTTAATGGCCGCCTTGTGGTTGCTCCACTTCTGCGAAAGTTCGCCGGCGGGAATTTTAGAATCTAACTTCAGAGCCATATCTTTAGTCTTTATTATTTTCTTAATTCAATTGAAAAATTAGCAAGCGCAGCAGGGGCAGTTGGACTTGATAAAGTAAATGAGGACAACAACTGCGAAGCCGAGGAAGATAAGGGTAGCAACGATGTTTGCGATGCACTTAAGGCGGGGATACCAAGTGTCGTTAGCCCAACCAATCGACTGGAACATCGACCATACACCGTGAGTGAGGTGATACCACAAAGCAACAAACCAAACGAGGTAGATAGCCACGTTCAGAGGCTGTGCAAAGGTGTACTGGATAAGAGCCGCACCATCGGTAGGAGTGATGGTCTGACCATTACCAAGAACAACAGCGTGGTTGCCCAAAATCTCCTGAAGCTGCATATTCGACCAGAAGTGGATGAGGTGAATAGCCAAGCCACCCAGAACGATGAAGCCCAGAACGAGCATGTTCTTCGAAGCCCATTTCACGCCGGGCTCGTTTACGGTAACAGCATAACGCTGCTTACCACGTGCGCGATAGTTCTCAATGGTGAGCATCAGCGCATAGCCAATGTGGATAACCACCAAGGCAGCAAGACCTACGGTTGCTACGAGAGCATACCAGTTAGCTCCAAGGAAGGCGCAAATCATATCGTATGCCTCTTCCGAGAAGAGAGCAACGAGGTTCATAGACATATGGAAGAGGATAAAGAATACGAGTGCAGCACCCGAAATACTCATCACCAACTTCTTGCCTACGGAGGTGTTAGTTAAAAAACAATTCATAAGTGTGTTTGGTTTTAATTATTAGATTAAGTATATTTGTTGCCAATTCTGCATTTTCCCCACAAAGATAGCTATTGTTTGCGAAATAACAACCTTTTTTCGGGAAAAGTGCAGGTTAAAATGACGTTTTTGTTCTATTACACCACGATTAGGTATGGAAAATTGTACTTTTGATAAGAAGCAACTGAGAGCTTCGATGCGAAAACTCAATCGCTCGCTTGCTATGGATGTCAGGACCTCGCTCTCCGAGGGCTTGTGGTCGGCGGTGGAGGCGTTGCCCGAGTTTTCACAGGCGCAAACCGTCGCCTTCTTTTCATCACTCGGAGACGAGCCGGATACCTCGTTGGCTCTTTGTCGGTGGTCGCAACACAAGAGAGTGGTGGTGCCGAGGGTCGAGGGCGAGATTATGCACTTCTACGAATATGACCCCGAGAAGATGGCGGATGGTTCGTTTGGTATCAGCGAACCCCTTCAGGAGGAGATTTTCCCCTGCGACAAGATAGACCTTATTATAGTTCCGGGAGTGGCTTTCACCCTTGCGGGCGACCGTATGGGTAGAGGCAAGGGCTTCTATGATAAGTACCTCTCTCAGGGTGGAATGAGGGCATATCGAGTGGGAGTTTGCTATCCTCACCAGATTGTCGAGTCGCTACCCACCGAGCCTCACGACCAGCGTATGGATATTGTCGTGAGTCTCAGAGAGTAGTGTGCCTATAAACGATAATAAATTTGGATCGGACAGGCACCAAGAGTCAGCCACTCAAGATGAAGTAGTCGCTTGAGTAAATAGTTTGTTTTGTTTATGTGCGTGTTAAGGCTTACTATCGTTAGAAGGAGGACTGTTCCATCATCTGATCAAACCAAGTAATAAACTGCACACCCTGCTCTCTGCTGTATCCCACACGCTCCTCGGACATACCGTACTTATTATAGATAAACAGAATCGAGGGGTTTGACTTTGCGGTTCGGAATGCTTTTGAGTAGTTATGCAGGGTGTTGCTACCTTGCAAGCCCAATACCAGATAGAAATCATATTTTCCCTCATAGCCCTTCAAGACTATATTCCAGTCCCGCATAAGTTCCAAAGAGGGTCGGCAAGTCTCCTCTACGGCAACCACCACAACAGGTCGCGTCGCTGTTTTTATGCGCTCGCCCAATTTCTCAAGGGTGATTCCTCCGATATCGGTATAATGCATTTGACAACAAACAATTCCGGCATCAACGCCCCATTGATTACACCAATGTTTCATGCGTGAAGTGGCCAATTCTCTCTCGCGCTTCAGTCCCTCGGTAGTTTTGCGAAGCAAAAAATCGCGTCCCGTCGCACGATAACGAAGCGGTGTCTTTCCATCCTTGTCGTATGCCGGTGTCCATTTTGGCGAGCGAGTCAGCACCCGGGCCACCTGCTGTGCTAATTGCTCATTCTGAGGTGTTCCGACCTTGACATCCTCAACGGTCACCGAGCCATCTTTTTCAATTACGATGGTAATACTCTGCACGCTGCCAATGCTGTCCTGAGCCGGCATCTCTTGCATAAACCACTCCCTAAAATTTTTATAACGGCTGCTATCGCTCTTGAATTTTGGTGCACGTGGAGCTTTTTCATAAATCATTGTTGCCTTATCATAGGCCTTGAATATCCGCTTCTTATGATAATAACGCGTTCCGGTTCCGGAAGCCCCAACGCTGATCTCTTCGTGGTTTCCTGACATGGTATATGAATAACCCATATACGTCCATTCATACGGCCTGTCCGGCGAATATCCTCTGGCTCTACTAACGTCCATTATTTGGTTCTCCACACGATACCCTCCATCTGCCGCAGCAGGGAAAAAGGCTTTTTGGGGCATACTCCTATCAATAGCCCAATACATCTTATGGTCTCGATAGTTGGGAGAAACTTCCTTGCGAGGCTCCTCCTTGGGGCTGATCCAATATTCCGTGTGGCTATATTCATACTCATAGCACATAATCTGCGCTTGAAGAGTTGTCACTACAAATAAGGATACCAGCAAAAGTGTCAATCGTTTCATGGCTAATTTTATTAGGTGCTTATATACGATTTACACTGTGTAAATCATATAATTGCCTTTTATTAAATGATTATCGGCATTTTAGGTTGTGTAAGGAGCAGACCTTCAAAAGCCAATATGTTGCGGTTGGCTATTGGTTGTTTACAAGTGGTTTACCATCCTTATCGGTGAAGTTGCCCATTGCAATAACAATAAAATCTATGAGGGTCCAAATGCCACAACCGCCGAATGTTAACAGTTGGATGATTGCAGTTCCGGTCTTGCCTACATAGAAGCGATGAATACCAAGGTTGCCAATAAAGAAACATAGCAAAAGTGCTGTCAGCCAATTGTATGGGCTGGCATTTGGGTCTTGATATCTCTCGTTGGTTACTCTCGGAATTGCACATCCGCATTTGGTGCAAATAACTGCCTCGGGGTGTACCTCGGCCCCACATTTACTGCAAAACATAGTTTTAGAAATTTATAGAATTGTTATAATACTGTATCGGTATAAACCCAGCCTTTTGTGCAAAAGCCACTTTTTTGTAGCTTGCACTCTACAAATATAAGAAAAAAATCGTTTATATTTTGGAAAATAGAAAATAATATCTATCTTTGCACCTCGAAATGGTCTGATGGCCGAGTGGCTAGGCAGAGGTCTGCAAAACCTCGTACAGCGGTTCGAATCCGCTTCAGACCTCAAAATCAAATGGATAACAAGTTGATATACAGCGAGTTATCCGTTTTTCTTTTGTGTTATAGTATAGTAATTGCACCCTACTTGCACCCCCATGAACATAAAAACCGCCTACCCGATGGGCAAGCGGTCAGTTATGAGTATCAAGATAGAGCAAAGATAAGTATTTTTCCGCAATCGTGCAACTCTTGGCTCTAAATCTCGCAGAACTCCAACACCGGCAAGGGGTACGAGGGGTATTTGGCTCGGATAGTGTATTTTTTAGAGGTGCGACCTAAAAATTTTTATTTTTTCAAAAATACCTCCGAGAAGAACGCACCAAAGATAAGTAGTGCCAATATCCACCCACTTAAAACCTCAACGATAAACCAAACCAGTAGTGTTATACCAATCGTACCTCCATATACTAATGCAATCATCTTAATTTTGTCTGCAACGGAAGTATCTCCCATTGCAAACCACCCAATAACGGTTACTCCAATGAGTACAATTACCAATATAGTAATACCAATCTCCATACGCTAATCAAAATAGAGTGTCTTTAATTTTGTGAGAGCGAGCAATCGAGCATATATCGTCAATGTCTGCTCCGCTTTTGGCATAAGAGTAGAATACACCCTCACTCAATAGAACATACACCCACTCACGATTCATACGCATATCAGGTTGTAATGTGTTTATCTTCTCGCACCAATCAACCATAGCATTTTGCTTACGCATTACATTTGGGTCATCAACCTTATCCTCGCCCTTTGTTTCGACTACATATATGTATTGGCTTGTTGCCACCATAAAGTCGGGATGATAACTACTCAATAGACCATCTGTGCGGATATAACTTATTTTTGCAAACGGGTGTTGGCTGTCGTCTATCTTGATAAAACGCTCGACCTTTGCATCTCTATCAAGAAATTCCAAGAACTCACGCTCCAATGTTCCCTTGTTTGAGGGATAGCCCGTGCGTTGGTAGATGGTTTTCTGCAACTCCAATGAATACTTCTCACGCATCTTCAACTCTGCCACATCCGAGAAATCCAGATGCTCAACAATGGCATCTTTAATATCTATCTCTTGCTGTGCATAGTGAAGTACCTTTGAAAGTTGCTCAATGATATGACGGGTAGCCACTGCCGAGTGAGCCAATAGTATCTTCCAATTATTATTTGTCATTGGGTCGAATGGTTGCCCAAACAATCGCTCTCGGATATACTTATCCAATGCCCCAATAATCTTTGCACCTCCGAACTGCGTGCGAGGTAGTGATTTTGTATGGTTATTCACTCTCTCCATTCTGCTCATCACATTGTCGAGCATCTTTTGTAGATACTGAATGTAATTTTCGGCATTAAACAGATTGGCATTAACCTTATATTTTCCAAATTGGGTCTTACCTGTCAATTCCTCCGAGATAAACACCTCTCCATCTTGGGCAAAGATGCTTTGCAGTGTTTGCAGAGAATACGATGTTAGCGGGTCGAGTTTCTGAATTTCAATAGACAATGGTTTTAACTCCTCCACTGCATCGTGGATAATGTTTATCCAACATAAATCATACTGCTCGTAGTCGGGCTTTAATCCAACTTTTATCAAATCGCCCACAACACCCTCTTTGGTCATCTCCTCAACAACAGCACCGACCATACCATCTTTGATAAGGTCATCGTAGAAATCAAGGAATCGGGGATGCTCTATAATGCTCAATATATCTATATAGGAATTGGGGGCTTGTTTCTTAACCATTACCAACTCTCTATTTTCACGCTTAATCTCCTCATACCCCTTTCCACGCCACATAAGGCGTAGTCCACGACCGAGTGTTTGCTCCAACAAAATTTGCGATGTTGATGCTCGCAAAGGCACGATAACACAAATGTTATTCACATCGAAGCCCTCACGGAGCATCATTACTGATATGATAACCTTTGGTTGTGCGTAACTATCTATGTTGAATAATTTTTGCTTAACCTCCTGCCACTCGCCTTTTAATTCTCCTTTGGCGTTGCTGTCAATACGGCATATATCTTCGCTATTAAGACCCTCGCCAATCAAAAAATTCTCTACTAACGGGCTTACATTGGTATCTTCGCAGACAATTAGCATCTTTGGATGTTTGGATGTATCTATGGCACTGAAACCTCGCTCCAACATATCGAGTTTTTTAAGACCTGCTCTCAACATCAAACGCTGACCATCGCTCAAATCGAGTATTCGATTATTTTCATCCCTCACTACACGATAATCCAACTCGGTATCGGTTATCTCGGCTCGCTTGTCTATAACTACGGTCTTAACCAAACCTTTGCTGATGGCTTTGCGAATATCGAAATCGACTACGATGTGAGGAAAGTAGTGTTTTACACGCCTATTCTCGCTACCACTTTCATCATAAGGTGTTGCCGAAAAGTCTATTTGGAAAAATCTCTTACCTTTACGCTCGGCAATCTTGTTCAAACCTGCTTGCCACTCAACTTCCTTAACTTCTCCACCCTTTTTGAGTTCGTGAATATGATGTGCCTCATCATTGATGACCATCAAATCTTCAAGGTCTGCCAAATACTCAATCTCCGAGCCTTGTAGATACTTCCTATCAAGAGCATCAAGAGCATTGCCACTGCTAATGCCAGGCTTTGCGGGTAAGAGTGCATTGACTATGGCATCAGGAGCATTTAGTGCCGATGCCGTTTCGTCTATTGCCTCATCCGAGTAGTCTATAAACAAGTGCCAATTGGTTATGGCAATAAGTCCGTTACCCGTTACTTTTCGCCCGATGTCCTCCTTTTCGACTACATTGTTTTGTACAAAACCGAATATCTTATCTCGGTAGGCTTGTGGGATAAAAAGTTCTTGAAACTTCATCAGGTCGCTTGTCGTAAAATCTCGTCTGCCAACATTTGTTTCCTTGCCCTTGTAGGCATCCAATAGACGCTCATAAACGATAAGACCGGGTGCAACGAGTAGAAAATTCTTTGTAAATCGCCCCGATTTATCCTCTCCATCCTCGGCAAGGGCATTGAGTATCTGCCATATCATTATGGCGTGCATAACCCAAGTCTTACCCGTACCCGTTGCCATCTTGATAGCGTACTTTGCTATGTTGTATTTCTCCTTTGCGAGGTCCGAGAAATCAAACTCCGTGAGCAAATCGGCATCAACGAGTTGGTAGATATCCAACACACTCTCCACTCGCAATACCTCGTGTAGATATATCACATTGAGTATCGCTTGTCGCTGTCCCTCGTGGAAGTTTATCTCTCTCACATCGCATTGTGCGTAGTCAAACCAATAGGTCAATAACTCCGCAGTTACGGGAGTTACCGCCTCTCGCATCGTGCCATCTTCAAATGCTCGGTTAGCCTGTGCGGTGATGCTCTCTGCTAATCGCAGTGGGATATTACCATAGCCCGCTGTCTGTTTAATCCTCTTTGCCATACCGTTAGATGTTTTCTACGACCATACTTTCAAACCCAAACACATCAACCGCCTTTATCGCTACCACACGACCACTCTTGCGGGGAACACGCAGACGAGCCGAGTAGATACAATGTAGGTTGTCGTTATCGTTGAGGGTATTGCCTCGGTAATCCTGCCATTGGCTACGGAATATCTTACCGTCATAATCGGGGTCGATGCTCCAATACTCAATCAATGCCAATGGGTCGGTTGCTATCAACTCCGATAGTTTTGCCTTGTCCTTGTCATCAAGCGGAATGTTATCGGGCGATAGGAGTATGTAGTTGTCAAGTGATATGTCGAGTTCATCCATATCGTTCTGCTTTACGCTGCTTATAGGCTTGATGGTAAGATACTGCAACGAGTTAAAGCTAACCTTGTTTTTCAACTCCTTGAAACCTTTTTTGGTCGATAACTTGTCGAGCAAGTCGGGCGGGATAACCAACACCTCAACCTCTTTGTATTTCTGCACCGCCTCCGATATGTCGAACGCAAAGTTCCAACCGAGTACAATAACCCGACTCCAACCACCACCTTTGTATGAGTTACGCAACTCCGATGCTCGGCGTATTGTGGCGTGTGATGTCAGCACATTGGGGCTATCGGCAATAACAAGGGTACGACTATCCTTTATGTAGCCGATGTTCTTTGCATCCTCAAATGGAATTGCACCATACAGACCGAGAACGATTTGTGCAAGGTCGCCCACACGCTGAAACTCGCTATTCTCAAACTGCTCCTTTTGATAGTCGCCAATAGATTGGTATAGGAACGGCTTAACCCCTTGGTCAATAAAACGCTTACGCATAACCATTGTAGCGGGTTTGCCGATGTCGGTAGTAATCCATCTTCGCCCCAACCTATCTGCAACAGCTGCTGTTGTGCCACTACCACCAAATAGGTCTAACACAATAGAGTTTTCGTTACTGCTTGCTTTGATGATGCGCTCTAAAAGCAATTCGGGCTTTTGGGTGGCGTAATTAGTGTTTTGGATTGAATTACCTTGTACGGGGAATATATCCATCCAAACATCACCCGGATTTTTCCCTTTTAATTCCAAAGTATCAGCATCTACATTTTGGTATCGTGCTTCTCCTCTTTTTGCTCTTGCAATGGTTTCGGGATTATATTCAACTCTAACATCATCCAGATTAAAGATAGGATTAAATGTTTTTTTGTAATAGAATATTACTTGATGCTTTCTTCCGAAACTTGAATTGGAACTTGCACCTTTTACGAAATGCCATACAATCTCATTTGCAAAATTCTCTTTCCCAAACACATCATCCAATAATAGTTTCACATAATGCCCTATATGCCAATCAATATGCACATAGATAGACCCCTGCTCGCTCAACAACTCACGCATAAGAACAAGGCGAGGGTAGAGCATTTCAAGGTATGATACTGTGCCATCCTTCCAAGTGTCGGAGTAGGCAAACTGCTCGATGACGGTAGGTTTCTGTGATAATGATATATTTGGCAGACTGACTTTGGTACGGTAATCCGCTTTGCTATCAAACGGAGGGTCGATGTAAATCAAATCGACCATACCTCGCATAGAGGGTAAGCCCGTAGCAGGGTCGCCCGCAAGGAGTGCTTGCATAACCAACAGATTGTCGCCATAGATAAGACGATTACGCCACTCATCGCCTCCAATCTGCGGAATAGTTCCGCTATACATACCATCATCTTTGTTGGGGAGTACAAGTTCGTTGGTTTGTAATCCGATACGGGTGTTTGAACTGATGCGTTCAAGGATTTTTTGAGCCTCACGCTTGCCTTGTTCAACAATGCGGGGCAACTCATAGATAAGTGATTTCTGTGGCATAGCAGGGTCTGTTTTACGCATCAACCCTTATCTCTATATATACCACAAAAAAATGCGTGGGAATCTACTTTCCACTTCGTGAGGTTTTGGCGAACCCAAGTGTACAGAAAGTATGAAACCCACGCACGGCGCAGGCATCACCCTTATTCTCGTACACTTTATAAAATCGCCAAATTTCACGAAGTACAGAATAAAAGCCAATGCTTTTAATAGTTATTATATGTCTTGTTCGTTATATCTCTATCATCATCATTTTTTATAGTTCCGAGAGCAAAGATAGTAAAAATATCTCAAACGATATTCTAATTTACGGAAAAAGCGACCCCCGAAAGAGTCGCCAACATAAACATAACAATTAAAAAAAGAATAAAACAGAGGACTCTGCTTTGTCGTATGGTATTAACTAAACGCCATAGAAACCTTAATTGTTGAGGCTGTAATAGTTAATACTTTATCACATTTTCATTAAACCCAAATCCTTTGTAGTCATAATGCCGATATAGGATGCGGATAGCATTTTGTATTCGTTCCTCTTTAAGCAGTTTGCTCGCCATCGCTGTTGCGGATATGTTACTTGCGGTTGTTGAAAATGCCAAACGATATGCCTCTCCGCCCGTCATTCCCAACACCGAAACAAACAACACAAAGTGTTTCTCGGCAGGGTTGAGCAGTAGCGGAATCCGTGCGGGTAAGACTGGACTACTCATCGTGTAAAGGGTTTTTGTAGGTGTGTATCTTATCGCCCCACTCGTCATAACTCTCGATGTCGGGAGCATCTGCTGCCACAATAGCACACGCCTTATTCTTGCCGTATATATTGGCAATGTAGCGACACTTGCAGCCATCAGCAAAGGCAAGCCCCTCGTGCGATACCGAGAAGTAAGGCTCGGCTGACTGATTGGCGGGTTTTAAAGATATGTGCAATGAGAATTTTTCGCCCTCAATGGTCTTAATATCTACAACCAAACCCTCAATTTTTGCATCCTTAATCTTGTAACCGAGTAAGTCGGTTACGGTCTGTTTAACTAAATCTAATCGTGTCATAATTCTTATTGTTTTAATGTTTTACTAACTCGTTTAATCTTGGAACGCCTGCCCGACTGCAAGCACTCGCAAAAACTCCTATCCCGTAGCCACTACCCGAAATTGTGCGGTAGGTCTTGCGAGCATCGTACTCCCGATACTTTGGGTGGTAACGAGATAATGCCACAAACATATCCTCTCCCATATTCCCCATAATTGACTTAACACACGACCCGATAGCAAGCCAGTTGTTTCGCCCTGCCGTGATGTCTATTCCCTGCCGAGTTATATACTCCACACCTGCCATCAACAACCTCTCATCGGTTGCGGTAGCCAGTCTTGGAGTGTAGGTTGATGCTACCACTTGGGGCAATTCGCTCCATACTTCGCTGTTTGGATTGAAGATTGGCTCGGCATCGTATGATGCAACCCTCAATCGGCATACATCCTTGCCACTCTCATCCACCTTATAGCCGATACCGTTGAAGTAGTCAGACAACGCCCGAAAGTATGCCCGATGCTTGCTTGGGTCGGCTATCTTTATTAGAGCGAACACGCCACGACCCGAACACGATAGACCTGCGTAGTAGATGAACGGCAACGAGCCGAGCAAGTCTTTCAACTCCGAGCAATCCTCGACTGCATCCCACTCTATGCAAATCACTCCGCTATGGCTAATCAACCCCTCACGATTCCGCGCCTCAAACACGCCCGATGGGGTGTAGCAAGGCATAGACCGCTTGGCTTGGTTGAACGCCTCCGAGCCATAGGGTAACGCTCGCAAAGCCTCGACTTTCGCCCTTACTCGCTCCGAGAATAATATGGAGGTAAGGGGCAAAGAGCCTTGCGGAGTATGGCTTTGAGCCACGCTTGAAAAATATGATACTTGCATACTCATCTTGTTGTTGTTTTGTTTAACACCTCTTAACGGTTGCTTAACGCTTAATTTGTTGATAGTTAGTAATTTAACAGACTTAACACCTTTTTAGTGCCAACATTTATCTGTATTTTTCGTATATTCTTAATATATATTATATATAGTGTTAAGAGTGTTAAGTAAATATATATCAGTAACTTACAGCGTTAAATCTCCGTTAAGAGAGTGTTAAGTGTGTTAAAATGGCATTTCCTCATCCTCGGCAATCTCCTTGTCTATCTCCTCGTTTGTCTTTCCTGCTATAAGGTAGCGTCTGCCAACACGGGAGGTGCGAAAGTCATCCCATCTGTAATAGGTGCAATTATGGTTAGTCATTCCTAATTCCTTTTGCAAGGCGTTGGCTACATCATACGCTCCTCGTTTACCCAGTTTCAACTCCTCGGCTAACTCGGTAGCCGTAAATCCCCACTCCCTATCCCCGACCTCTGCTTTGGTGTCCGCTATCCACTCTTTAATTGATTTGGCGAGGGGAGAGATAGAGTTCTCGACTACGGCTTTGAGAGCATCGGTTTGAAGTTGCTCCTTACTAAACCACATCCTCGACAATGGCTTTGGAGTGTGCATTTCACGATGCAGAAGAAAGTACAAGAAGTGCGGTATCTCGGCTTTCAACTTGTCGGCAAAGTCGGGGTCAAATTCCTTTATCTTACCCACCTTTCGTACCCAGAAGCGTAGGTCGTTTGATTCCAATCTCGCAAAATCCGTTTCCCTATTGGTGCAGAGCGTAAATTTTCCGTAAAATGGGATTGTTTCGTGTTCACATCGCATACGCCTTAATTGGATTGTCTTTGCCGTTGAGTCTTGTTTCAAACGCTCCTTTATAAACTGCTCATTGATAAAGGTTTCATCTATGCCGATGCACAACTTTGTAGCATAAAGAGCGTTGAATTGTTGGCTATATTGACTCACATTTAGGATAATTGCGTTAGACCCGAATAGCAACCCATCGAATTGTAATAAAGTGCTTTTGCCCGTTCCCTGTAACTCGCTCACACATACAAGGATAGGTTGTATTTGATGTGGGCGTGTGAGTAATAGTTGGTAGGGTCATATCCTAACTCTATTTGTTCACCAAAAATATGCTCAAATAGTTGCCTAATCGTTGGAAATTCGCCCTCCTCGGCTTGCCATTTCAAGGGATGTGATAAATTCCACCATCCATTGAGGCTCTGCCGATAATTTAGGAAATTATGCTCCACATAACTACCTATATACTTTTGCACTTTGGAGAAATCTGTGCCGTCTGCTTTTAACTCTGCCTTTTCTCGATAGACCGTTGTTATATTCCCATCGGGTGTGCGTACTATTTGAAAGTATTTGTCGCCAAGTCGTAGAATAGTATCAACTTCCGCCTCATCAATTTTGGAAATCTCGATATTTTTTGTATCTTTGTCTTGGAAATCAATCACTTGACGAGCATCTGCCCCTTGTCCGCTTCCGAGCGTATTAGGGGCGGTTTCGTTTTTGTAATTCATAGGCTACTTGCGATTTCGATTTGCAAAGAGTTCCATCGCCATCCGAGCATCAACCACGATTTTACGCCCATATTGTTTTACGGCTGGTGCAAGCACCGTGTCCTTTAACTTTTGTGCGGTTGTGTGGCTGACCCCGAACATCTTCCGAATTCCAGCCAACCCATATATATATGTAGGTGTGGCTTCGGGTTTCGGTTGCTCTTGGAGCATTTCTGTAATCTGTTGAGGCATTGCGTTTGCCATAACCTCCTTAAATTGCCCTACCGTTAGCATAGCCAAAGGTGTGGCTTCTGTGTAGTTGTTATATACCATCGTTTTCTATTTTAATCATTCAACAATCGGGGAGCGACCCCATTATCTCGAATTCGATAGTACAATATTACAATCGGAAAGTGCGATAAAATTTACATCGTAAAACATTATAAAATAAGCCGTGCTACGGCATATTGTAGGCACGGCTAAAAGTGAAAATCGTAATCTATTTCGTAAAGTCGTAAAGTCTATTGAGGTTTGATATTGATGTTTTTAAGTCTGCGGTTGCGCTTTATTTTTGCCATTATATCATCAATTTTGTTTTTCTCTAATCGGCATAAGTCTTTTTTATCCACTTTGAATCTTGCTTGAACAAAATTATGTAGCGATTCACCACCTTGTATGTCATTTTGAAAATATCGGTTATCTCTCAATGTTCCGAGCAACTCTTGAAGTGCTGTAATACTCTTTACCCAACAACCATCTTTTATATATCCTTGTTCATATAGTTGCTCCTCTATGGCGAAGTATGCTTTGATTATCTTACTATCCGAGCGGAGGCACTTACTCCACTCCGATTTGTTAATAGCATCATTCAGTTGCTCATTAAGCCAATGGTAGCACACATAACCGAGCAGGAAAGAGCGAAATAAATTGGCATATCTTTCCTCTGTACCTTTACGCAATTCCCATAGTTGGTCGAGGTTATATCCTTTGGACATTTGCTTTAAACCCTCCTCTTGCATCCAATGGTCAATCCAGTCAAACACATTTGCATTTGCTCCGTTTTCTCCAAACATTCGACCATAGCCACAAGATGCCCACGAATTAAAGAAGGTGTGTGTTGATAACTCTTGTTGTATATCCCACATTGCTTGTCTATAATAGTGGATTTCCCCTTTGGGGTGTGCTTTTGCGAGATTTCTATGCTTTTTTATCTCTATATTTACGCAAGTCCCAAAAAGTTGTTCCTCTAAACATTGGTTAAATATCTCCCTTGCCGTCATACTCTTTGCCCTCCTTTGTTCTTTAATAATGTTTTTCTCCAAATGCTTCTC
>CAZQMC010000054.1:0-13841 GCA_964594305.1 uncultured Alistipes sp. | reverse complement strand
GTTCAGCACCGTGAGGTCTTCAAGAAGCAGACCGGTGGTCGTGGTAAGTTTGCCGATATCATCTTCGAGATTGGTCCCGCCGAGGAGGGTAAGGTTGGTCTTACTTTCGTTGACGAGGTTAAGGGTGGTAACGTACCCAAGGAGTTTATCCCTGCTGTTCAGAAGGGCTTCGAGTCAGCAATGGCAAATGGCGCTTTGGCAGGTTATACTATCGACTCTATGAAGGTTACTTTGAAGGACGGTTCTTTCCACCCTGTCGATTCAGACCAGCTCTCATTCGAGATTTGTGCTCGCAACGGTTTCCGTCAGGCGGCTCCCAAGGCCGGTTCGGTTATCATGGAGCCTGTTATGTCGGTTGAGGTTGTTACTCCCGAGGAGAACATGGGTGATATCATCGGTGACTTGAACAAGCGTCGCGGTCAGATCCAGGGTATGGAGTCAAAGGGTACTGCACGTGTTGTTAAGGCCAAGGTTCCCCTTTCAGAGATGTTCGGTTATGTAACCGTATTGCGTACCATTTCATCAGGTCGCGCAACATCATCTATGGAGTTCTCGCACTTCGAGGAGGTTCCTGCAAACCTTGCAAAGGAAATCATCGAGAAGAGCGGCAAGCGTAAGGATTTAGAATAATAAGAGTTAAAGAATATGAGCCAGAAAATTAGAATTAAGCTTAAGTCTTTCGACCACAACTTGGTAGATAAGTCTGCCGAGAAGATTGTCAAGACGGTAAAGGCTACCGACGCTATGGTAAGTGGTCCGGTGCCCCTGCCCACAAAGAAGCAGATTTTCACTGTAAACCGCTCTACTTTCGTAAATAAGAAGGCACGTGAGCAGTTCCAGTTCTGCACTTTCAAGCGTATCGTAGACATCTACTCTTCAACCCCCAAGACCATCGAGGCGCTTATGAAGTTGGAACTTCCCGCCGGTGTTGAGGTAGAGATTAAGGTCTGATAGACGATAAATAACCGTTGCGCGGGGCGCATTTGATTTGTTGCGCCCCGAGGCACTACGGTCCTTAAACAAGGAAAACTTTATAAAACACAATACAAATCACTTTTATTAACAAACAGTAATTAGACAAAAATGTCAGGACTAATTGGAAAGAAAATCGGAATGACTTCCGTTTACAGTGCCGAGGGTAAAAATATACCATGCACTGTCATTGAGGCTGGTCCGTGTGTAGTTACGCAAATCAAGACAGTTGAGAAGGATACTTACGAGGCTGTTCAGATTGCCTATGACGACAAGAGTGAAAAACACACCAGCAACAGTTTGTTAGGTCACTTCAAGAAGGCGGGCACTACCCCTAAACGTAAGATGGCTGAGTTTAAGGATATGCCAGAGGTGAACCTTGGTGATGTTCTTACCGTTGATATGTTCTCTGAGGAGGACTGGGTTGACGTAACAGGGATCTCTAAGGGTAAAGGCTTTCAGGGTGTAGTTAAGCGTCACGGCTTTGGTGGCGTGGGTGGTCAGACTCACGGTCAGCACAACCGTCAGCGTAAGCCTGGTTCATTGGGTGCTTCATCTTATCCGTCACGCGTATTCAAGGGCAAGCGTTTGGCCGGCCGTATGGGTGGCGATCAGGTTAAGGTAATTAACTTGAAGGTATTAAAGGTAATTCCCGAGAACAACCTTATTTTGGTTAAGGGTTCAATTCCCGGGGCTAAGGGTGCTTATTTAACAATTGAGAAGTAGTATGGAATTAGCTGTTTTGAACACACAAGGAAAAGAGACTGGTCGTAAGGTAGTCCTTTCGGATGCAGTCTTCGGCGTGGAGGCTAATGACCACGCTATTTACCTCGACGTTAAGCAGTATTTGGCTGACCAGCGTCAGGGTACTCACAAAGCCAAGCAGCGTAACGAGGTAGCAGGTTCTACTCGTAAGCTGAAGCGTCAGAAGGGTACAGGTGGTGCTCGTTGCGGTAGCATCAAATCACCTTTGTTCCCGGGTGGTGGTCGCGTATTCGGTCCCGTACCTCGCGATTACAGCTTCAAACTCAACAAGAAGTTGAAGCGTTTGGCTCGTCGCAGCGCTCTTACATACAAGGCTCAGGCAGGTGCTATCAGCGTAATTGAGAACATCACAATGGACGCTCCCAAGACCAAGCAGGTAGTAGCATTGACCGAGGCTTTGAATGTGGCAAGTAAGAAGGTTCTGCTCGTCCTGCCGGAGGGCAATGCAAATCTTCAGCTCTCATGCCGTAATATCCCCTCAGTAAAGCCCGTTTTGGCTGCTAACATCAACACTTACGAGGTTATGAACGCCAACGTGTTGGTAATGGTTGAGGGTGCAGAGAATGTATTGAATGTAATGTTAGCTTAAAAAACGCAAGAAAGATGGAAGTAATTATTAAGCCTATTTTGACCGAGAAGATGACGATTCAGGGCGAGAAACTGAATCGCTACGGTTTTATCGTTGACGTTAGAGCTAACAAGCTGCAGATTCGTAATGCCGTAGAGCAGATGTACAACGTTGTTGTTACAGATGTGAACACTGTGCGCTATATGGGTAAGTACAAGAGCCGTTATACAAAGGCCGGCTTGCTCGAAGGTCGCGCAAATAACTTCAAGAAGGCTATTGTCACCTTGAAGGATGGAGATAAGATAGATTTTTATAGTAACATCTAATTAGGACGAAGAGATTATGGCAGTAAGAAAGTTTAAGCCGGTAACAGCCGGTACAAGACACAAGATTATCGGTACTTACGAGGAGATTACTCGTCGAGCACCGGAGAAGTCGTTGCTCAGTCCTAAGAAGAGCTCGGGTGGTCGTAACAATACAGGTAAGATGACCGTTCGCTACATTGGTGGTGGTCACAAGCAGATGTATCGTAACGTCGATTTCAAGCGAGCAAAAGATGGTATCGTAGCAACAGTTAAGTCTATCGAGTACGATCCTAATCGTACAGCACGTATTGCGCTTGTTGTTTATGCCGATGGTGAGAAGAGTTATATCTTGGCTCCCAATGGTTTGAAAGTTGGTCAGACCGTTATGAGTGGTGCCGGTGTTGCTCCCGAGGTTGGTAACACACTCTTTTTGAGTGAGATACCCCTTGGTACTATCGTACATAACATTGAACTCTACCCCGGCCAGGGTGCCGCTATGGCACGTTCAGCCGGTTCGTATGCTCAACTTTTGGCACGTGAGGGCAAGTTTGCCATCATCAAGTTGCCTTCAGGAGAGACTCGTATGGTACTCGTTACTTGCCGTGCAACGGTAGGTGTAGTGTCGAACGTAGATCACAACCTCGAAAGTTCTGGTAAGGCAGGACGTAGCCGCTGGTTGGGTCGTCGTCCTCACAACCGAGGTGTGGTTATGAACCCCGTAGATCACCCGATGGGTGGTGGTGAAGGCCGCGCTTCAGGAGGTCACCCCCGTTCACGTAAGGGATTGTTGGCTAAGGGCTACAAGACACGTAATCCTAAGAAGACAACCTCTAAGTTTATTATTTCAAAGCGTAAAAAATAATTAAATAGAGTATCATAATGAGCCGTTCATTAAAAAAAGGACCATTTATTGACCCCAAGTTGGAGGCTAAGGTTGTAGCACAGGCCGAGGGCAATAAGAAGACAGTCATTAAGACTTGGTCACGAGCAAGTATGATTTCGCCTGACTTCGTTGGTCAGACGATAGCTGTCCACAACGGAAATAAGTTTATTCCCGTATATGTAACAGAGAATATGGTGGGACATAAGTTGGGCGAGTTCGCTCCTACCCGCAATTTCCGTGGTCATGCAGGTAACAAGAAAAAATAGTAGAAGACAATGGGTGCAAGAAAAGCAATAAGAGCCGAGAAATTAAAGGCTGAAAAGAAGCAGAAGGCTATCGCGATTATGCGCGACTGCCCCACCTCTCCCCGTAAGATGCGTCTGGTAGCAGACATCATTCGTGGTGTAGAGATTAACAAGGCACTGGGTATCCTTCGCTATTCAAAGAAGGAGGCATCTATCCGTATGGAGAAACTTCTCAAGTCGGCAATCGCTAACTGGGAGGCAAAGAACGAGAACGAGCGTTTGGAGGACGTAACATTGTGCGTTAAGGAGGTTATGGTCGATGGTGGCCGTATGTTGAAGCGTATTCAGCCTGCACCGCAGGGCCGCGCTCACCGTATTCGCAAGCGTTCGAATCACGTGACCATCGTAGTAGATAAAGTGGTAACCGCAGAAAATAACTAAACAAATGGGACAGAAAGTAAATCCAATAGCAAACCGTCTTGGTATCATCAAAGGTTGGGATTCTAACTGGTATGGTGGTCGCGATTTCTCAAAGAAATTGGTAGAAGACGCTAAGATTCGTAAGTACTTGAATGTCCGTTTGGCCAAGGCAAGTATTTCTAAGATTATCATCGAGCGTACGTTGAAACTCGTAACAGTAACAATCTCGACAGCACGTCCCGGTATCATCATCGGTAAGGGCGGTCAGGAGGTTGACAAGTTGAAGGAGGAGTTGAAGAAACTCACCGGCAAAGATGTTCAGATTAACATCTTCGAGGTTAAGCGTCCTGAGGTTGATGCTGTTATCGTAGCCAACAATATCGCACGTCAGTTGGAGGGCCGTGTATCTTACCGCCGTGCCATTAAGACAACCATCGCATCGACAATGCGTATGGGTGCCGAGGGTATCAAGGTACAGATTTCAGGTCGTGTAGGTGGCGCCGAGATGGCTCGTTCAGAGACTATAAAGGAGGGCCGTATACCTCTTCACACATTCCGTGCAGATGTAGATTACTGCTTGGCTGAGGCATTGACAAAGGTCGGTATCCTCGGTATCAAGACTTGGATCTGCCACGGTACCGTTTATGGTAAGCGTGATTTGTTCGAGATTCAGGGCGCTGCATCACAGCAGGGCGGTGGCTCACAGCAGCACCGTGGCGGCAAGGGCGCTCCTCGTAAAAGACGTAATAATAATAAGTAAGTAGGACCTTTTAAAGCGAAAAGACAATTATGTTACAGCCAAAAAAGACCAAATTTAGAAGAATGCAAAAGGGTCGTATGAAGGGTTTCGCTCAGAGAGGAAACCAACTTGCATACGGTTCATTCGGAATCAAGGCACTTGAATCAACTTGGATTACCGGTCGCCAGATTGAGGCGGCACGTCAGGCCATCACCCGTTATATGAAGCGTGAGGGTCAGATTTGGATTCGCATCTTCCCCGATAAGCCCATCACAAAGAAGCCCGCAGAGGTACGTATGGGTAAGGGTAAGGGTAATCCCGAAGGATTTGTTGCTCCCGTTACTCCGGGACGTATCCTCTTTGAGGCCGAGGGTGTACCCTTGGAGGTTGCACAGGAGGCACTCCGCTTGGGCGCACAGAAGTTGCCTATTACAACCAAGTTTATTGTAAGACGCGATTATGTTGAATAATCATTAAGACAACAGAGAAATGAAAAGTGCTGAAATAAAGGATATGTCAATCCAGGACTTGCAGGAGCGCATCGATGCTGAGAAGGCAAAACTTTCGCAGTTGAAGGTGCAGCACGCTGTATCACCGGTTGAGAATCCTTCGATAATTAAGAAGTCTCGCAGAGATATAGCTCGTATGCTGACAGTTCTGCGTCAAAAGAACTCTAAATGTTAATTACCACTATGGAAAGAAATCTTAGAAAAGAGCGTATTGGACGTGTTGTCAGCAACAAAATGGAGAAGACCATTGTGGTTGCAGTAGAGCGCAAGGTTAAGCATCCTCTCTATGGTAAGTTCCAGAACAAGACTACAAAGTTTGTAGCCGAGTGCTTGGACGAGACAGTAAAGGAGAACGATGTAGTTCGTATTATGGAGACTCGTCCATTGAGCAAGACCAAGCGTTGGAGATTAGTACAAATTATTGAAAGAGCTAAGTAGTTATGATACAGCAAGAAAGTAGACTCGTAGTAGCAGATAACAGCGGTGCAAAGGAGGTTCTTTGTATTCGCGTGCTTGGCGGAACAAAGCGTCGCTACGCCTCAATCGGCGATAAGATCGTCGTGACGGTAAAGAGCGCAAGCCCTTCGGGCGACGTAAAGAAGGGTACCGTTTCAAAGGCGGTAGTAGTAAGAACAACCAAGGAGATTCGTCGTGCCAATGGTTCATACATTCGCTTTGACGACAACGCCGTAGTTCTTCTTAACAATCAGGGTGAGATGCGCGGTACACGTATCTTCGGTCCCGTGGCTCGTGAGTTGCGTGACCAGTATATGAAGATTATTTCGTTGGCCCCTGAAGTATTGTAATATTAAAAACAGATTAAAAGATGTCAGTTAAGTTACATATTAAGAAAGGGGACGTCGTTTACGTCAACGCAGGTGATAGCAAGGGCCAGCAGGGTAAAGTCTTGAAGGTAGATGCCCAGAAGCAGCGCGCTATCGTTGAGGGCGTGAATATGTGCAAGAAGGCTACCAAGCCTAATGCCCAGAATCCCCAGGGTGGAATCATCGAGCAGGAGGCTCCGATTCACATCTCAAACTTGCAGGTACTCGACCCTAAGAGTGGTAAGCCCACTCGCGTAGGTCGCAAGGCAGATGCAAAAGGTAAATTAGTTCGTTACGCTAAAAAGTCAGGAGAGGAGATTAAATAATGGCATACGTACCTACACTCAAAACACAGTATAAGGAGCAGATTGTCCCTGCCCTTATGAAGGAGTTTGGCTACACTAGCGTAATGCAGTGTCCCAAATTGGAGAAGATCGTTATCAACCAGGGTATGGGCCAGGCTGTTGCCGATAAGAAACTTATCGACGTAGCACAGGCTGAACTTACCCAGATAACAGGTCAGAAGGCAGTACAGACCAAGTCAAAGAAGGATATCTCTAACTTTAAGTTGCGTAAGGGTATGCCTATCGGTGTTCGCGTAACGCTTCGTTCAGAAAGAATGTACGAGTTCTTGGAGCGTTTGATTGCTGTGGCAATGCCTCGTATCCGCGACTTTAAGGGTATTAACGAGAAGTTCGACGGTCGTGGTAACTACACTCTCGGTATCACCGAGCAGATTATCTTCCCCGAAATCGATATCGACAAGATTACCAAGATTTTCGGTATGGAGATTACATTCGTTACAACGGCTAAAACAGACGAGGAGGGTTATGCTCTTCTTCGCGAGTTCGGTCTTCCTTTCAAGAACGCTAAAAAGAACAACCAGTAGTATATGGCAAAAGAATCAATGAAGGCACGCGAGGTAAAGCGTGTAAAGCTTGCAAACCGTTACGCACACAAGCGCGAGGAGATTGCCGCAAAGGTTAAGAGCGGTGAGATGGACCACGAGGAGGCTTGGATTGCCCTCTCGAAGTTGCCTCGCAACTCGAACCCTATCCGTCAGCACAACCGTTGCAAATTGACGGGTCGTCCCAAGGGTTATATGCGTCAGTTCGGTATCAGCCGTATTCAGTTCCGTGAGATGGCATCAAGCGGTCTGATTCCCGGTGTTAAGAAGGCCAGCTGGTAGTAGGAATGATGTCGCAGGGGCGGGTAGTGCCGCCCCGAGCGACTTGTTTTATTCAACGCGTGGAAGGCTTGTGGCCTAACCCCGTTGATTGTTGTTGAGAACTTATCTCATTGTGGGTGCCTGTGGGTGCGTACATTTGGCCGGGGCGTGGAGCGATTTACGTTTCGGTGTGTCGTGCAAGGGTGGTGCCGGAGTCATCTTACGATGACAGCAATAGTGAGTTCTATACTGATGCAGAGTCCCAAGTATGCTCTCCGAGGCATCGGGGAAAGTGCCGCCCATTGGTGGTAACTTCTCGGTGGCGAGGTGGCAGAAAGGGTTAGGCATCGAGTTACACATTTCAAAGGTCGCAGGAGGCTAATCCTGAGGGTCTTCGTTGGTGTGTTGTTATGCATACCGACAATGATGCGCAGGCAAGGCGTGTGGGCGAAGTGATGAAATGGCTTTTCGGAGCAGTGGTCGGGTGTCTATATGGCATCGTTTGACACTGCTGTCCGTGTGATATTTGAGTAACGAGAATGGATAGTATTTGAAACCATTTTGTTGCGAGGGTATCCGGAAAACGGGTCGGGAAGATAAAGTTTTATCGCAAAAAGTCCTAAATGCTTAAAAATTAGCGATAAAATTGCGATTTATTGAGATTTTTTGCGTATATTTGCGCGCGATTTTTAGGGACCGGAGTCATTCGCTGGGATATGAAGCCGCAGGGTGGAGCATCAAGGCAAGGGTGAAGGCCGCTTAAAATAGACAAACAATTAACTTATTTATTAATTTTTAACTTTTAATTCATTATGACAGATCCAATCGCGGATTTTCTAACACGAATTAGAAACGCAGTGAAAGCCAACCACAAAGTGGTTGAAGCTCCTGGCTCAAAAATTAAGCGAGAGATTACAAAGATTCTCTATGAGCAGGGCTACATTTTGGCCTACAAGTTCGACAACGACGAGAAGGGCCACCCCACAATCAAGATTGCTTTGAAGTGGGACGCAGCAACAAAGACCAATGCTATCAAGAACTTGAAGCGTGTGAGCCGTCCCGGTTTGCGTCAGTACGCATCGGTAGATTCTATGCCTCGCGTTTTGAACGGCTTGGGCATCGCAATCCTCTCTACATCGAAGGGTATTATGACCGATGCAAAGGCTCGCAAGGAGAATGTTGGTGGTGAGGTGTTGTGCTACATCTACTAATCTTAAAGCGTTAATTAACTTAAAAATCAACAAAAAATGTCAAGAATTGGTAAATTACCTGTAATCTTGCCGGCAGGTGTAACCGTAGAGGTTGCAGCAGACAACACGGTAAGCGTGAAAGGGCCACTTGGGACACTGAGTCAGAAGGTTGATTCAGACATTAAGGTAGAGGTTGGTACTCACACCGATGCGAAGTCGGGCAAGGAGTTGGCAGCCGTATTGGTTACCCGTCCTACAAATCAGCCCCGTCATCGTTCATTGCACGGCTTGTACCGCGCACTTATCAACAACATGGTTATCGGCGTATCGAAGGGCTACGAAATCAAGCAGGAACTCGTAGGTGTAGGTTTCAAGGCAGAGGTTAAGGATGGTATCCTTATTATGGGTCTTGGTTATTCACACGATATCGCAATTCAACTTCCCGCCGAGGTAACAGCAACCGCAGTAACCGAGAAGAAGGGTAATCCTATCCTTACTTTGAAGTCTATTGACAAGCAGTTGGTAGGTCAGGTAGCAGCGAAGATTCGCTCATTGCGTAAGCCGGAGCCTTATAAGGGTAAGGGTATTAAGTTTGTCGGCGAGGTTATTCGTCGCAAGGCTGGTAAGTCTGCATCAAAATAGTAAAATAAGTACAGCATTATGTCATTAACAAAGATAGAAAGAAGAGAGAGGATTAAGATGCGTATCCGTAAGATTGTAAACGGTACGCCCGAACAGCCTCGTATGACCGTATTCCGCTCTAATAAGCAGATTTACGTTCAGTTTATCGATGACCTTGCAGGTGTTACTTTGGCTACCGCTTCATCTTTGGATAAGGAGGTTGTGGCAGAGGCCGCAGGCAAGAATAAGTCAGAAGTTGCCGCTTTGGTAGGTAAGTTGGCCGCACAGCGCGCAGCCGAGAAGGGTATTTCAACAGTTGCATTTGACCGTAACGGATACCTCTATCACGGAAGAGTTAAAATGTTAGCCGATGCTGCTCGTGAGGGTGGCCTTAAATTCTAAGCGATATGTCAAATACAAACATTAAGAAAGTTCGTACAAGCGACCTGGAGCTTAAGGATAGGCTCGTAGCAATCAACCGTGTTACAAAGGTAACCAAGGGTGGTCGTACATTCAGTTTCTCTGCAATCGTAGTTGTAGGTAACGAGAACGGTGTTGTAGGTTACGGCCTCGGTAAGGCATCGGAGGTTACTTCTGCAATCTCGAAGGGTATAGAGGACGCAAAGAAGAATTTGGTAAAGATTCCCGTAATCAACGGTACAATTCCTCACAAGCAGGAGATGCGTTTCGGTGGTTCGGAGGTTATGATTCGTCCGGCTGCTCCCGGTACCGGTATCATCGCCGGTGGTGCGATGCGTGCTGTGTTGGAGTCAGCAGGTATCAAGAACGTGCTTGCAAAGAGCAAGGGCTCGTCTAACCCCCACAACCTCGTGAAGGCTACCGTATCGGCATTGTGCGAGTTGCGTGATGCACATAGCGTAGCACAGTTGCGTGGTATCTCAATGACAAAGGTGTTTAACGGTTAATTTTAGGAAAGACAATGGCAAAGTTGAAAATTACACAGGTTCGTAGCCAGATTGGTACAACAGCGCAGCAGCGCAAGAATCTTGCGGCTTTGGGTCTTCGTAAGATTAACCAGAGCGTAGAGCACGAGGACTCAGTCATCATCAAGGGTATGATTGAGCGTGTAAAGCACCTCGTAAAGATTGAGGAGGTAAAGTAAGTTTAATGAAAAAAGTAGAAACGAAATGGAACTCAATAATTTGAAGCCCGCTAAGGGTGCTACACATCACGACAAGCGTGTTGGTCGTGGTGCAGGTTCAGGTCACGGAGGTTACTCTACTCGTGGTTTGAAGGGTGCCAAGTCTCGCTCAGGTTACTCTCGTAAACTTGGTTTTGAGGGTGGTCAGATGCCTTTGCAGCGTCGTTTGCCGAAGTTCGGTTTCAAGAACCTCAAACGCGTTGAGTTTAAGCCTATCAACCTCTCTACATTGGAGGAGTTGGCAGCAAAGAAGGAACTCACTACAATCAATGTAGAGACCTTGATTGCCGCAGGTTTTATCTCATCTAATGATAAGGTTAAAATCTTGGGTAACGGCAACGTTACTAAGGCCTTGAACGTTACGGCACACGCTTTCTCAAAGAGCGCCGAGGCTGCTATTGCTGCCGCAGGTGGTAGTGTAGAGAAGTTGTAAAACAAAAAACCTAAACTGATATGAACGGTTATATTATTGCTGGTGTGGTGATAGCGCTTATCGCGCTGTTGCTCGCAACCAACAAGAAATTCGTTGAAACATTGAAGAACATATATAAGGTAGAGGAGTTGCGTAAGCGTATTCTTTATACAATCGGCCTCATCCTTATCTATCGTTTGGGATGTTATGTGGTCATTCCGGGTATCAACCCCAACTTGTTGGGCGCTGATTCGGCTTTGGCAGACCAGATGAACAGCAACGCTCTGTTGGGCTTGCTTGACGTATTCTCTGGCGGTGCATTTGCCAATGCTGCGATTTTCGCACTCGGAGTTATGCCGTACATCACCGCCTCTATTATCATTCAGCTGTTGGGTATCATGGTACCCGCAGTTCAGAAGTTGCAGAAGGAGGGTGAGAGTGGTCGTCGTAAGATGAACCAGTGGACTCGTTTGCTCACAATCGGTGTATTGTGCATCCAGGGTCCGGCATACATGGCCAACCTCTATAATACTATGCCTCAGGAGGCATTCGTATATGGAGGTTCGTTCTACTTCTTCGCCTATGCGACAGTAATTCTCATCGCCGGTACTATGTTTACCATGTGGTTGGGTGAGAAGATTACGGACAAGGGCTTGGGTAATGGTGTGTCACTTATCATCATGATTGGTATCGTGGCTCGTCTTCCACAAGCATTGCTTGCTGAGTTTACAGCACGCGTAAGTACCTCAACGGGTAGCCTCATTATGTTCGTTGTGGAAATTGTCCTTCTGTTCTTGGCATTCATGGCAACTATCGCAGTGCTTCAGGCAGTGCGCAAGGTGCCTGTACAGTATGCAAAGCGTATTATCGGTAACAAGCAGTATGGCGGTGTGCGTCAGTACATTCCTTTGAAGATGAATGCGGCAAATGTTATGCCTATCATCTTTGCACAGGCCTTGATGTTTGTTCCGGCCCTGATTCCTGGCTTGCAGGGAACATTCTCTAATATCCAGGGCTTCTGGTATAACTTTACGCTTGCTGTGTTGGTAATCCTGTTTACCTATTTCTATACAGCGATTATCATCAATCCTCAGAATATGGCTGACGATATGAAGCGTAACGGTGGCTTCATCCCCGGCGTTAAGC
This sequence comes from uncultured Alistipes sp., assembly GCA_964594305.1. Lineage (GTDB taxonomy): Bacteria > Bacteroidota > Bacteroidia > Bacteroidales > Rikenellaceae > Alistipes. Next base: position 1,912 of record CAZQMC010000054.1, on the reverse strand, counting down.
CCGGTAAGCAGACCGTGAACTATATCGACGCCATTATGACGAGAATCACCCTCCCAGGTTCATTGTTCTTGGCATTGGTGGCTATCATGCCCGCCTTGGCAATGCGTTTCTTGGGTGTTCAGCAGCAGTTCGCCCTATTCTATGGCGGTACTTCGCTTCTGATTATGGTGGGAGTTGTTCTCGATACTCTCAAGCAGGTTGAAAGCTACCTGTTGATGCGTCACTATGACGGACTTATGAAGACCGGACGCATCCAGGGCCGTTATTAAGATTCCGATTTGGAGAGATAAGAATCGGAGCCTGATACATTTATTAAAGGTATAACATCATCGCCTTGGTGGCAGGAATAGGTATTTGAGCCATACAACAGGCGGTGGAGTAATAAAACGAAAGATGATTTATCTGAAAACTGATGAGGAGATAGAGCTCCTTCGCGAAAATAACCTTCTGGTAAGCCGAGCTTTGGCAGAGGTGGGTAAGAATATCCGCCCGGGGGTTACGACACGAGAGCTTGATAAGATTGCCGAGGAGTTTATCCGCGACAATGGCGCAGAACCTGCGTTTCTCGGATATCAGGGTTACCCGGCATCGGCTTGTATCTCGGTAAACGAGCAGGTTGTGCATGGAATACCTTCGGATAGAGTTATCGAAGAGGGCGATATAGTATCGGTTGACTTGGGTACATTTTTGAAGGGGTTTGTTGGTGATTCGGCATATACGTTTGCCGTAGGAGATGTGGGCGAAGAGGCTCGCCGACTTCTGGAAGTTACCAAAGAAGCTCTTTATAAAGGTACTGCACAGGCAAAGGCAGGTAATCGCGTAGGCGACATATCTGCAGCGGTGCAAGAGTATGCCGAAAGTTTCGGCTACGGCGTAGTGCGCGAATTGGAAGGACATGGAGTGGGGCGGAAAATGCACGAAGCCCCCGGTGTCCCCAACTTCGGGGCACGCGGCAGAGGACCTCTCTTGAAAGAGGGCATGGTCATCTGTATCGAACCAATGATTACGATGGGCTCAAGAGCGGTAGTATTTGAGCGTGACGGCTGGACAGTCCGCACGCGAGACCGTAAGCCGGCAGCGCATTTTGAGTTTGCAGTGGCTATCCGTCGTAACGGACCGGATGTATTGACCGACTTTAATATAATCGAACAGGCACTTAACAACAATTAAGACTCTATGGCAAAACAAACTGCTATTGAACGCGACGGAACAATTATCGAGGCATTGTCAAATGCCATGTTCCGCGTAGAATTGGATAACGGACATGTTATCACGGCACATATCTCGGGTAAGATGCGTATGCATTACATCAAGATTCTTCCCGGAGATAAGGTCAAAGTGGAGATGACCCCCTACGATTTGAGTAAGGGTCGCATATCCTTTAGGTACAAATAATTAAGATTGCTTGAAAATTATGAAAGTAAAAGCATCAATCAAGAAGAGAAGTGAGGATTGCAAGATTGTAAAGCGCAAGGGAAAGCTTTATGTTATCTGCAAGAAGAATCCTAAGTTCAAAATGCGCCAAGGGTAATATTCAAACGATTAATTAAAGTAAAGAATTTATGGCACGTATAGTTGGTGTAGATTTACCAAAAAACAAGCGCGGCGTGATTGGCCTTACCTACATTTACGGTATTGGTCGTAGCACGGCGAGCAAGATTCTGGCAGCAGCTGGAATCAGCGAAAATATTAAAGTAAGCGACTGGACTGACGAGCAGGTCGGTGCAATCCGTTCAACCATCGCAGATATGGGCTTGAAGGTAGAGGGCGAGTGCCGCTCATTGGTTCAGCTCAACATTAAGCGATTGATGGACATCGGTTGCTACCGTGGTATCCGTCACCGTCTTGGTCTTCCCGTTCGTGGTCAGTCGACCAAGAACAACGCACGTACTCGTAAGGGTCGCAAGAAGAC
>CAZQMC010000053.1:0-14032 GCA_964594305.1 uncultured Alistipes sp. | reverse complement strand
ATATATTAACAGTTTAAACCACTTTGATGCGAAGTTAACGCATCACTAATAATTTCCAATAAATAAATAGTAAGAGGCCACTTTTGTAAAGTGACCTCTTGAAATAGTTATAATAACTCGGAATCTAAAACTCCGATGTGAAGTAGAATCTGATATCCTTGAAATTCTCCTGTGCCAAGGCCAGTGCGTAACTTGTATCGGCAAGGAAGACATCGCGGCCGTGTTTATCGACAGCCATATTCGAGTGCTTGCGACGCTTAAAGTCGGCCAACTGCTCCTGGTTATCGCTCTCAATCCAGCACGCCTTATATATAGAAATAGGCTCCCAGCGGCACTTCGCACCATACTCGTGCTCCAAACGATACTGTATAACCTCGAACTGCAACTGTCCCACAGTACCGATAATCTTGCGGCCGTTGAGTGACGAGGTGAATAACTGCGCCACACCCTCGTCCATCAATTGGTCGATACCCTTCGCCAATTGCTTGAACTTCATCGGGTCGGCATTTTCAATATAACGGAACAACTCGGGCGAGAACGAAGGGATACCTGTGAATTTCAACTTTTCACCCTCGGTAAATGTATCGCCAATCTTGAAAGTTCCCGTATCGTGCAGGCCGACAATATCTCCCGGGTATGCAAAGTCGATTACCGACTTCTTCTCGGCCATAAAGGCTGTCGGAGAGGAGAACTTCAACTGCTTGCCACTGCGTACGTGCAGGTAGTTTTTATTACGCTCAAACGTACCCGAGCATATCTTCATAAAGGCTATGCGGTCGCGGTGGTTGGGGTCCATATTGGCGTGAATCTTAAAGATAAAGCCTGTCATCTTCTGCTCTGAAGGCTCCACCTGACGACTCTCGGTAGTCGAGGGGCGTGGCGATGGCGCAATGCGGATAAAGCACTCCAACAACTCCCTCACGCCGAAGTTATTCACTGCCGAGCCAAAGAAGATGGGGGCCAACTTACCGTCGAGGTAGGCCTGACGGTCGAAATCATCGTATATGCCCTCGACAATCTCCAAATCCTCGCGTAACTGCTTGGCATAAGCCGGAGTGATGTAATTATCCAACTCGGGCGAAGAGATGTCGCTGAAATCGATAGTAGAGGCATCGGCCGTCTGACGCTCATCGGAGGTGAATAGCGAGAGGTTTTTCTCGTATATGTTATACACTCCCTTGAATGTGTCGCCACTCGATATGGGGAATGCCAACGGGCGCACTCTAATCTGCAACTCCTTTTCAATCTCGTCCAACAAATCGAAGGGGTCTTTGCTCGGGCGGTCCATCTTATTGACAAAGACCATAACCGGCGTAGAACGCATACGGCAGACATTCATCAACTTCAAAGTCTGGGCCTCGACACCCTTTGCTCCGTCAATTACGATGATAACCGAATCGACAGCCGTCAGTGTGCGGTAGGTGTCCTCGGCAAAGTCTTCGTGTCCGGGGGTGTCAAGGATGTTAATCTTGACATCTTTGTAGTTGAAACCCATAACAGATGTAGCCACCGAGATACCTCTTTGTCGCTCAATCTCCATAAAGTCGGAGGTGGCACCCTTCTTGATTTTGTTGCTCTTGACGGCTCCCGCCACGTGAATAGCACCACCGAAAAGCAACAATTTCTCGGTGAGGGTAGTCTTACCCGCGTCGGGGTGTGCAATGACAGCGAAGGTTCTTCGCTTGGTTATTTCGTCTATTAACGCCATAATTTTCCCAATTTTGCTCGCAAAGGTACTCATAATATCTCATAGCGCAAAGAGCCGATGGTAAGATTTTGATGCTGATGGCTAAATTTGGTAGTGAGAGCGATTTTTCATACCTTTACGTCGTTTAATCAACACAATATGGGTAACAAACGACAGATAGATATAGAGTTAAAGTGGTATGAGCGTGCCGCTTTCGAGGTTTTGTGGGCCTTTTGTGTTGTGATGAGTTATATGCCGAGATGGTTTCGCTACTATGTCGTAAAGCCTTTTGTCTTGGTCATATTGCATATTTGCCGCTATCGCAATCGTGTCATTACGGATAATCTTGCACGCTCATTCCCCGAGAAGAGCGAGAAGGAGCGTCGTCGGATTAAAAATCGTTTCTATAATATCTTGGCCGAGATTGTGGTCGATACCATAAGCCTTGTGAGTGCTTCGCCCCGACGCGATATGGATTTGCTGGAATGGCCCGGTGGTGAGGAGCACCTCCGCGAGACTGCCGGTCGGGATTGGATAGCGATGGCTTCGCACTATGGCTGTTGGGAGTATTATCCCCAATGGTGCTGGCACGACACCGCTACCCATTTTATGAGTGTCTATCACCCGTTGAAGAGTAAGATTTTCGAGGCATTTTATCTGCGTATGCGCCGCTTTGCACCCAATATCGAGCCTGTGAAGATGAAGGAGACGGTGCGCTATTATCTGCGTAATCGTGGTCGTGAGGGCGGTATTACGCTTGGCCTTATATCGGACCAGAGTCCTCGTTTGCGTGCCGACAGCCATTGGTTCAGGTTTCTTAATCAGGATACGGTATTTTTAGATGGTGGCGAGATTTTGGCGTTGAAATTCCATATCCCCGTATATTTCATTCGTGCCGAGAGGGTTGCCCCGGGCCGTTACCGCGCCTACTTCGAGAAGATTTACGATGGCGAGGAGCAGGTTGCCCCTTATGAGATTACCGAGCGTTATGTGAGGGCCTTGGAACAGATGATTCGCACTTGCCCCGAGTTGTGGCTCTGGTCGCACAGCCGTTGGAAGCATACGCCGGCAAAGCAGGAGCGTTTGTTGGCTCGTAAGGCCGATATGTTAAATCAGAAATAGTCAGTCGCAATTATGGATAAGCAAGCCGTAGCACGCGTGGGTAAGTTGTTTGGCGAGGCCAATAAAGGGGGCTTGTCAATCACATTATATAACACCTTCCCCGAAGATTTTGATTTTGAGTCGGAGCCTTTGATGGTGGAGATTGATTCGCTTGATGTGCCTTTGTGGTGCGATAGTTTTGAGCGCAGGGGCGTATCGGGTGCGAATGTGCGTTTTGCCGATTTCGACACCTCTCGTCGTGCCGAGCAACTGATTGGTAAAGAACTGTTTGTCTATCTCGATGAGGAGCAGAGCGATGAGTTCTATATGGAGGATTTGATAGGGTTCAAGGTGCGTGCAGGACGGTTGAAGGGCGAAATAGTCGATTATTACGACAGCGAGCATAATCCTCTGTTTGGCATCGATTTCGGCGATGGTGAGCGTCTGGTACCCGCCGCCGAGGAGTTTATCGCCGGCATCGATTTCGATAAGCAGACAATCAAAATGATATTGCCCGAGGGGTTATTGGAATTGTAGGCAGATTAGGCAGATTAGCAGATAAAAGGGTGGAGAGCATTATCGCTTTCCGCCCTTTCTGTTTTGTGACTTTCTGTTTTGGGCTTTTCTGTATGATGTTTTGCTCGGGGATTTGTCCTCTCGGAAGAAATAGGATTTTTGCTTTCGTTTCTCCTCCTGTGAGCGGGCCACAAAGATTTTTTCGGCAGTATAGGAATTTTCACCCGTGTAGAACATCACCGACGATAAGGTCATAGGTGTAGGCGTGAGGTCTTGCACCTGCTCCAAGTCGAAATGCAGACGGCCCAACACCTTGTCGGCCAGAGCCTTCATATCGCACTCACGACACGCAGGGTGTGACGATATAAAATAAGGTATCAACTGATATCGCAGACCATTCTCATCGCATATACGGCGGAAATCCCGATTTAGTTTCTCGAACATCTCGAACGAGGGCTTGCGCATAGCATCGAGCACGTGTGGCTCGGTATGTTCGGGTGCAACTTTCAGTCGGCCCGAGGTGTGATGCTTGATGACGGTTTCCAGATATGGCGAGTCGTCGAATAAATCATAACGAATACCGCTACCGATGAAAGCCTTTTTAATCCCTTTTACTCGACGAATCTTCTCATAGAGAGCCAGCAGACGGGCGTGTGAATTGTCGAGATTGGGGCACATCTTCGGGTGCAGACACGACGGACGACGGCACTTGCGACACGCCTCCTTATTCTTTCCGCCCATACCATACATATTGGCCGATGGTGCGCCTACGTCCGACAGATAACCCTTAAAGTCGGGCATTGCGACCACCTTTTCGACCTCTGCCAAGATAGATTTCTCGCTGCGCGAGTTGATGAACTTACCCTGATGTGCCGAGATGGTACAAAACGAGCAACCGCCAAAGCACCCTCGATGTATGTTTATCGAGTGCTTAATCATCTCCCACGCCGGTATATCACCCTTGCCTCGATAGCGGGGGTGGGGCGCACGCTCATACGGCAAATCAAATGAGTGGTCTAACTCCTCGGTCGTAAGAGTCGTGTTGGGAGGCGTTACGACCACATATCGCTCACCCACCTGTTCGACAATCGTGGTGTCACACTCCATAAGGTTACTCAACTCCTCGACCTTCACGAAATTCTGCCCGAAGGTGTGTTTATCTCGACAGCACTCCTCATACGATGCCAGATGCAGGGTGGTAGCCTTATCTAAACGCTCTACATAACCCTTGTCGGCGAGGAATGCCACCTGACGAATCTTACGCAGTAGTTTGGCGTTATATCCGTTACGCATAGCACGAGCAACCTGCTGCACAACTCTCTCGCCCATACCATATATTAAAAGGTCTGCACCGCTCTCGACCAAGACCGACGGTTTTAGCGTATTGCTCCAATAGTCGTAGTGCGTGAGGCGACGAAGCGAAGACTCTATGCCACCTATTACAACCGGAATATGAGGATATAGTTTTTTAAGGATTTGTGTATAGACCCTAACGGCATAATCGGGACGAAATCCGGCCTTGCCACCCGGTGTATAGGCGTCATTGCTGCGCAAACGAAGGTTTGCCGTATAGTGATTGACCATCGAATCCATCGAGCCACCCGACACGCCAAAGAACAGGCGTGGCGCACCCAACTTCGTAAAGTCGCGCAAATCATCTCGCCAATTAGGCTGTGGGACAATAGCGACACGATACCCCTCGGCCTCCAGTAATCGGCCCACAACCGCCGCACCAAACGACGGATGGTCGATATAGGCATCGGCCGTAAAGAGGATTACATCGATGTAATCCCAACCCAAGGCCCGTATCTCTTTTATGGTTGTTGGAAGAAACATATTTTTGAGAAGGGGGTATATTCTATTCGCTAATTATTGTATCACACTTTATAATTCAGACTACCGTCTCGTAACTATCCTCCTCTTTGCGAGAGGTGCTATATACCTCCCACTTGTCGAGTACTGCACGCAAATCATCGGGCAACTCACTCTCAAACATCACCTCCTTACCCGTAGTGGGGTGGATAAATCCCAACGCTCGGGCGTGCAGAGCCTGACGCGGAAGAAGCGCAAAGCAGTTCTCGATAAACTGCTTATATTTCGAGAAGGTTGTGCCCTTCAAAATCCTGTCGCCACCGTAGCGGGCATCGTTGAACAGAGGGTGTCCCTGCCACGACATATGCACTCGTATCTGGTGTGTGCGGCCTGTCTCCAAACGGCACTCCACGAGCGTCACATAACCATAGCGGCGTAATACTTTGTAGTGCGTAACGGCGTGCTTGCCATCGGAGCCGTCGGCAAAGACATACATCTGCTGTCTGTCGCGCGGATTGCGACCGATGTTACCGGTAATAGTACCCTCGTCCTCCTCGATATTACCCCATACCAGAGCCACATAACGGCGGAAGATGGTGTGGTCGAAGAATTGCTTGGCGAGGCGTGTGTGAGCCTTCTCGTTTTTGGCCACAACCAGCAAGCCCGAGGTGTCCTTGTCGATACGATGCACCAATCCGGCACGCATATCGCCCTCCTGAAACAGTGGCAAATCCTTCAAATGGAAGGTCAGGGCATTGACCAGCGTACCCGAATAGTTGCCGCACCCGGGGTGAACGACCATACCTGCCGCCTTATTGACGATGATGATATCGTCGTCCTCATAGACTACATCGAGCGGTATATCTTCGGGAAGAATCTCAATCTCGCGTTTGGGGTAGGGCATAACGAGCGTTATGTGGTCGAGGGGCTTGACCTTATAACTCGACTTCGCCGGCACGCCATTTACCAAAATATTGCCGTTGTCGGCCGCCGCCTGGATACGGTTGCGTGAGCAATGCTCCATTCTATCGACCAGAAACTTATCCAATCGAAGCATCTTCTGCCCCTTATCTACCGTGATGGCAAAGTGCTCGAAGAGTTCATCTCCACCCTCCGCAGAGTCAATATTCTCTTCGTCGAGCAACTCCTCGTCCCTGTCGAAGAGTGCCTCGTTAGTGTAATCTCTTTCTGCCATCATCTAATCGAAAAATTCATCTTCCTCTTCCTCCTCTACGACAACTCTCTCTTGTGATGCACCTTGTTGCAGAGCATCTACGATAACATTTCCACTGCCGGCAGAGGCTCTCTCCAAAGAGTCTTGTCGCTCCTGTTCCTGTCGCTCCTGCTTTAATCGCTCCTCCTCCAACTTATATGCTGTGCGGTCGGATTCGGCACTGTTCTTGTCAACCTTCTCGGCATCTAATGTCAGCCACAGGCTCACCGATGTACCCAGACCAGCCGTCGTGTTATGTCCCAATCCTTGACGATAGACACGCGCATTTTTCTGATTCAACAGGTCGATATCGTCGTCAAAAATCACCTTACCCACATTGAGGCCCTGCTCCCACAAACGGCTCTTGGCCGAGAGCAGACTCTGTCCTATGGCCTTCGGAACGATGGTGCTGTTCTTGTCGGCCTCGACACCAACCCTGAGTGTGACACCCGAACCCATCTCCAACTCTACATCGCTCTGGCTGCTCATCTCCTGCCCATCGACAATCTCGGCAAGTACATAGTTGGTGGCGATATCTTCTACATAGATAAGTTTCTCGATGCCCAAGCCTGCCACCTCCAACATATTTTTCGCCTGACGCAGTGAGCGACCGGCCACATAAGGCACCTTAACCATCTTTTCGCGGAATGAGTTAATGGTAACATAGACCTTGCGGCCTGCCTTAACCTCCGTACCACCCTTGGGGAGTTGGTCGAGGACTATGCCGCCTTCGTAGGCCGGCACAAAGAGCGAGTCGTTGATGATAATCTCCAATCCATTGTGCTTCGCTTCCTGCTCTGCGACGGCGAGCCTCGCACCCATAAAGTTGGGTACGGTGCGATGTGTGCCGTGGCGTGTTATAATCATCATCGCGATACTCGACACAATGATAATGGCTACAACCGTCAAGACGATAAGTACAGCGTGATAAATTATCGGTCGTTGCTTCAATTGCGCCCATAAACCCTTTGCGTTGCCTTTGCGTGAGACTTTGCGGCGAGGGCGGGTAGTTCTTTTCTCCATATTATTTTTCGGTTTCTATCTCGTTATAAAATGTATCGCGCTCGACAGCCCTGAATCCGGCTCTCGATGCCATTATGTGCATATCCTCTACACTCATACGCGGTCGTTGGTCATCGGCTCCCGCCATAGAGTAAATCTTTGTCGAATCGTCTATCGTACCGTCAATATCGTCGGCACCAAAGCCGAGAGCCATCTCGGTCGTCTGCTTGCCATACATCACCCAATAGGCCTTGATGTGAGGTACATTGTCGAGTATAAGGCGGCTCATAGCCAGCGTACGCAAATCCTCCACAACCGACACCTCGCCAATCGCAGACATCGAGTTGCCGAAGTTGCGATATTTGAGCGGAATAAAGGCGTTCAGACCTGCTGTCTCATCTTGTAATCTGCGCAGACGCATCAGATGGTCGATACGATGCTCGATGCTTTCTATATGGCCGTAGAGCATCGTGGCATTGGTCTTTAAGCCGAGCCTGTGGGCCGTACGATGTACATCGAACCACTCGGCCGTAGAGCCTTTGTCGGGGCATATCTTCGAGCGTAACTCCTCGTCAAAAATCTCGGCACCACCACCCGGGATAGCCTCCATACCGGCATCTATCAGCAGGCGCAATCCCTCCTCGGTCGAGAGGTCGGCTTTGCGAATCATATACGACAGTTCGATAGCCGTAAATGCCTTGACGGCGACATAAGGCAGGATTGCCTTCACCCGACGAATCATATCGGCGTAGTAGTAGATGTCGTGTTCGGGGTGAACGCCGCCCACGATATGTACCTCTGTGGCTCCACTGCTGACATAGGAGCGTACCTGTGCCTCAATCTCCTCCATCGTCTTATCCCACGCCTCGGGGCTGCCCTTCGTGCGGCGATAGGAGCAGAACTTGCAGTTGAAGACGCAGAGATTTGTCGGCTCGATATGGAAGTTGCGATTGTAAAATATCTTGTCGCCACTCACCTCGCGTTTGCGCATAACGGCCAATTCTCCGAGACGCCACAATGGAGCCTCGTGCCACAAAATCGCAGCCTCCTCGTCCGAGAGCCTTTTGCCCCGAGCAACAGCCGATGCTATATCTTCCCAGCGTTCCATTAGCGTTCCGTTATTTGGGTGCTTTGCGATAGAGATAAACGCCAATTATGGCAAATATTATATTGGGCATCCACACAGCCAGCCATACCGGCAGACCTCCACTCTTGGCAAACTCCTCGAATATACGGTTGAACATAATGTACGAGAAGCAGAGCGTGATACCGATACCGATGTGAAGGCCCGTGCCACCACGCACCTTGCGTGAGGATAGCGATACGCCTATGAGCGTCAGGATAAATGTGGCCATAGGGTAGGCAAAGCGGCTGTGACGCTCCACCTCCATAATGTTAATCGAGTCGGAGCCTTTGGCGCGCTGCTGTACGATGAAGTCGTTGAGTTCGCCTATCTTCATCGTCGAGACCACACTGCTGATGCGGCCCAACTCACGCATATCGATATTGATGAGTGTATCCAAATCGCGGTATTGCTTGAAACTCTCCACGCCGAGGCTGTCAATCTTGCGAATGATGTAACGGTCGCCCGTCCAACGGCTGGTCTTGGGATTTACCGACACATTCGATGCCTCCAACGACTCTGCAATACGCGTGCCCTCGTATCGCTCCAACACGATATACGATGCGTGTTGAGAACGATTGTAATTTCGTACATAGAAGAACTCGCCGTCGTCTATCTGACGATAGATGTGTTTGTCGTACTGCTCGTTCTTGTATTTGGGCATATACTGCCGTTTGAACTCCTCGCAGGCAATCTGCGTTTGGGGGATAATCCACAGGTTGAGCGACAGCGACAGGGCCATAATGAAGAATGCACCCAAGAAATAGGGCCACATAAGTCGCCTGAAACTCATACCGCCCGACAGCATAGCGATAATCTCGGTCTGGTAGGCCATCTTCGAGGTGAAGAAGATTACCGAGATGAAGGTAAATAGTCCGCTGAACTGATTGATGAAGTCGGGTACGAAGTTGATGTAATAGTCAAAAATCACAGCCGACATAGGGGCTTTGGTGGCGGTGAAGTCATCGACACGCTCGGCATAGTCGAACACCACAAGGATAATGGTAATCATCGCAATAGCGAAGATGTAGGTGCCCAAGAATTTGGCCAATATGTAACGGTCGAGAATCTTAAAGCCCGGCCACGATATATTTGTTTTTCTACTCATAACTATTTTAAGGAGTTTAAGGAGAATTCAAAATTCAAAATTCAAAATTGACCTGCGGCTGGTAATTGTCGCAAAAAAATGACAATCAAGAAATTGACAAGCAATCGATTTCGTCAGATTATTTTTATAGTATATTTCGGCGCGTCAGCCAAATAATTTTGAATTCTCTTTGCTCTTTTCTCTTACAATCTCTTGCCCAACTTTGCCACCATCTGTGCCTTCCATTCCGACCAGTCGCCCGCAATGATGTGACGGCGCGCCTCGCCTACCAGCCACAGGTAGAATGCCACGTTATGCAACGAGGCTATCTGCGCACCCAGCATCTCCTTGTTTATCACGAGGTGATGCACATAGGCCTTCGTGTATTGCTTATCGACGAAACTCACGCCATTCTTATCGAGCGGCGAAAAGTCGTTCTCCCACTTTTTGTTGCGCAGGTTGATTGTACCCTCGCTCGTGAAAATCTGACCGTTGCGACCATTTCGTGTGGGCATCACGCAGTCAAACATATCGACACCTCGGTCTATGCCCTCCAAGATGTTTATCGGCGTGCCGACACCCATCAGGTAGCGGGGCTTATGCTCGGGCAGGACAGCATTTACCACCTCAATCATGGCATACATCACCTCGGTAGGCTCTCCCACAGCCAAACCTCCGATAGCGTAGCCGTCGGCATCATACTGCTGGACATTGCGTGCCGCCTGCTCTCTGAAGTCGGGGTAGGCACAGCCCTGCACTATGGGGAACAGCGACTGATAGTGGCCATACTTGGGTGCGGTCTGGGCGTAACGGTTAAAGCACCTGTCCAGCCAACGCTCCGTCAGTGCCAGTGACTTTGCCGCATAGTCACGCGGCGCATCACCAGGGGGGCACTCGTCGAAGGCCATCATAATATCGGCACCTATCGTGCGCTCGGTATCTATCACACTCTCGGGCGTGAAGAGGTGTTTCGAGCCGTCGATATGCGAGCGGAAGTGGCAACCCTCCTCCTTCAACTTACGGCAACCCGAGAGCGAGAATACCTGAAAGCCACCGCTGTCGGTCAGCATAGGGCCCTCCCAGGTCGAGAAACGATGCACGCCACCCGCCTGCTCGATAATCTCCATACCGGGGCGCAGGTATAGATGATAGGTGTTGGCCAGAATAATCTGCGCCTTGGCATCATCTTTCAGGTCGCGGTGGAAGATACCCTTCATCGCCGCCGCCGTACCCACAGGCATAAATATCGGTGTCTGAATCACTCCGTGGTCGGTCTGAATCTCTCCGGCACGCGCCTTTGAGGAGTGGGAAGTATGTTGTAAAGTAAATTTCATAATCTTTGGTATATATTGCCGTTGTGAGGACACAACCCACAAAGGTAGTACTTTTTTATGACTTACCCACTATGTGGGTATGTTTTTTTGCTATTTTGCTGTTCGGGTTACAAATTACAAACCGTAACAAACGTAACAGCGTAACAGGGGTGTTACGTTTGTTACGTCGGCTATGTTTGCGACGGATAAACAAAAAAGCAAAGACCTAAAAATCTTTGCTCTTTAATCCTGCTATGCAGGCTTTTCCTCCTCGCGGCTCGGCATAGTGCAAGCAAGCCTTGCCCTCTGCTCTCGCTCCGCAGCGTCGGTTAATCCCGCTTCGCGGTCTTTTAGTTGCTCTGCCATAACATAGTCTGCAAGCAGCCTCTGTCTATGGCTTAATCGCAACTTTCATCTTTTATCTTTACTCTTGTGTGACTATACCGTCATAATCTCTTTCTCCTTGGCGGCCATCAACTCGTCGAGCATCTTCGAATACTTTTCCAGGAGTTTCTGTGCCTGTGTCTCGCCGTCCTTGGCCTCGTCCTCGGGCATACCCTCCTTCTGGGCCTTCTTGAACGCTTCAACACAATCGCGGCGTGCATTACGCAGGCTGATACGGGCATTCTCTCCCACACCCTTAACCTGCTTTACCAACTCCTTACGACGCTCCTCCGTAAGAGGCGGAATAGTGAGGCGGATAGTCTCGCCATTATTCGAGGGTGTAAGACCGATATTTGAGTCCAAAATAGCCTTCTCGATAGGACGAATCATATTCTTATCCCACGGCTGAATAAGGATAGTGCGCGCGTCGGGAACGGTCACACTTGCCACGCCCGAAACGGGAGTCTGCGAGCCGTAGTAATCGAGGAATACGCTATTCAGCACATTGGTCGATGCCTTGCCAGCGCGAATGTTAAGAAGTTCCTCGTCGAGGTGCTCCACCGTACGCTTCATACGGTCGGTTGCTTCACTGATGATAGTTTTTGTATCCATAGTAGTCTAATGTTAAAATTTTCCAATTACTTCAACGCCTTGTCGATAGCGGCGATGAGTTCGGCAAACTCCTTGTCATCATACCCCACCGACACATACACGACCTTGCCGTCCTTACCGATAAGGAAATTGCGAGGGATATAGTTGGTGGCGTACTTGCGGAAGATAGATTGGTCAGAGTCCAAGCCCATAGGGAAGGTGTAGCCCATCTTCTTGCGGAAGGCCTCTACGGCCGAGTGCTTCTCGCCACGCGAAATGGGGAGGAAAACGAAAGGCTTGCCCTCAAAGCGGTCGATGATATCCTTCTCGACGTGAGTGAGTTCCTCGCGGCACGGAGGACACCACGTAGCCCAGAAATTCACCAGCACAACCTTACCCTTCAAGGCCGAGAGTGTAACCTCGCTACCGTCGAACATCTTGACGGTAAAATCGGGAGCCTGCTGACCTGCCTTGACGATGGTTGTCTTTGCTATTTCGGCATCTTGCGCCACCGCCGAAGCAGGATTTGCCACGCAGAAAAGTGCTACAAGAGCCATCAATGAAAATGCCTTACGGCAGATGTTTTTCATAATTCTCAACATTTTAAGTTACTACTCCTTACATACCAGCGTTCCGATACTCTCGCCATCGAGAACCTTCTGCAAATTGCCCTCGGTATCCATATCAAAGACGATGATATCCAAGCCGTTCTCCTTGCACAGAGTAAAGGCCGTCATATCCATAACCTTCAAATTGCGGGTATATACCTCGTCGAAGGTGATGCGGTCGAACTTCGTGGCCGAGGGGTCCTTCTCGGGGTCTGCCGTATAGACTCCATCGACGCGAGTACCCTTGAACATCACCTCTGCCTCAATCTCTATGCCACGCAATGCCGAGGCTGTATCGGTCGAGAAATAGGGGTTCGAAGTACCACCGCCAATGATGACCACATAGCCCGCTTCGAGCAACTCTATGGCCTTGGCCTTTGAATAATATTCGCCAATAGGCTCCATACGTATTGAGGTCAAGACCTTGGCCTTCACACCGTTATCTTCCAAAGCCGACTGCAACGCCAGCGAGTTGATAATCGTCGCCAGCATACCCATCTGGTCGCCCTTCACGCGGTCGAAGCCCTTCTTGGCACCTTGCAGACCTCGGAAGATGTTACCGCCACCGATGACGATACCGATTTGAACACCTGTGGCTACCGCCGCCTTAATCTGCTCGGCATACGACTGCAAGACCTGTGTCGAGAGGCCGAAGCCCTGCTCTCCTTGGAGCGATTCTCCGCTGAGTTTGAGGAGTATTCTTCTGTATTTCATTTTTTTTGAAGTGTATTATCTTTTGCGAAGATACAAAAAAATCCTGTATCTTGCAATGCGAAGGCTCTTTTTTGCTCTGCTTTTTTTCATTTGAAACATCTCTGTGGCTTTTTGCGGGGTGTGTTACAGACCGTTACAAACCGTTACACCCCTGTAACGCTGTAACGCTGTAACGTTGTTACACCGTCATACCACAATTTACACACTCGACTGGCTACAAAGTCCATTGTTCGGTCTATGTGTAAATTGACTAATCCCGCTTCGCGGTCTTTCCCTCCTCGCGGCTCGGCATAGTGTGCAAGCACTCTCTGCTCTCACTTATTCGCAGTGTTCCAATCATCACACGCAGGGTAAGACATCAGTACCTGTAACCTCATATCGTGCGTGTGATGTGGAATGACGAAACTTTGAATTTTGAATTTGGTGCGCAATCCCTACATTCCTTAAACTCCCTATCGTTGCACCTCCCGGTAACTTGGGTAGTAAAATTACTACTCGCGTTACTTTATGGGAAAGTATTTTGACGACGAGGCTGGTAACTTGGGCAGTAAAATTACTACCCGCGTTACTTTATGGGAAATAAGTATAAATGCGTATTTTCCATAGCCTTTGCGTCCAATTATCGGCCACGAAAGGATAACATCTCGATTTTTTTACTATTTTTGCGCGTGAATTATAAAATCCCGAAAGAGATTAGACTACAATAAAACAACATTCAGGACAAACAAAACAATATTCAAATATAAAAACGCTATGGTAGATATTTTTGAAAGATTAGAGAAGAATACCGGTGGCCCGATTGGTCAGTATATGCAGTTGGTGCACGGTTATTTTGCATTCCCGAAACTTGAAGGCGAGTTGGGCCCTCACATGCGCTTCCG
>CAZQMC010000052.1:0-14212 GCA_964594305.1 uncultured Alistipes sp. | reverse complement strand
TTTATGTTTGGTTATTTCTGGTTAGTTTTGGTTGTTTAGGGCTTCTAAATACAGCCACTGAATGCATACTGGTCAATCTTTGTTACGCTATCGGGAATGGCAATACTCACAAGGCTGGTGCAATCCCTGAA
The DNA here is from genome assembly GCA_964594305.1 of uncultured Alistipes sp. Classification (GTDB taxonomy): domain Bacteria; phylum Bacteroidota; class Bacteroidia; order Bacteroidales; family Rikenellaceae; genus Alistipes. Next base: position 14,081 of record CAZQMC010000052.1, on the reverse strand, counting down.
TGCACCATATCCAATCTCTGTTACACTATCGGGAATGGTAATACTTGCAAGGCCACTACAGCCACTGAATGCAGACTGGTCAATCTTTGTTACGCTATCGGGAATGTTGACATTTGCAAGGCTACTACAGCCCGCGAATGAAGAATAATCAATCTCCGTCACGCTATCGGGAATGGCAATACTCACAAGGCTGGTGCAATCCCTGAATGCACCATATCCAATCTCTGTTACACTATCGGGAATGGCATATATTGAGCCAGAAGCATTAGCATATGCAATAATAACATCATCTATAATCAAACAACGACCATTATCCGCAGCAAACTTGCCCTTAAACTCCGTAAGACTGGTACAACCATCGAATACACCATGACCAATATGAGTCACGCTATCAGGAATAGTAATACTTGTAAGGCCGCTGCAACCACTGAATGCACAATCACCAATATGAGTCACGCTACCAGGAATAGTAATACTTGTAAGGCCGCTGCAACCAAAGAATGCACAATCACCAATATGAGTCACTCCATCGGAAATGATAACACTTGTAAGGTTACAGCATTCAGAGAATGAACTATCCCCAATTGCTGTCACACTATCAGGGATTATAAGAGTAGCTATCTCCTCATTGTTCATGTATAGATACTTACTTCCTGGAATAACATACATCGGCTTAGCGTAATAATCACAATAATCTGTTAAATCTGATATAATAACATTAACTCTTGTAAGACTACGGCAATTTTGAAATGCATCATATCCATAATCTTCATCATATTCAATACTCGTTACGCTATCGTGAATGGTAATACTTGTAAGGCCTCTGCAATCAATAAATGCACACCTTCTAATTGTTGTTACACTATCGGGAATGGTAATACTTGTAAGACTGCTGCAACCACTGAATGCACAAGCTCCAATCGAAGTTACACTATCAGGGATGGCTATACTGACAAGACTTTTGCATCCGACGAATGCGTCATCTCCAATCTCATTTACACCATAAGGGATAGAAATATCAGTAATTTCCATATTATTTATGTATAAATGCATCCTTCCTTGAATCATATGCAGAATCCTCGACATCGGATTACCATTGCAATAATTTCTTAAATTCAATATAACAACATTAACACATGCAAGTCTATTGTAACTGAATGCATTATCCCCAATTTTCATTACGCTATCGGGAATGGTAATATTAGTAAGGTTGCTACAACCAGAGAATGCATTTCGCCCAATCTCGTTTACACCATTACCAATGGTTATACTTGTCAACATCTTAAAACCTAGGAACGCACACTCTCCAATAGTCGTCACACTATCGGGAATAGTAATGCTTTGCAATGTTTTTTTATGACTAAATATACAACCCATGAATGTTATTTCTTTGTTGAATATAATTTCACCCAACCCATTGCGGTAAGTATTCGAAATTATTTTTATCCCATCAGGTAATTTATCTCGAGAAATATCTATAATTTTTCCATCCGTTGTAGTGTATTTTATACTACAAGTGTAGGTTTGCTCTTGATTTGATGTAATATTTTTCTCTGTTTGCGGAGTTTGATTTGATTTTAACAGAGGAAATTCTTGCGATAATTTTTCAAATATCTTTTGATAGTGATTTATAGAATCGCTATCTTCCGTACACACAGTAATATCTTCGTAATTGTATTCCGCCTTGTTTGTCCAATTATAGGAACCTGTAATTACTACTTGATCGTCTATTATACAAAACTTGTGATGCAACAACTTATTTGTAGTATTCCAATGAAGGTATCCTCCATTTGCAACAAATTGGTCAAAATCCACATCGTTTGAATCCGATAAATTTATTTCATCTTTGTTGAGTATTAATTCAACTTTGACGCCCATATTCAATTTCAATATAAGTGGTTGAAAAAGGAGGTCATTAGTAAACCAAGCGACGCAAATCTTTATGGATTTTTTTGCCGTAAACAATTCTCGTTGAATTACATTTTGTATGTTATGAGAGTAGTGCTTAATCATTTTACGGATATACTAATTGTTATATGTGTACAAATATACGAAAAATCGCCGAGGTTTGCACCCCGACGACCATAAATTTGGGAATATTTTTTTCGAGATATTTTTCGATTTTTCGCTACAAAAGACCACTCTTGCGGAACGAATAACTGCCCTCGCTCGAAATGATGATATGGTCCAACAGACGAATATCAAACAGTGCGGCGGCATCTTTAACTCGCTGTGTGAGAGTCTTATCCGCACCACTCGGCTCGGCAGCACCCGACGGGTGGTTATGCGAGAGGATAATCTGTGTGGCAAGCAACTCCAACGCACGCTTCACAATCAGGCGATGGTCCACAACGGTAGCCTGCACACCACCCTGACTCACTCGCGCCGTCTCTATCACACGATTTGACGAGGTGAGATACAGCACCCAGCACTCCTCGTGTTTCAGTCCATCAAATTTAGGGCGCATCACACGCTCCACATCGACGTCCGAGGAGATGCTACTCACCTTACTCTCGGTCTCGGCAGCCACACGACGACCAAACTCGGCAGATAGAATCAACCCTTCGGCACGACGCAGGCCCAACCCCTCCGACATACGCAGACGAGCAATATCGCCACGCACCACTCTCGCAAGCGAACCATACTCGGCAAGCAGAGCATCGGCCACAACAAGCGGCGAGCGTTTATCGTCGGAGCACTCTATCAGCAGTGCCAGCAACTCTCTATCGTCGAGCGATGCGACACCACGCGAGGCAAATTTATTGTGCAGGTTTTTCATCTCTACGCAGGTTTTGCAGGGTTATATATGGTTTTGCAAGGTTATATGGTGTTATACAGCCTCACTGTTTGACACCTCGGCAACGCCCTCACCCGCATTTTGGTCGGTCGATTTAGGCGACTTGACGGCAGGTTTTCTCGCACGCTGACGACGAGGCTTTGTGGGTTTTTCGGTCTGTTCGGTCTGTTCGGCTTGTTCTGTTCTTTCGGGCTTTTCCGATTTTTCTGTCTTTTCCGCTACATTATCTTCCGCCTTAACCTCTTGCTCAACAGGCTTTTTACGAGGACGACCACGACGACGCACAGCCTTTTGCTCCGCTTGGGGCTCGGAAGCCTCCTGCATCTTTTGCTCCGAGGGTTGCTCCTGCTTGGGAGCGAGCTTCTGTTCCGGTTTCTGTTCGGGCTTTGGGGCAGATTTATACTCCGCCTTCTGCGCAGATTTTGGCTCTCGGGGGTGGTTCTTTTTCTCTTCGCGAGCGGTTTTAAGTTGTCGCATTTCAAGGCTGTCCAACTTATCCATCAGCATCGTACAATCGGCATCACTCACGCCCTGCGCAACAGAGTAGGCGGCACGCTGCTCGGCCTCCTTCTTCGCCTCGCCGGCACCATAACCCACCTCAATATTATCAATCAGCACCTTGCAATAAAAGAGCGGGTGTGACGATGAAAAGGTCTTGTCATACTGCGTATTGAAGCGTATGGTATGATGATTTTTCTGACACCACTCTATCAGGCGGCTCTTGAAATCGGTCTCCGCCTCGGAGAGGTTATCCACCTTGATATAATCGACAAAAATCCTGTTGATGAGCAGGCGATTGACAAAGTCATAGCCCTGGTCGAGATAAATCGCTCCCATCATAGCCTCGAAAGCGTCACCGTAGATATGTTTTTGCGACACATTGTTCGAGGTATGCGTGATGACATAGTCGTCCAAGCCAATCCGTTTGGCCACATCGTTCAGCGTCTGACGCGACACCATCTTCGAGCGCAACTGCGTCAAGAAACCTTCATCACGGTCGGGGAATTCGATAAAGAGGTAATCCGATGTAACACTCTCAATAACAGCATCTCCCAGATACTCCAAACGCTCGTTATTCACGTGACGGCCCTCCTCGGTAACTACCGAAGCAGACTTATGTATGAGGGCTAATTTATATAACTCTATATTATTCGGAATAAAACCGAACATATCATCTATGGCTGCGTAAAATCGCTTATCCTTGCCGAAATTACGGCGAAAAGGACGAAGAATAAAATCTATCAAAGTGTAATATATTTTGTCGGTAAATAGTGCCAAAACACCCGCCCAAAATATCACAACCCCCTACCCTCGAAGGTGTGGAGTTGTCATATCGGTAATATGGCGTAGCGATAATGAGCAACATAAAAAACGGGCTAAATCGAGAGATTATACTCTCCCGACATAGCCCTAACTCTCTTCGTAGAACTTTGTTGTTCCACTCACACCGGAACACCCACACCTCTGCCACCAAGGCGAAGGTTACAATCGTAGGGCCGGTCTTTTCCTCAATGATGCGACGGCAAGACTTCCCAACAAAAGAGCCTATGCCCGAACTACATCATCGGAGGTTTATCTGTGCGATAAATTATTTCTTGTGAGCCTCAACGTATGAGATAGCGTCGCCGACAGTGGCAATCTTCTCAGCGTCCTCATCGGGAATCTGGATATCGAAAGCCTTCTCGAACTCCATAATCAACTCAACAGTGTCGAGTGAATCTGCGCCCAAATGAGCGGTGAAACTTGCTTCGGGTACAACCTCCTCGGCCTTAACACCCAACTTGTCAACGATAATCTCAACAACCTTTGACTGAATCTCTGACATAACTTTAATTTTTTAGTTTAACAATTATTATCGATTGGTTTCAATCTTTTTCACAATCCTGCGCAAAAATAACACTTTTTTATTAAATTTGGCATCGGAATCGCAAAATTTTATTCCAAAAACACAAAATTATAGTATTAAGAACCTATAAAACAAAAAATTATGAACCTTTTACTCATATCAAACTCAACAAATGCAGGTGAGGAATATTTGAAATATCCCATCAACCAGATTGGCTCTTTCCTCAAAGGTGTGAAGGAGATTGTATTTGTACCCTATGCCGCCGTAACATTCTCTTACGCAGCCTACGAAGCGAAGGTGCAGGCCCGTTTCAACGAGATTGGCATTAAAGTTCGCTCGGTGCATCGCTCGAAGAATCCTCGCAAGATGATTCGTGAGGCCGAGGCTATATGTGTGGGTGGCGGTAATACCTTCGCCCTTACGAAGAAGATGCAGGAACAGGGCCTTATGACGGCTATCCTCGGCAAAATCAAGGGTGACACACCCTATGTAGGTTGGTCGGCAGGTAGCAATGTCTGCTGTCCGACAATCTGCACCACCAACGATATGCCCATCGTTGAGCCCGAGTCATTCAAGGCCATAGGTGCTGTGATGTTCCAGATTAACCCCCACTACCTCGACGCCAACCCCGAAGGTCACGCCGGCGAGACTCGTGAGCAGCGCATCGCTGAGTATATCGTAGCCAATCCGCGCCGTTGGGTTGTAGGCTTGCGCGAGGGTTGTATGTTGCACCTGCACGACGGAAAGATGGAACTCATAGGCTCACGCCCGATGCGTATCTTCAAGAAGGGTGTCGAGACATTTGAGGTGAAGGCAGGCGACGACCTCTCATTCCTCTTGTAATAACTCACTTCCGGTCAGTCTATGCCCTACACGAACAAGGCCGTCACAGGCCACGAAGGCGAAGATGTGGCTGTTGCTTGGCTTCGACGCAACGGCTTTATATTGCACGACCGTAATTGGCGTAACAGGCAATATGAGATTGACATCGTAGCCGAGAAAGATTGCGTGATACATATTATAGAGGTAAAAACCCGACGCGCGGGAGCGGTTATCTCGCCCGAGCAGACCATTACTCCGCGTAAGGTGGCGGCCCTGCGGCGTGCAGCCTCGGCCTATATGGCCCTGCATCGCACACCCTACGAGGTGGTCTTCGACCTTATAGCCATCGACCACTTCCCCGACGGAAGCCACGATGTGAGGTTTATACCGGAAATAATGTAAAGATGAAAGAGCAAAAATGAAAGAGCAAAGAGCAACCGACGCTCTTTACTCTTTCACTTTCTTGGCCATTCGCCTATCTCCATATCGCGTATGTCGTTGCCGTCGATGACAAAGCGCACTGCCGTACGGACACTATGAAAACCATAAGCACCTGCCGCACCCGGGTTGATGTGCAACAACAGATAAATAGGGTCGTAGATAATCTTCAAGATATGAGAGTGGCCCGCAACGAAGATATCGGGCTTGGCCGATTGTATCATTCTCACCGCCTTGGGCGAGTAGTGACGCGGATAGCCTCCGATATGCGTTATAAGCACCCTCTTACCCTCGCACTCGAAGAAGTTAAACTCATCATACACCCTGCGCATAACACCGCCGTCTATGTTCCCATACACACCTTTCAACGGCTTGAAAGCGGCGATTTCGTCGGCCAACTCCAACGAGCCGAAGTCGCCTGCGTGCCAAATCTCATCGACATCCTTCAAAAACTCACGCAGCGAATCGTCAAATGTAGAGTGAGTATCGGATATTACCCCTATGCGTTTCATCGGCCAAAAGGATTAGTAGTTTGAATCGATATAGTCGGTCGGCAGGAAGAGTGTGCGGCACTCGGGCACAGCCTCATCGACAACGAGCGTGGTGCGTTGCAGATGGCGACGCTTCAAGACAAACTCCTCCAAGAAGATATCTATCTCGGCGTGATTTTCGTGCATAGGCTTGGTAGCCATCGAGTGTGTCTCGTACTCCACCGTATAAAACCAATATGGAGCATCGGCGGCCTCCAACCTTCGGACAATATATTTCGAGCCATACATTCCGCGGCCCAACATCGCCATTTTGTTATAAGGCACCTGTCTGTCGGCCGTACCGTGGAACAGCAACATAGGAGCGGCATCACTCGTCCAATCGGGCGCACCCGACAGAGAATAGACCGCACCGGCAAACGATATCACACCTGCGTAGTTAAAGCCTTCGGGCAATAACTCGCTCATAAGCAACGAGTTACAAACAATATATTCGCCTTGCAACACAGCGATAGCACCGGCACTCGAACCGCTGACGACGATATTCTCTCTATCGATTTGCCACTCGTCGGCGTGGTCGAGAATGAAGTTTGTAGCACGGAACAAATCCTCAACGGCGATATTTATCGAGTTCTGCAACGCCCCCACAAAGGCCATAAAACCCGACTCCGCAAAGTCCTTCATACCCAAGCGGTAATCTATCGCCACCACATCGAAACCTCTGCCAAGGAGATGCTCGAAATAGGGAATATCCTCCTGCTCACTGCGTGCGCCTGCCGAGAAACCACCGCCAAAGAGGAAAACGACGCAGGGTCTTTCGCCCTCGACCTCGGCCACATAATGGTCCAAGCGGAGCGTGTCACAAGCCTCTACGGCAAAGATATGGGTGTGCTTTTGCGGGATATGGGTATCTTTTTGCGGCACCTCACTGCCCCACGAGGCTGTGGTTGTGGCGGCTGTGGTTGTGGTCGGCGTAGCCGTCGCAGTCGTCGCGGCCAATATCACACATAGTGACAAAAATGTATGTCGAAGAGATGTTCGCATTAGTTTTCTATTGTTTTTATCATTTGTTATCTTTCGTCTTATACTTCCCACCCCATAGGCTCTCCATACGCTCGGCAATCTTTTGCTCGGTAGCGTTCTGCATATTGGGCGTATAGAATGTTGTGCCCGACAACGACTCGGGCAGGAACTCCTGCACGACAAAGCCACCCTCGTAGTCGTGGGCATATTTATAATCCTTGCCATACCCCGCCTCACTCATCAACTTGGTCGGGGCATTACGCAGATGCAATGGCACAGGCCGATTTGTAGTGTCGTGCGCCACAAAATCAAGGGCCTTATTTATAGCCATATATGCCGAGTTACTCTTGGGGCTTGTAGCCAGATATATAGTCGTCTCGGCAAGGGTTATGCGTGCTTCGGGCATACCAATCTTATGCACCGTATCGAAGCAGGCATTAGCCAACAGCAGAGCATTGGGATTGGCCAGGCCTATATCCTCCGAGGCCAATATAACCAAGCGACGCGCTATAAATCGAGGCTCCTCACCTCCTGCCAACATACGCGCCAAGTAATAAATAGCGGCGTTGGCATCGCTACCTCTGACCGACTTTATGAAGGCCGAAATAACATCGTAATGTTGTTCGCCATTCTTGTCGTAGAGGGCGATATTCTGTTGCAGACACTCGGTCACATAGTCGTCGGTAATAGTGATATCGCCGTCGGTTGCTCCCGCTATTATATCCAATATATTGAGCAACTTACGCGCATCGCCACCCGAGAAGGCGAACAGTGCCGCCGTCTCTACAACCTTGACATTACGGCTACGCAACTCCTCGTCGGCAGAAATGGCTCGGTTGAGCAATATGGTGAGTTCCTCGTCGGTCATAGACTTCAAGATATAGACCTGACAGCGACTCAACAGTGGCGATATAACCTCAAACGACGGGTTCTCGGTAGTAGCACCTATGAGCGTCACTACACCCTGCTCAACAGCCCCGAGCAGTGAATCCTGCTGGCTCTTGTTGAAGCGGTGAATCTCGTCGATAAAGAGGAACGCAGCCTTGGTATTAAACAGGCTCTGCTTGCGTGCCGACTCTATCACCTCACGCACCTCTTTCACGCCCGAGGTAACGGCCGACAGAGTATAAAATGGGCGTTTCAGGGCGTTGGCGACCAACTTTGCAAGTGTAGTCTTACCCACACCCGGAGGGCCCCATAATATAAACGACGGCACATTCCCCGTTTCGAGGAATTTGCGAAACACGCCGTTTTCACCTACCAGATGACGCTGGCCTATATACTCGTCAATGGTCTGCGGGCGCAGACGCTCTGCCAAAGGTTTTGCCATATATCTATATATATTATATACAAGGTCATATATAAGGCAAAGGTACGCCAGAGAATTCAAAATTCAAAATTAACCCGACATAAAGTCGGCTTTTCCTCCTTCGCACCTCGGCAATTCAAACGAGTTTGATTGCGCTCGGTTTGGCGTCGGTTCAAAATTGATTTTTTAATTTCCCAATTCTCCCCAAGTAGCGCGGGTAGTATTTTTACTACCCTAGTTACCGAGGAGCGCAGTGCTTGGGAGGAGTTACAGAATTACAGTGGTGTAATACTTGTAATTTTGTAATTTTTGTAATGGCGCAATAGTAGGGAGTTTAGAGAGTTTAGGGAAGCGCCAGCAAATCTCTTTCATCTTTCATCTTTGCTCTTTGCTCTTTTTTTACTACTTTTGCTCTGTTAATTAACACAAAATAAGTTTTATGGCAGAAAAGAGTGTTTTCAAATATACCGTAGAGCCCGAGAGTGTGGACTTCACCTCACGAGCATCGGTCTCTTCGATGTTTAATATGGTGTTGCACGCCGCAGGTAAAGATGCCCACCGTCGAGGTTTCGGCATCGATGCCCTCGCCGAGAGGAACTTCGGCTGGGTGCTGTCGCGTATGTGCTTGGAGTTGGACCGCCTGCCCGAGGAGTATGAGGAGTTCACGCTCCACACTTGGATTGGTGGCTACAACCGTCTCTTCTCGGTGCGTAACTTCACCCTCACCGACAAAGATGGCGTAGAGTTTGGTCGTGCTGTGTCACAGTGGTGTATGTTGGACTTCAATACCCGTATGCCTCTCGATATGAACACTTTGGCAAAGGTACACGACGGCACTATCGTAGATGCTCCCTCGCCCTGTGATGCTCCCAAACGCATCGGTGCGGTGAGTAGCGAGCCTCTGGCAGAGCGCAAGGTGGCATACAGCGATATAGACTTCAACCGCCATATGAACACTATGCGTTACATCGACTTTGCCTTCGATTCGTTGCCTATCGAGGTGCCCGAGAAGTTGCAGGCCCTGCGTATGGACCTTAACTTTATGAAGGAGGCCCTTTATGGCGACAGCCTCGCCTTGGTGCGCGAAGAGAGCGACGCACACTACAATTTCGAGTTCCGTAACCCTGCGGGTGAGCCGTTGTGCCGTATGGCACTCGAAGTGAAATAAAAACCTTAAAAACACTACCCAGATGTTTACTCCCCAGCGCCGAGAGCAGATTATTGCCCTCATAAAACGAGAAGTAGTGCCGGCCATAGGTTGCACCGAGCCGGTAGCCGTAGCATTGTGTGTGGCACACGCCTGCGAAACAGCAGGGTGCGACCGAGAGCACCTACCCTCTGCAATCAAGGTGCGTTTGAGTTCCAACATCTTGAAGAATGCTATGGGTGTGGGTATCCCCGGAACGGGTATGATAGGCCTGCCTATTGCCATTGCTTTGGGTGCTTTGGTGGGCAGGTCGGAGTATGGCTTGGAGGTATTGCGCGATGCCGACAATGAGGCTGTCGAGCGTGGCAAGCAATATATCGACGAGAAACGCATTGCGATAGACCTTGCCGAGGGCGATGTCGATAAACTATATATCGAGGTCGAGGTTAGCCAAGAGGCTACGCGTGCCGTCACAATCATCGCAGGAGGCCATACCTCGTTGGTTTATAAGGAGTTAAACGGCAAGGTGCTGCTCGATAACCGCTCGGCGGGAGAGTGTGGCGATGAGGACGATGAGGAGAGCCTCACACTGCGCGATGTCTATGAGTTCGCTATGACCACACCCCTCGACGAGATTGAGTTTATCTTGGAGTCAAAGCGATTGAATAAGGCGGCGGCCGAGAGTGCTTTTACGGCCGAATATGGCCACTCATTGGGCCGCACCCTGCGAGGTGAGCGTGAGAAGGGTATCGTCGGAGATACCATCTTCTCGCGCATATTATCCTATACTGCGGCGGCGTGCGATGCCCGTATGGGAGGTGCTATGGTGCCTGTTATGAGTAATTCGGGGAGTGGCAATCAGGGTATTACGGCTACCCTACCCGTTGTTGTCTATGGCGAGGAGTGTGGTGCTACGCATGAGCAGATGGTTCGCGCCCTGACACTCAGCCACCTGACCGTTATCTACATCAAGCAGAGTTTAGGTCGTCTGTCGGCCCTGTGTGGTTGCGTTGTGGCGGCCGCAGGCTCTTCGTGCGGCATTACATATCTTATGGGTGGCGGCTACGACGAGGTGGCTATGGCCATTAAGAATATGATTGCCAACCTTACGGGTATGATTTGTGACGGTGCGAAGCCGAGTTGCGCGCTGAAACTTGCGAGTGGCGTATCTACGGCTGTGCTGTCGGCTATGCTGGCTATGGAGCATCGTTGTGTGTCGAAGTTGGAAGGTATCATCGACGAGGATGTCGATAAGTCTATCCGCAACCTCACCACCATCGGTCGCGACGGTATGAACCTCACCGACGAGTATATCCTATCGATTATGACCAACAAGTGCTAGGCGAGAGCAAAGATGAAAGATGAAAGATGAAGGGCCTGTCTAACAAGTCCTAAAAAATAAAAATCGCCCCCGTCAGACACACTTCTGGCGGGGGTGAAATCGTAAAAATCAGACTTGTTAGACAGGCTCTTCATCTTTTACCTTCTTCCGCTTGGGCGTATATCATCTTCAAGCGGTGTGACATAAAGTACTGCAACACACCTCGCAGGAACATATACGACGAGAAGGCCAGCCACAGAGCATTATTACCGATAAAGGGACTCAACAGATAGAATATCGCAAAATAGGCTATCGTGGAGTAAATCATCGAATCACGCATAATACGCGACTGCGTGGCTCCAACCATAATACCGTCCATAATAAAGGGCATCGATGCCGCCAGAGGTATGGCGATAATCCAACCTATATAGCGACCTGCATACTCCAAAATCTGCTCGGTATCGCCTGCACCGCTATCCAAGAAGAGCGACAGCAACTCACGCCACCAGCCTATATATATACCTACATATATAATGCTGACGACCAAACCCCACACGAGGCACTTTTTAACGCAGTCACGCAGGCTTACGCCGTCACGCGCACCAATAAAACGCCCTGTCAAGGCCTCGGCCGAGTAGGCAAAGCCGTCGTTCATATACGAGAACAGCGTAAAAAGTTGCAACAGAATGGTATTCACCGCCAAGATAACCTCGTCGTCCATACGCGCCGAGGCGGCAGTAAAGAATGTATAGGTCGCCACGATGCAGAGCGTGCGAACGATAATGTCGCGGTTGATAAGGAAAAACTCCTTCATAGACTGCATATCGACCACCTCACGCCACTCAACACGCACGAAGCCCTTGCGATAATGTATGAGCGTAATGACGAGAGTAACCACCACGCCTATCCACTGCGCAATGACCGAGGCATAGGCGATACCCGTAATGCCCAAGTCGAAATCGAAGGCCAAAAAGATACTGCACACGATGTGAATGGTATTAACGGCTATGGCCACCACCATAGGGATTATGGCGTTCTGCATACCCGTAAGCCAGCCATTAAGGCCAAAGAGCAGCACTCCTGCCGGCACAGCCCACACACGAGCAAAGAAGTACTCGGCAACCATATCGCTACCATTCATTATCTTCAACGCACCCCACCCCAACGGCTTTTGCAGTAGCAGCACAACGACACCGATTACGAGTGACACCAGCACCGCACGCAGTAACATAAGTGTCGTGGTACGGTTATCACCCGCGCCATAAGCCTGCGCCGTAAGGCCACTCGTTCCCATACGGATAAACGAGCAGTTCCAATATATAAAGTTGAAAATCGACACACCGATAGCCAGCGCACCAATCGTCGAGACCGAGTCGCCCAGATGACCGGCAATCATCGTACCGGCAATACCCATAATAGGCACCGTAATATTTGAGATGATGTTCGGCAGTGCGATGCGCAATATTTCACGATTCATTCCCATACAAGCAAACGATTTCTTGCCACAAATATACAAATTATCTGACTCATTTTTCGAGAAGATTGTTACAGAATGTTTTTTAGGCCAAAAATGGTGTCAAAGTTTGGAAAATTCTTGTACCTTTGCCACGCAAAGTGAATAATCACAGTTTTTATTAACAATCAGTAAGATGAGAAAATTCAATCAAGACTCTACATCGGCCCTGTCGCGTTTCTCGCGTGACAAGCGAAATCAAGAGGCGTCAGCCGAGAAGGTAGAGCGCACTCCCCGCCCTCGCCGTGAGGCCGATAACGAGGGGCGTCAAAGTCGTGGCAGAGCCACAGAAGGCCGTCAGTCAGCCACTTCACGCCGCACCGATGGCCGCAGAGCATCGTTTAACCCCAATTTCTCGGCCGACAACCGCCCCACATTCCGTGAGGAGCGTGCGGAGCGCACAGAGCGTTCTTTCGGCAAATCATCTTCTCGCCCCTCTCGTAAGCCCTCATTCAAGGCCGACGAGCGTAGCACAGGCTTCAAAGGTGGTGCAAAGGGTGGTTTCAAGAGCGACAGCAGAGGTGGTCGCAAGCCCTTCCGCAAAGGTGACGAGAAGCCTTCATATCCCAAATATGCCGCAAAGCAGACAGGAGCCGTACGCCTAAATCGATTCCTGGCACAGTCGGGCCTTTGCTCACGCCGTGAGGCTGACGACTTCATCACTGCCGGCTTGGTGACAATCAACGGCGTTATCGTCACAGAGTTGGGTACGAAGGTTATGCCCACCGACGAGGTAAAGTTCAACGACGAGAAGGTTCAGGGCGAAAAGAAGGTATATCTGGTGCTGAACAAGCCCAAGGGCTATGTGACATCGTTGGAGGACCCCCACGCCGACAAGACCGTTATGGAGTTGGTCAAGGGTGCCTGCACCGAGCGCATCTACCCCGCAGGTCGTTTGGATAAGAATAGTCTTGGTTTGTTGCTCTTCACCAACGACGGTGATGTTACACGCCAACTGACACACCCTTCACTCGAAAAGAAGAAGATATATCAGGTGACGCTCGACAAGCCCCTCACCAAAGCCGATATGGAGCAAATTACCGAAGGTGTCACGCTCGAAGATGGCGAGATTTACGCCGACGAGGTAGCCTATGTGGGCGACACGAAGAAGGAGATTGGCATAGAGATTCACTCGGGCCGCAACCGTATCGTACGCCGAATTTTCGAGCATTTGGGTTATACTGTTCAGAAGTTGGACCGCGTATATTACGCCGGCATCACCAAGAAAAACCTAAAACGAGGTGCTTGGCGATTCCTCACCACCGACGAGGTAAATCGCTTAAAGAGCGGCAGATACGAGTAAAAATGAAAAATAAAAGAAGAAGAGCCTGTCTAACAATAAAAAAATGTTAGGCAGGTCTTTTTTTGTTTGAGCAT
>CAZQMC010000051.1:0-14698 GCA_964594305.1 uncultured Alistipes sp. | reverse complement strand
GAAGTCGGGGATAACGCGGTGGAAGGTCAGACCGTCATAAAAACGGCTCTCGGCCAACTTGATGAAGTTTGCAACGGCGATGGGGGTCTCCTGCTCGTAGAGTTCGGCCTTCATATCGCCCTTTTCGGTAGAGATAATTGCGTATTTCATAATCGTAAAATTTAGTTGCGAAAAATGCGTTTTAAATCTTTGCAAGATACGAAAAATATGCGAATATTCCACTATCTTGAAAATAAATATAAAAAAAAGTGCATAATGTGATAGTTTTTAAGAAAAAGTAGTATATTTGCCGTCAAATTGTAAACAATTATCATGAAAAAGATTCTTATTGTAGGTGCAGGCGGACAGATTGGTTCCGAGTTGGTAACTTATCTGCGTGGTATTTATGGTGGCTCAAATGTTATCGCAGCAGACTTGCGTGAGCCCGCTAATACTGTTATTGATGGTCCTTCGGTTAAACTTGATGTATTGGATAAGAGCGCATTCTCTTATATCGTACACAAGAACGGCGTGGACACTATTTTTAACTTGGTGGCTTTGCTCTCGGCTACGGGCGAGAAGAACCCCCAGTTGGCTTGGGATATCAATATGGGCGCATTGAACAACTCTTTGGAGATTGCTCGTGAGTACAAGTGCTCGGTATTTACTCCAAGTTCGATTGGTGCTTTTGGTGGTGATTTCCCCCGTAAGAATACTCCGCAGGATACAGTGATGCAGCCTGATACGATGTATGGCGTATGTAAGGTTGCCGGTGAGTTGCTTTCGAACTACTATTATTCGCGTTATGGCGTGGATACTCGTTCGGTGCGTTTCCCCGGTATCATCTCTAACGTGACCTTGCCCGGTGGCGGTACTACCGATTACGCTGTTGAGATTTTCTACTCGGCTGTAAAGGGTGAGAAGTTTATTTGTCCCGTGCGCGACGTATATATGGATATGATGTATATGCCCGACGCATTGCGTGCTATGGTGGAGTTGATGGAGGCTGACCCCAACAAGTTGCGTCACCGCAATAGTTTCAATATCGCTTCGATGAGTTTCACTCCCGATATCATCTACAACGAGATTCGCAAGCATATCCCCGATTTTGAGATGACATATCGTGTTGACCCTATCAAGCAGGGTATTGCCGAGGGTTGGCCCGATAATCTGGACGACAGTTGCGCTCGCGAGGAGTGGGGCTGGAAGCCCGAGTGGGACCTTGCCTCTATGACAGAGGATATGATTCGCGCTATCAGAGCCAAGAATCTTAAATAAGGAGTTTTTTCTTAGTAATAAGAACAATTGTAATAGTTGAGGAGATAGCAGATGTGTTTTTATTTGGTGCATCTGCTCTTTTTTTTGTACCTTTGTGGGAGTACAATGATATAACGTATGTTAGAGAAATTATTCGGTTTTAAGCGCGGAAAACACTCTGTGCGTATTGAGATTTTGGCAGGTATCACAACCTTCCTGACGATGTCGTATATTTTGGCTGTGAATCCGGCTATGTTCTCGGCTATCGACGGTATGCCGACAGGGGCGGTCTTTACGGCTACGGCGTTGGCTGCTATTACTGGTACTTTGCTGATGTCGCTTTGGGCAAAACTGCCATTCGGTCTGGCTCCGGGTATGGGCCTTAATGCCTTCTTTATCTATACAATCTGCCTCGGTATGGGCTATTCGTGGCAGTTCGCTTTGACGGCGGTATTGATAGAGGGTATTCTTTTTATTATCCTGACTCTCAGTAATCTGCGTGAGGCCATCGTGAACGCTATACCGCAGTCGTTGCGTAGTGCTATCGGTGTGGGTATCGGATTGTTTATAGCATTTATAGGTCTGCAAAATGCGGGTATTATCGTCAGAGACGATGCCACGCTGGTCGCTTTGGGTGATGTGATGGCTCCTACGCCACTGCTCGGCTTGGTGGGTATTTTGATTACGGGCGTGCTGGTGGTTAAGAATATTCGTGGTGCGCTGCTTATAGGTCTGATGCTTACGACACTCATAGGTCTGCCTATGGGATTGACCGATTTCAAGGGTATGATGGCTCTGCCGTCCTCTATTGCTCCTATTTTCTGCAAATTCGAGTGGAATAATATCCTTACGGCCGATATGGTTATCGTGGTATTTACGATGCTTTTTATCGATATGTTCGATACAATCGGTACTCTGGTCGGAGTATGTACCAAGGCTAATATGTTGGATAGCGAGGGGCGCATACCTCGTGCCAAGCAGGCCTTTATGGCTGACGCTATTGCAACTACCGCCGGCGCCTGCTTTGGTGTAAATACCACCACTACATACGTCGAGAGTGCGGCAGGTGTTGCACAGGGTGGTCGTACAGGCCTTACTTCTTTTGTCGTTGCGTGCTGTTTTACGGTGGCGCTCTTCTTCTCGCCGCTCTTCTTGTCTATTCCGTCGGCGGCGACTGCTCCTGTGCTGATTATCGTCGGATTGTTTATGCTCGAACCTATAAAGAATATCCCGTTGAATGATTTCTCGGAGGCCATACCTGCTTTTGTATGTATTATAATGATGCCTTTGGCCTATTCTATTTCGGCAGGTATCTTGCTCGGAATGATAAGTTATGTGGCGATAAATCTGTTGAGCGGCAAGCGTAAAAAATTAACCTTTACGATGTATATTCTGGCGATATTGTTCGTGATGCGATTTGTATTTTTGTAAGATAGCGTAAAATATAGGATTTGATTTTTGTGTTTTGCCGAAAATTGTTATATTTGTAGGAATATTAACCTAAACGATATGAAGAGATGAATAAATTACGACTTATTGTGGCTGTGGCGTTGCTTGCTTTGACGGTCTGCTGTGAGAAGAAGTGTGGCGTAGAGTTGCTCCCTGCCGAGAATTTCCAGAGTGAGGTAGATGGCAAGAAGACCGACCTCTATACCATTACAAATGGCGATATTACTATGCAGGTAACCAATTTCGGTGCGCGCGTGGTGTCGTTGTGGGCTCCCGACCGTGAGGGCAATATGGCCGATATAGTCTTGGGCTATGAGAATATCGACCGCTATGTAAATAATACGGGCGAGCGCTTTTTGGGTGCTGTCGTAGGCCGTGTGGCCAACCGTATCGGTGGCGGTAAATTTACGCTCAACGGAGTGGAATATAATACCCCGCAGAATAATAACGGCCAGACTCTGCACGGCGGAGAGAAGGGCGTCGATATGGTAGTGTGGGACGTTGTTGAGGTTAAGCCTGACGCTATCGTGTTGCACTATTTGGCAACCGATGGCGAGGACGGTTTCCCTGCAAATCTTGATATTACGATGACCTATACTCTGACGGCCAATAACGAGTTCCGCGTGGATTATAAGGCTACGACAGATGCCCCTACGGTTGTCAATTTGTCGCACCATTCATTCTTTAACCTCAAAGGCGAGGCCGGAGGTACTATCACCGACCATATCCTTATGTTGAAGGCCGATAAGATTACCCCTGTTGATGAGTTCTTGATTCCTACCGGCGAGTTTATGTCGGTTGAGGGTACGCCGTTTGATTTCCGTGAGCCTACGGCTATTGGTGAGCGTATTGATGCCGATAATGAGCAGTTGCGAAATGGTAAGGGTTACGACTTGAATTGGGTATTGGAGCGTGAGGATAATGGCGAGGTGATGAATGTGGCTACTCTCTATGAGCCGCAGTCGGGCCGTGCTATGGACGTCTTGACCGACCAAGTGGGTATCCAATTTTATAGCGGTAACTTCTTCGATGGCACTTATGACGGCAAGTATGGCGAGCCGTTGCGTTTCCGTGAGTCGGTTGCTTTGGAGACACAGAAGTTCCCCGATGCTCCCAACCAGCCTTCGTTCCCCTCTGTGGTGTTGAACCCCGAGGAGGAATATACACAGGTCTGCATCTATAGATTCTATACGAAATAGTTGAATTTTTACGATAAATAAAATTTGTAAAACCTAAAATAACAAAAACACTATGGACATTAAATTGATTCGCGAGAAGTTCGCCGAGCATTTTGGCGAAGAGGGTGAGTTGTACACATCTCCCGGCCGTATTAACCTTATTGGTGAGCATACCGACTATAACGGTGGCTTCGTATTCCCCGGAGCAATCGACAAGGGTATGGTTGCAGAGATTAAGCCTAACGGTACGGATAAGATTCGTGCTTATTCTGTCGATTTGAAGGATTATGCCGAGTTTGGTCTCAACGAGGAGGACAAGCCTGCGCAGTCTTGGGCTTGCTACATCTTCGGCGTTGCACGCGAGATTCAGAAGCGCGGCTTCAAGGTTGAGGGCTTCGATACCGCTTTTGGTGGTGATGTACCCCTTGGTGCAGGACTTTCATCGTCGGCTGCTTTGGAGTCAACTTTCGCATTTGCGTTGAACCATATCTATAACGAGGATAAGATTGAGAAGTTTGAGTTGGCACGTATCGGCCAATCTACCGAGCATAACTATTGCGGCGTGAAGTGCGGTATTATGGACCAGTTCGCTTCTGTACACGGTAAGAAGGGCAACTTGATGCGTTTGGATTGCCTCTCATCAGAGTTCGCTTACTTCCCATTCGACCCTGAGAAGTATGGCTACCGTTTGGTATTGGTGGATTCGGTTGTTAAGCACGAGTTGGTAGGCTCTCCTTATAACAAGCGTCGTGAGTCTTGCGAGCGTGTAGCGAAGATTTTGGGTCAGGAGACTTTGCGTGGTGCTACTATGGAGCAGTTGGACGCTATCAAGGGCCAGATTTCAGAGGAGGATTATATGCGTGCTAGTTACGTTATCGGCGAGGAGCGTCGTGTATTGGACGTATGTGCTGCTTTGGAGGCCGGTGATTTGGAGACTGTCGGTGAGCGTATGTATGAGACTCACTGGGGTATGTCAAAGGATTACGAGGTTAGTTGCGAGGAGTTGGATTTGTTGGCTACCATCGCCAAGGAGTGCGGCGTGACCGGCTCACGTATTATGGGTGGTGGCTTCGGCGGTTGTACAATCAACCTGGTGAAGGCCGATTTGTACGATAACTTCATTGCTACTGCCAAGGCGAAGTTCAATGCAGCCTATGGTCACGAGCCCAAGATTTATGATGTAGTTATCTCTGATGGCGCTCGTAAGTTGGAGGCTTAATATCGACGAGTAATTGTATATTTTGGTGGTCGATGCACCCGTCGGGTGTATCGGCTACCATTGTTTTTCGAAACCCAAATAACAATATAAACCGTTATGAATAAGATTTTTAGACTTTTTGCCGTTGTGGCAATGGTGGCAATGGTCGCTTGTGCTTCGCGTGAGGGAAAGACCGTATATGTGCAGGATTATATTACGGAGAATATGACCGATGATGCGTATCCGGCTATTCGTTTGGCCTTGGAGGAGGCTCTCAAAGCGGATAACAGCACGCTGGTATTCCCCGGTGGTACGTTGAATATCAAGGATACCTATTGCTTCGAGAAGTATCAGTTTATCAGTAACAATACACAGGGCAAGAAGCGTATCGCTATCGATGTTGTAGGTGCAAATGGCCTCACAATCGAGGGTAATGGTACTACATTGCTCTTTACGGGCTTTATCTCGCCGTTCAATGTCGAGAACTCGAAGAATATCGTCATCAAAGACCTTAACATCGACTTTACTCATACTTTTAACTCACAGGGTGAGATTATGGCAGTGGGTAAGGATTTGATGGAACTCAAATTCCCCGAGGGCTATAATGTCGATATTCAGAGCGGACAGTTGCGTATCCGCGACAACAACAAGATAACCTATCCTTATGGCTCGTTGTTGGAGTTTGATTCAGAGAAGAAGGAGGTTGCTCACTATGTTCACGACTATTGGTTGTGGAGCCCATTGCAGGCCGAGAAGTTGGCCAATGGCAATTTCAAGGTCTTCTTGAAGGATATTACAGGTACTGTCGGTAATGTTATGGTGTTTGGTGCGGCACGTCGTGCCAACCCCGGCTTTACGTTCGATGAGTGCCAGACGGTGCTCATTCAGAATGTAAATCTCTACCACTGTGGCGGTATGGGCTTCATCGTTCAGCGTGTGCGCGATATCGAACTCAACAATGTTCAGGTTGTGCCTACTCCCGACTCTGGTCGTATGATTAGTGCTACGGCCGATGCTACCCACTTCATTAACTGCGGTGGCTACTTGCGTATGATTGATTGTAAGTTCACCAACCAGAAGGACGATGCGACCAACATTCACGGCTGGTATGCTATGACTCGCGAGAAGTTGGCTGATGACAGAATCCTCGTATGGTACAACTACGGTATGGACTTCATTCGTCCGGGTATGAATATGGAGATTGTAAATCACAAGACGATGATGACCTATGCTTACCGCACCGTTAAGGAGGTACGCAGCATCAATAGCGAGTTCGCCGAGATTACCTTCACCGAGGCTCTCCCCGAGGAGATTCAGATTAAGGACGCTATCGCTTGTGAGGACCAATATCCCGACGTGCTGATTAAGGGTTGCCACTTTGCTAATAACCGTGCGCGCGGTCTTTTGATTGGCTCGCGTGGTGAGGTTATCATCGAAGATAACTACTTCCACGTTCCCGGTGCTGCCGTATTGTTCGAGGGTGATGGCTCATATTGGTACGAGCAGTCGGGTGTGCGTAATGTGCAGATTCGTAACAATGTATTCGACAACTGCTTGTATGGCTGCAAGACTTGGGGTGATGCTCATATCGCATACAATAGCCGTATCGCCGAGCAGGAGCAGAGTCGTTACCACAAGAATATCGTCGTTGAGAACAATACTTTCCGTACGTTCGACCCGCGTATTCTCTATCTCTGCTGCTTCGATGGTATCACTTATCGTAACAACAAGATTGAACATAGTACAGACTATGCTTTCAATCGTGATGTTAAGGAGCCTTTTGTCATCAAGCATTGCGATAATGTAAATATCGAGTAACAGAGTCATTTCGTGAGAAAATTTTTTATTCTTCTAATAACCTTTGCCTGTACGTTTTGTTTTGTGCAGGCAAAGGTTGTTTTGCCAAAAGTTGTTGGCAGTAATATGGTGTTGCAACAGTGTTGCGACGTAAATCTTTGGGGTAAAGCAGAGCCCGGGGCGGCAATTGGCGTCAGGGTGTCGTGGAGCCAAGACGAATATCGTGCTGTGGCCGATAAGCGTGGCGAGTGGATTGTGAAAGTACCCACGCCTGCGGCCTCGTTCGATAAGCATACAATCACCATATCCGATGGCGACGAGATTAAGTTGGATAATATTCTTATCGGAGATGTGTGGATTTGTGCCGGGCAGAGTAATATGGAGATGCCCGTCAGAGGCTTTCGCAGTCAGCCTGTTGAAAACTCGTTGACGTATATCCTCGCTGCGCCGCAGGAGGCCGACCGTATTCGAATGTTCGATGTGGAGAATTTTCGCTCCTATGATAACGAGCAGTGGGATTGTGCCGGTGGCGAGTGGCGAGCCGCTTCAACCGAGAGTGTCGCCGAGACATCGGCTGTGGCATACTTCTTTGCCCTTAATGTGTCGCACGCACAGAATATCCCGATAGGCATAGTGACGGCCGATTGGGGTGGTACGCGTATCGAAGCGTGGATGCCGATGTCGGCTCTGCGAGATATATTGACCGAGGAGCAGATTAAGGAGAAACATACACTGCACCCCATAACCCCTACCGAGACCTATTGCGGTATGATTGCGCCTATTCGCCGCTTTCGGGCCAAGGGATTTTTGTGGTATCAGGGTGAGGCCAATCTGGGGTATCAAAGCCTCGACTATTTGGGCGATAATACGGAGAGTATGCCGTTCTACTATACGATGATTGCCCCCTATATCTATTGTGACTAGGCCGACGATACGACCCTGCCTCTCTTTATCGAGGCACAGGAGCGTGCTTTGGATATAATTCCCAATAGCGGAATGGCTACCACGTCGGATTTGGGTGAGCCCACCTGTATCCACCCGGCCAAAAAGTATGAGGTTGGTGAGCGTCTGGCGGCGTTGGCATTGGCCCAGACCTATGGTATGAAGGGCTTTGAGCCGCGTGCGCCGAGATATAAATCTCATACGGTGGAAAATGGTAAGATTATCTTGGAGTTCGACAATATCACGCACGGTATAACGCCTTGGTTTGACCAGCCGGTCGTGGGTTTCGAAATAGCAGGAGCGGATAGGGTGTTTTATCCGGCCCAAGCGAGTAAGTGGCAGTTGCGTGTGACGGTATGGAGCGATAAGGTCAAAGAGCCTGTGGCTGTGCGATATATGTTCCATAATTATTGCGAGCCGGGCAATATAAAAAATATGTATGGCGTGCCTTTGGCACCGTTCCGGACCGATGATTGGAACGATGTGAAGTAGTCGTTGTCGTTGAAGCATAGTGTGCCGGCATTACCTCCGAAATGCGATATGTTGTGCCGATAGTCGATATTTTGGTTGTGAAAACATAATATTTTGGAGTTTAATGTCGTTTTTAGAAAAATTATATGTAATTTTGCACGATTATACCCGCCGAGGGTAATGTAGATTTGTTATGAAGCATAAGTTATCATACATAGTTGCGTTTGCTTTTATTTTTATGACCTTTGCAGGTTGCGCAGGTTTGCAGAGAATTGTCAATACCGGTGACCCCAATATCATTTATGAGCAGGGCAAACTCTATTATGAGGCCGAGAAATGGAAGAAGGCGACGCTTTTGTTCGAGACGTGCGCACCATATTTCCGTGGCACACAATCCGAGGATACTCTCGTGTTTTATACGGCACGATGCTACTTCAAGGAGCACGATTTCGTTACCGCCTCG
This sequence comes from uncultured Alistipes sp., assembly GCA_964594305.1. Classification (GTDB taxonomy): domain Bacteria; phylum Bacteroidota; class Bacteroidia; order Bacteroidales; family Rikenellaceae; genus Alistipes. The sequence goes on along the minus strand of CAZQMC010000051.1, from coordinate 5,964 downwards.
ACTATGTTCGACGAGTTCCGTCGTACCTATGGTCGTAGTGCTTTCATTGAGGACGCCGAGGCGATGTACGCCATCAGCCTCTACAATATGTGCCCATCGCCCGAGCGTGACCAGACAAACACCGCACAGGCTATTGTCGCCATCTCGGAGTTTATGTCGCACTATCCCAACAGTGAGCAGATTGGTGTTTTTCAGGAGATGGCCGACGATTTGTCGTGGCGTATGCACGAGAAGGCCTATCTGAATGCCTATACCTATTACAAAATCGAGCGCTACAAATCGGCTGTGGTGGCATTCCGTAATGCGCTCAAACAATATCCACATTCGCATCGTCGCGAGGATTTGATGTATTATACCGTTATGGCGGCTTATCAATATGCGTCGAACTCTATCGAGACGAAGCAGTTGGACCGCTATATGTCGGCTTTGGACGCCTATTATACCTTCGTTATGGAGTTCCCCGAGTCGAAGTATAAGAAAGATGTGGAGCACGTTGCCGAAGTGGCCAAGCGTTATATAGCAAAACATCAGCAGGAAGAGTAACAATAGCAAAATTACACATATAAGATGGAGATTAAGAAGAATATTCCCAGCAACACCATTACTCGTAAACTTGTAGATTTGGACAAAGATACGGGTAACATCTATGAGAGCATCAACATCATCGCTCGTCGTGCTAATCAGATTTCGAGCGAGTTGAAGAATGAACTCAACCGTAAATTGTCGGATTTCTCGTCACCCACCGATACTATGGAGGAGACTTTCGAGAACCGCGAGCAGATAGAGATTTCACGCTACTATGAGCGTCTGCCCAAGCCAGTGATTATCGCTACCGAGGAGTTCCTCGATGACGAGATTTACTACCGTCGCGGCGAGCAGAAATAGTCGTTGGTGTGAGTGTTTTGTCGGACTTGGGCATTGTGGCCGAGGTCTGAACAATATAACAGCCCCTGTATGTTGAAAGGCAAACATATTATCTTGGGTATTACGGGTAGCATAGCCGCTTATAAGTCGGCTGTGCTTTGCCGTTTATTGGTCAGTGCGGGTGCCGAGGTGAGGGTTATTATGACACCCCTTGCCAAGCAGTTCATCACGCCACTGACTATGGCCACTTTGTCGCAACACCCTATCTTGGTGGATTTCTTTAATCCCGAGAATGGCGAATGGAATTCGCACGTTAAGTTGGGCGAGTGGGCCGATTTATATCTCATCGCTCCGGCCACCGCCAATACTATGGCCAAGATGGCTACGGGTGTTGCGGATAACCTTCTGCTGACGACCTATCTTTCGGCGCGCTGTGAGGTCGCCGTTGCTCCGGCTATGGATTTGGATATGTATGCCCACGTGGCTACACAACGCAATATGGAGGCGTTGCGTAGAGATGGTGTGCATATTATCGAGCCGGGCTCGGGTTTCTTGGCGAGTGGCTTGCAGGGCAAGGGCCGTATGGCCGAGCCGGCCGATATCGTGAAGGCTGTCGAAGCCTTGTTTTCCGAAAAAAAAAAGAGTTTAGAGGGTAGGCACTACCTTGTAACGGCCGGTGCTACCATCGAACCGATAGACCCCGTGCGATTTATCTCGAATCACTCGTCGGGTAAGATGGGCTATGCCGTTGCCGAGGAGTTGGCACGTCGTGGTGCGAGGGTTACGCTGGTGAGTGGCCGTACATCGCTCGCCGTGCCTGCGGGTGTTGAGAGGGTAGATGTCCTCTCGGCCGAGGATATGTATCGTGCTTGTTGCGATGTTTTCCCCGCAACCGATGGTGCTGTGATGTGTGCTGCTGTGGCGGACTATACACCGCAGACTGTCGCCGAGCAGAAGTTGAAGAAGGGCGAGGGCGATATGTCGATAGCCTTGAAACGCACCCACGATATCGCCGCCACATTGGGTGGGCAGAAGGGTGATAGATTGCTCGTGGGCTTTGCTATGGAGACCGAGAACGAGCAGGCAAATGCCGAAGGCAAACTTCATCGCAAGAATTTCGATTTCATCGTTTTGAATTCGTTGCGTCAGGAGGGCGCAGGATTTCGTGGCGACACCAATGTCGTGTCGTTGATAGATGGCAAGGGTAGGGAGGATTTGCCCCTGATGTCGAAGAGCGATGTCGCCTCTCGCATTGTCGATAAAATGGAGAAACTTATCAAATAACCGATATTATGCTCAAACGCCTTACCGTAGAGAATTATGCACTTATCGACCGCCTCGATATCGAGGTGGATAAGCGTTTGAGTATCATCACAGGTGAGACGGGCGCCGGAAAATCTATCCTTTTGGGCGCGTTGGGCCTGCTCTTGGGTAATAAGAATGAGAGTGGTTCGTTGCGTGATGAAGGGCGTAACTGCGTCATCGAGGGCGTGTTTGATGTGGCGTCGTACGGCTTGGAGCAGTTTTTTGAGGATAACGACCTTGACTATGAGCCACAGACGGTTATCCGCCGTATTATCACTCCTGCGGGTAAGAGCCGTGCTTTTGTGAATGATGTGCCGGTGCAGTTATCGACCTTAAAGTCTTTGAGTCTGCACCTTATAGATATCCACTCTCAACATCAGAACCTTGTACTTGCCGATGAGGCTTTTCGTGTGGAGGCAATAGATGCCTTTGCCGAAAATGTAGCGCGTGTGACGACATATCGAGCCGTGTATGATGAATTGCGTCAGGCCGAGCGTGATTTGTTGCGTCAAGAGCAGGAGGCGGAGGCTCTGCGTAAGGACGAGGAGTGGTTGCGCTTTCAGGTCGATGAGTTCAATGCTGTGTCGCCTCGTGAAGGCGAGTTGCAGGAGATAGAGTCGGAGTTGCTCGTCTTGGAGAATGCCGACCAGATTGGCGAGGCCTTGGTGTCGCTGCGCAATGTGTTAGATGCCGAGCAGATAGGTGTCTTGGAGCAGTTGGCTGCGGCCGAGAGTGCTGTGAGTCACGTCAGCCGTAACTATCCGCGTGGCGAGGAGATTGCCTCACGTCTGCACTCTGTCGTGCAGGAGTTGAAGGATATCAGTTCGACGGTGGCCGATGATAGTGAGCGCATAGAGTCTGACCCTGAACGCCTGCAACGCCTTACCGAGCGTGTGAATATGATTCACTCGATGTGCCAGAAGCATCGCGTTAAGAGCGTTGAGGAACTTATTGAGGTGGGCAACAGGCTCTCGTCGCAACTTGCCACGATTACACATAGCGACGAGAATATCCAACGACAGAAGGCCCTGATTGCAGAGTTGGAGAGCCGTGCCAGAGAGCAGGCCGCCGATATTCATAAGGCACGCGTTGAGGCATCGCAGGAGGCATCACGACGTATTGAGTCTATGCTCGTTATGCTGGGTATGCCCGAGGCGAAGTTCTCGATTGAGGTTGCTGCGGGCGACGAACTCTTGCCAACAGGTGCCGACCGCATACGCTTTATGTTTACGGCAAATGGCCGTATGACGTTGCAGCCTGTCGAGAAGGTCGCATCGGGAGGTGAGTTGTCGCGTGTTATGCTCTCGTTGAAGGCTCTGCTTGCCGAGCGCTCGCAGTTGCCGACAATAATCTTCGACGAGATAGATACGGGTGTGTCGGGCCGCATAGCCGACGCTATGGGCGATATCATTCGCGCTCTTGCCGCCAATATGCAGGTCATCGCCATCACGCATCTTCCGCAGGTTGCGGCAAAGGGTGATGCCCATTTTGTGGTCTATAAGGAGGATAGCCGCACCAATATTGCGCTACTTACTGATAGTCAGCGTATAGAGGAGATAGCCAAGATGTTGTCGGGTAGTGTTGTCACCGATGCTGCTCTTGCACAGGCGCGACTATTGTTGAAAAAGTAAAATTATTTTGCATTTTGGGCGATTTTTTCTTCGATATTTTTTGCGGATAAGAAAAATATGCCTACATTTGCACACCAATTAAAAGGAATTGGAGCCCAGATGGCGGAATCGGTAGACGCGCTGGTCTCAAACACCAGTAGGTTCACCCCTGTGCCGGTTCGACCCCGGCTCTGGGTACAGAAAGAGAGGAACGAGAGTTTCTCTCTTTTTTTTGTTTCCTATTGATGATGGCACGCCAACCTCGGTTGGCTTTATGGTAAATAAAGAGCCTGTCTAACAAGTCTGATTTTTACGATTTCACCCCCGCCAGAAGTGTGTCTGACGGGGGCGATTTTTATTTTTTAGGACTTGTTAGACAGGCCCTAATCACATTGTGTGACGACTCACAAGTAGGACACTACTCGAAATCCTCGACAACTTCGGCCTCGGGGGCATTCTTCTTTACCGACTCGATGCCATTCTCGCAAGCGGCTACGCTTGAATACATCTCGCTGGTACCGATAATCTGACCGTTAGAGGCTTTGAGGTTGAAGAAAGGTGAACCATTCTTTGCCTCTTTGCGCTCGAAACGAGCATCCTCGGCTGCATTTTTCTTTACTGACTCGATGCCATTCTTGCAGGCTGCCAAAGTTGTGTAACCCTCACTTGCAAGGATAGTCTGGCCATTACCGGCCTTCAAATTAAATTGAAACTCGCCATTGGCGCGCTTTGTGATAACAAATTTTCCCATCTTCTTAATTGGTTTAGTTTGGTTTATTTTCTATTTCAGATATAAAGGTAGTTAACTTTTTGAAAAAAAACTCCCAATATAGGCGAAAAAAACACTAAAATATTTTTCCGGCTTCCACCTTTGTCAAATAAACCATATATTTGTAAAAACAAAATCTTGCAGTTATGGTTAAAACACTCTTTCGCAAGTATGTGGTAGATGCCCTGAGCTATATGGCTTTGGGTCTCTTCTGCTCGCTTATCTTGGGACTGATTATCGGGCAGTTGGCTAAAATCGAATTTTTGTCATTCTTGGGTTTTGTGGCCGAGGCTCTGTCGGCATCGTCGCCTTTGGTTGGTGCCTGTATAGGCTTGGCTATCGCCTATGGCCTGAAATGCGCTCCGCTGGTGCTTATATCGTCGGCTATCGTCGGTGCTCTGGGCTATCAGTTCGGTGGCCCTGTGGGTGCTTATCTGGCGGTTATCATAGGTGCCGAGGCGGGAGGCTTGGTGTCGAAGCGTACGCCTGTCGATATCATCATCACACCCTTCGTGACAATTGTCGTCGGAGGTCTGTTTGCCAAGTATTGCTGTTCGCCTATCAATGATTTGATGCTCTATCTCGGCTCGCTTATCAACGATGCCACACGCCTTAATCCCTTCCTTATGGGTGTTGTAGTGTCGGTTTTGGTGGGGTGTATTCTGACGCTCCCCATATCGTCGGCCGCTATATGTATTATGCTTGGCCTTGACGGCTTGGCGGCAGGTGCTGCTACGGCAGGTTGCTGTGCCCAGATGATTGGCTTTGCTGTGATTAGTTTCTCCGACAATGGTATCGGTGGCCTTATCTCGCAGGGATTGGGTACTTCGATGTTGCAGATAGGAAATATTGTGCGTAAGCCTATTATATGGCTCGCTCCGACACTTGCGTCGGCCATCCTCGGCCCTGTATCGACCATGTGGCTGCAACTCTCGAATAATGCTGTGGGTGCAGGTATGGGTACGGCAGGTCTGGTGGGCCCGCTTGCGACCTACGCCACGATGAGTGGTCAGATGGATACCACTCTTTTGGTCGTTGAGATTATAGGACTATATTTCGTCGCACCGGCTCTATTATGTTTGGCCTTTGACTTTGCAATGCGTCGCCTTGGCTGGGTGAAGGCCGGCGATATGAAATTATAGGGAAGGAATCCGTCTAACAAGGCTCTTTCGGCATCTGCCACGTTCCCGAAATGCTCACATACGCCTCAGTATGCTCCGCTCTCGCGAACTTCGAGTATCTTCAACCGACGCTGCGGAGTGAGCGCAGAGAAAGTTTACTTTCTTTGCCGAGCCGCAAGGAGGAAACACCACCCTTGTAGTGGGGTAAAATAGCCCTTGTTATACGAATTACGGAAAGACAAGAGCCTGTCTAACAAGTTTTTTGTTAGACAGGTTTTTGTATATAATAAAAAGT
>CAZQMC010000050.1:0-15827 GCA_964594305.1 uncultured Alistipes sp. | reverse complement strand
GCCGGCACAGCAGGCTCGTTCCGCCACCCCTTTGGCACGATACTACGTCCCTCTGTCGTGGCGCAAGGCGATGCCTTTATCGGTACAGACTTTGCCTCTGCCGAGGAACAACTATCTACGGGAGATACTACGACGAGGATTGCATCGGGCGACAACTTCATTGGAGAGGATACCCCTGCGAGTTATCGCCGTATAATCGAGTCGTACGATTGTATGGATATGGAGAGTTATGCCGTAGTGCGTGCCACACGTTTTTACTGCGCCCAAGAGAATAGGCCGTTGCCGAAAATCTATATAACAAAGGTTGTCAGCGATGGTGCCGACGGCTCTATTGGCGATTGGGCCGCACGTTTGAGGCATCTGCGCCCCACCCTGCAAGAGGCCATTCAGCAAGTTATAAACGAAATTGAGCGATAGAGGTTATGGTAATACACGCCAACTGTAAAATAAACATAGGTATAGATGTGCTTCGCCGACGCGATGACGGCTACCACTCTCTCTCTACGGTGATGTATCCCGTAAAGGGGCTTTACGATGTTGTGGAGGTGGTAAAAATCGCCGAAGGGAAGACACGGTTTATCAACAAGGGGCTAAAAGTCGATTGCCCCGACAAGCATAATATATGCTTGAAGGCCTATCATCTTATGCGTCAGGAGTATGGCATAGGCGAGGTAGAGATAACGCTCGACAAACGCACGCCGTTTGGTGCAGGATTGGGCGGTGGCTCTTCTGACGGCACAGCGGTTATTATGTCTCTGAATGAACTGTTTGCGCTCAACCTCTCGCAGCAAGAGTTATCCGATTTGGCCGCAAGGCTGGGCAGCGACACACCATTCTTCGTCAGCAACACGCCTCAACGTTGTGAGGGGCGCGGAGAGATTCTCTCGCCCATAGATATCGACCTTGCGGGGTTATGGCTCGTGATTATCAAACCCGATGTAAATATCTCGACACGCGAAGCCTATGCCGGCATCACGCCCTCTGTACCTGCCACACCTCTCGCCGAGCGTCTGGCAAGGCCCATCGATGAGTGGCAGGCGACAATAAAGAACGATTTTGAGCCCTCAATCTTCGCCTCGCACCCCGAATTGGCCGACATCAAACAACGGCTGATAGATGCAGGTGCTGTCTATGCCGCAATGTCGGGCAGTGGCTCGGCAATATTCGGGCTCTTCAAGGACAAGACCGCAGCACAATCACTCGCCCACATAACGCCATATATTTTTCAACTATAACAAAAAGGGCCTGTCTAACAAGTCTGATTTTTACGATTTCACCCCCGCCAGAAGTGTGTCTGACGGGGGCGATTTTTATTTTTTAGGACTTGTTAGACAGGCCCTTTGATTATTATTCAAGACGCCTTATTGTTCAACCGATTTATCAGGCACTGACCTCTTTTTGCGGCCTCGTCGGGGTTTCTCAATCTCCTTATTGACAAAATGTGCCGATATGGCTGACGCAAGGTTGGCCGGAGCGATGTTACGCTCAATCTTACCACCGAAGGCAACCGATATACCTCCCGTCTCCTCCGACACCACAACAACCACAGCGTCCGATGTCTCGGTGATACCTATTGCGGCACGGTGGCGTGTACCATACGACTTTGGCACATTCGACTGCGTAACGGGCAGGATACACTTTGCCGCCACGACACGATTATCGAGGATAATGGCTGCGCCATCATGCAAGGGGGCATTCTTAAAGAAGATATTCTCCAACAACGAAACCGACACCTGCGCATCAATCTTAATACCGCTATCGATTATATCGTGCAAATCACTCTTCTGTGCCAACACTATCAAAGCACCCGTCTTGGTGAGCGACATCTCGGTACAAGCCGTCACAACAGGCTCCAACAGAGGCTCCGACTTCGGGCTCGCATTGAAGATATGGTTGATAAACTTAAACCTCTGCTGTCGCATACCCACCACCTGCAAGAAACTGCGTATCTCGGGCTGGAAGATGATTATCAGAGCAATCACACCGACGCTCACCAACTGACCCAAAATAGCCTGCAAAAGTGTCATATTGAGCGCACGAACCACAACCCACACCACATATATCACGATAATACCCGTAAAGATATATGGAGCATTGGTACCTCGTGTCATTCGATAGATACCGAACATCAGGAGAGCCACAAGCAGTATATCGACAAAGTCGAGAATTGTAAAGGGTATAAAATCCATCGTTAAAGGTTTTTGCTCCGCAAATATATTAAATATATAAGGTAAAAACAAGCAGTTACCTACTCAATTTCAAATATTCGCTCTTCGGCCGAAGGTGCTGTAATTCTCACCTCCATAACATCGTCAGGCAACAAAGGCTCAATCTTCTCGGGCCACTCCACAAGGCACAAATCACCCGAATAGAAATACTCCTCGTAGCCCAAATCGAACACCTCGTCGATAGAATCGATGCGATAGAAATCAAAATGATAGACACGGCAATCACCCTCGCCCTCGTATTGATTTACAAGCGCAAACGTAGGGCTTGTAACGGTATCTGCCGAGCCGAGAGAGGCCACGATGCGACTTATGAGGGTGGTTTTACCTGCTCCCATACCGCCACGAAAAACCACAACCGTACGTCCCTCCAACGAGGCCAACACCTCCTCGGCAACCGCATCGAGTTCCGAGAGGGAACTTATCTCTATTCTCTTCATCATTTGCTATTTTTTGGGTTTCAACACAATATATGGTACAATCATCTCCTCCATCGAAATTCCACCGTGTTGGAAGGTGTTGCGATAGTAGCGTATGAAACGATTGGCATCATTATTATAGACCAAGAAATCGGTATTATAGGCGAAGATGTAACTCGACGAGAGGTTAATGCGGGGCAACTGAATATCCTCGGGGCGAGTGACCTCATATACCTCGCGGGCGTTATACTGCAAATTGCGGCCCGTCTTATATCGTAAATTCGCCGATGTCTCCTTGTCGCCCGTAACCTTGACGGGATTATCCACGCGAATAGTTCCGTGGTCGGAGGTTATGATGACGGTATGTCCCTGCTCGGAGAGCATCTTCAAAATCTCGAACAAATCGGAGTGCTCGAACCAAGAGCGAGTGAGCGAACGAAATGACGCCTCGTCTTCGGTCAATTCTCGAATGATATCGGTCTCGGTACGCGCGTGCGACAAAATGTCGAGGAAATTATAGACGATGACCGAGAAATCGGCATCATACACACAACGGATATTCTCGATAAGTTTGCGGCCTGCCTCGGGGCGTACCAACTTATCGAAAGTCCATTTATAACCCTTACCGCACGACGAGAGTTGGCGACGCAGGAACTCCTCCTCATACTGGTTCTTGCCACCCTCCTCATTATCATTCAGCCACTTATCGGGCATCATCTTGTCGATAGCCAGCGGCATCAGACCTGCAAAAATCGCATTGCGGGCATACTGCGTAGCGGTGGGCAAAATGGCGCAATAAAAATCATCGACAGCCACATCGTAATAACCGTGCAACAGCGGATTTATCGCGCGCCACTGGTCGTAACGGAAATTATCTATCAACAGCAAAGTAACCTTCTTGGCGTTATCGGCCTCGGGGAAAATCTTCTTGCGCATCAGCGTATGCGACATCACGGGAATCTCCTCATCATCGACCTTGCGGTTAATCCAATCGTAGTAATTACGACGCACGAATTTACAAAACTCCTGATTGGCCTCGCCCTTCTGATACGACATCACCTCGCGAATACTCTGGTCGGAAGAGTCGGCCAACTCTATCTCCCAATTGGTGAGTTTGCGATAAATGGCACACCACGCCTGAAACGACGAGGCCATCTGGCACATCGAAGCTATACGACCAAACTCGGCGCGGTAATCGGCCGTAGTCTGCTCGGTAACCAACTGCTGCTGATGCACATTCTTCTTTATCGACAACAACACCTGATTAGGATTGACGGGCTTGATGATGTAGTCGGCAATCTTCGAACCGATGGCCTTATCCATTATGTTCTCCTCCTCCGACTTTGTAACCATAATTACGGGTGTCGTAGGGCGTATATCCTTAATGAGCGGCAATGTTTCAAGGCCCGTCATACCGGGCATCATCTCGTCTAATATGATGAGGTCGTAGGCCACATTACGAGCCATATCGATAGCGTCGTAGCCATTGTTGCACGTATCCACCTCATACCCCTTGCCCTGCAAAAACAGAACGTGCGGTTTGAGGAGTTCCACCTCGTCATCTACCCAAAGTATCTTTACCATAATCTCGAATTATTTACTTACCGAACGCCGCAAACACCCTTTTAATTGTAGGGAACGAGTTTTTTATATGCTCCTCTATCTCGGCATAGGGCACCCATTTGGCCTCCACTATTCCCTCCTCCTTTTGCGGTATGAGGTTCTGGCGGCAATCGGAGAGCATCTCGTACCACGTGGTCTGCTTCATCTCCCATTTACCGTAGAGGTTATAGCAGTGGATTGTCGCGCAGAGCCTTCGCTCCACGCTCATAGCACTGACACCCGTCTCCTCCTCAACCTCACGCACAGCGCACTCGGCAGAATCCTCATTCTCCTCCTGGTGGCCTTTCGGCAAATCCCAACGCTCGTTACGACGTATCATTACAACCTCTGCGCCATTTGTAACGACACCTCCTGCGGCCTCCACCCAGACAAATTGCTCGGCAACGAGGTCAAATACTCGCTGAATATCATCGCATACGACGGCCACTTTGTTGTATTTCTCGATAAAAGTGATTATCTTCGCTCTTTGAATGGCACTGTCATCGTCACCATTCAAGAGGTAATAGCCGTCGGGAGCCTCGTCTTGTAGGAATAGGAGTTCTTTGTCGGTAAAATATATCCTCACCCTTCCGTCGATATCGGGTGTAGGCAGAGGATATACCCCCTTGGCGACGGTTTGTACAGCCTTGGCAGCAGGCGTTAAAATATTGTTCTGTTTGGTCATTTTATCGTTTGTTGGGTTTTACTACTGCAAAAATACAAAAATTGAAGTTAAACCTCTATATAATTGTATGAAAAAATTAACCTTTATTATGGCTATTGCAACAATGGCTCTCGCCGCTTGCTCACCAAAAGAGCAGCCGCAAAAACTTGAAATCGACAACACACTCACTGCCGAGGAGATTGCCGAAGGACGCCTAACCCCATCTGTTCTATGGAAAATGGGACGTCTGGGTGGTGCTACACTCTCACCCGACGGCACTTTGGGACTTTACACCATAACTCGTTACAATATGGCCGAGAATCGTGGTGTTACGCAGATTTATCTGCGTGATATGGCCTCTGGCCAGGAGCGCGAACTCACCGACAACTGCTCAAACTCGGCAGATGCGAAGTGGAGTGCCGACGGCAGCAAGATTTTCTTCCTCTCGAATCGCAGCGGCTCTATGCAGTTGTGGCAGATGTCGAAAGAGGGTGAGAATTTGAAGCAACTTACCGACATCGAAGATGGCATCGAGGCGTATGGCGTAACGGCTATGGAAGATAAAATTTTCTATGTCAAGAACGTTCACGTTGCCGACTTCAAATCTTCTGATGTACACAAAGATATGGACAAGTCGAAGGCACGCATCTACGACGACCTTATGTCACGCCATTGGGACTATTGGGACGAGGGTGATTATCGTCACATATTCGTAGCCGACCTCGCCGACGGCGTGGTAAAGGAGGGCAAGGATATTATCGGTGCCGAGGCTGCGTGGGACGCTCCTTTGGCCCCATATTTCGATGCCGGAGAGATTGCGTGGAGTAACGACGGAAAGCGTTTGGCATACACCTGCAAGCCTCTGACAGGTACGGCTTATGCCGTATCGACCGACTCCGATATCTTCATCTACAACACCGAAGACGGTTCGACGCTCAACATCAACAAGATTAAGACCAACGCCGGTATGCGCCTGATGGAGTTTGTCGGCTACGACCGCTACCCCGTATGGTCACCCGACGATACAAAGTTGGCCTTCTGCTCGATGGCCACACCCGGTTATGAGTCTGACAAAGACCGCTTGTTTGTGTATGATATCGCTTCACAGCAGCACACCGACCTTTCGCTCAATTTCGACCATAGCGCACAGAATGTGGTATGGAGTGACAACGATACCATCTACTTCATCTCGGCTATCTACGGCACACAGCAGGTATGCCGCACATCGCTCGGCGGTGGCAAAATCGAGGTTATCACCTCGGGTGACCACGATATCGCCTCTATCTCGCTTGCCGGTGAGAAGTGCTTGGCTACACTTATGACCATAAGCCGCGACAAGGAACTCTACGATGTAAATCTCGCCGACGGCTCGCTCACACAACTCTCGGCCATCAACTCTCACGTTTACGACAACGTAAAGATGGGCAAGGTTGAGAAGCGTTGGGTTAAGACCACCGATGGCAAGGAGATGCTCACTTGGGTAATCCTTCCGCCCGATTTCGATGCTACAAAGAAGTACCCCACACTGCTCTATTGTGAGGGAGGACCTCAAAGTACCGTATCGCAGGGTTGGAGTTATCGTTGGAATTTCCAACTTATGGCGGCACAAGGTTATGTAGTCGTTGCACCTAACCGTCGCGGCTGTCCTTCATTCGGTTCGGAGTGGCGCGAGCAGATTTCGGGCGACTATTCGGGCCAGAATATCAAGGATTACCTCGCCGCTATCGACGAGGTTTCAAAGGAGCCCTGGTGCGACAGCGACCACCTCGGTTGCGTGGGTGCTTCGTATGGCGGTTACTCGGTATATTATTTGGCAGGTAACCACGACGGCCGTTTCAAGGCATTTATCTCGCACTGCGGCATCTTCAACTTTGAGTCGATGTATGGCGAGACCGAGGAGTTGTTCTTTATCAACCACGACTACGGCGGCAACTATTGGGATAAGTCGAACGCCGTGGCACAGCGTTCTTACGCTCACTCGCCTCACAAGTTTGTCGATAAGTGGGATACACCTATTCTTATCATTACGGGCGAGTTCGACTTCCGTATCCCCTTCACACAATCTATGCAGGCCTTTACCGCCGCACGCCTCAAAGGTGTTGATGCCCGTTTGGTGGAGTTTGAGAACGAGGCGCATCAGGTCTTCAAGCCCCAGAACTCTATGGTATGGAATCGCGAGTTCTTCGGTTGGTTGGATAAATATTTGAAGGAGTAGAATCCTATCGCATTTTACACAGCAAAAGCGCCCTTGTTCGAGGGTGCTTTTTTGTATTTGCGGAGATTGATTCGTTGATAAAAATCGACCATTCGTTGATAAAAAATGGCATTTCGTTGATTTTGTTTTTTCATTTTTTCCCATTTTTCTACATTTGCACCATATTGATTTATAATGTACTTACGCAAAGTACCAATTGATTAAGACACAAGAACATTTACCCTATATGCGAGTAAACTATCTTCTCATACTCATCGCCTCTCTGCTGATGGCCTCGTGCATCAAAGAGAGCAACGATATCGCCACAACACAAGAGCCCGTTAAGGTGGGATTTTTTGTGGGCGATGCTACGACACGTACAACCATCAACGACGATGGCATAAGCACTTCGTGGAATAAGAACGACAAAATAGCCCTTTGGGCGAATGCATCGGACGGCACAGCCGTATTATCGGCAGAGCCTTTTGGCATCTACTATCGTGAGACGCCTGCCACATTGGCTATGTTTACTGCCACCCTGCCCTCGGCAATGGCGGCAGATACCTATACCTATTATGCCACCTACCCCATACCTAACTCGGTCGAGGGTACTTTGGCGACATTCACCCTGCCTGCCACTCAAAATGGCCGTATTACCGATGGTGCCGCCATTATGGTCGCTTCGCCCACACAAGGCAAGCAACTCGGCATTGTAACGGGCGATGTAAATGGTGATGACCCCTACGAAATCGACGATGAGCATCTCTCGCTTACGATGAATCACGCTATGCACGCCCTGAAATTCTTTGTTATGCAGGATAAATGGGCTTTCGACGAGGGCGAAACCATCGAGCGTATATCGTTTGTTATGCCGCAGAATATTGCAGGTGATGTCACGCTGGACTATACCAATCCTGCCGGCACGCCGACAGTTGCTAACGGCACGAATATCATCACTTTGAATTTGGCAAACACTATCGGCGCCACCATTTCGGCCGCCAGGCCCGACTTTGCAGCCGCTTCGATAATCCCCACTGCGGCCTTTGCCGAGGGTGATGAGATAGAGATTAGAGTTCTTGCAACCAATCACGCATCACGCAGTTACATATCGCTTGCCTCTCGCGAGGCTATGCAGGCAGGTCATATCACACCTGTTTCGGTGGATTGTAGCGAGGTATTCGACCGTCACACCATTCGTTTTATATGGAGCGGAAATAACCTCGGCGAAGATGTCCATACCATCACATTTAAGACAACCGCCGGTGCCGAGATTTACAAAATCACCGATGTGGCCGACTTTGTAAAAAAGGGTCGTCACGACATTGATTTTACATTCGAGGACAAGACCTATCTGGCCACTATTGCAGGTCAGCAGATGGTCGTGGAGTATGAGTCGGAGCATGCTATTGTAAGCAACTATGTCACAATGCCTTCGGATATTGCGACAAGTATCAAGTGCCATGAAATTCCTATCACCGTACCATACCTTTTCTTTGAGGATTTCAGTGCAACAACGACATCAACAAGCTATAATGACAATAATGGAACGGGTGTTTCAAATACAGGTAATACCAATGCTGCGAACCTGACATCATCTTATAGTTGGCCAAGTTATTCATGGACTGACACAACTAATGGTATCGGAATATGGAGTGGTGCTCGTTGTGGTTTAGAGGCGGGTAATTCAATCAGAATCTGTACTCGTTCAGAGAACGCTGTCGGTTTCCCCGGTGCATACTATGGACGCTTGGACTCTCCCAATATGGGTAATCTAAAAGCCGGAGCAACCGTGAATCTGAGAATACAATTCAACTACTCACTGAATCGTGCCGGCAGCAAGACATCTACACACCAACACTATCTTGCTGTAGGCACACACACCACCGCAGGATTGATTAACGCAAAATCAGGAGTTGGTAGCTGGTTATCTTCGGGTCTTTCGGGTATGACTATTAGCGCGAATGTAGTTTCCGGCCTATCAGGAGGTTCGGGTTCATTCACCAACATAAACAATAGTGTTGATAAGAGTGTAAGCAACTGTACACAATCAACTCGTTTTGTATGGGAAGTTTATATCGATAAGGATTCAAGTGACGGATATTACAATAACTGGGCATATATCGACAATATCAAGGTGCAGATTGTTCCGACGGCCACAGAGTAGCCGATGGCGCAAAAGAGAATATAATTATAGAAAATATAAAACTTTTAGTTAAAAAAATGAAAATGATGTTTAAAAAGACAACCTTGTACGCATTGGCTCTGGTGGGCCTGATGGCGTGCAATGACGGCGACTCGTCAAAGACGGGTGCCGCCGAAGCGGGTTACCTCTCATTCTCGGTTGCAACCACCGAAAATGTTGAGAACATTACTCGCGCACAGATTACAATTGGCGAGGCAACGACGGCTTACACAGCCCCTGCCAGCAGTGAATTTTCTATCGTCATCACCGACGAAGATGGTGAGAACGTATGGAGTGGCCTTATAGGCGAGTGGGACGCTACGACACCTCTCAAAGAGGGCAACTACTCTGTCGCAGCATCGTTCAACAACGGCTCGGCCGTAGGTGCTAACAACCCCGTTTTTGACGGCTCGGCAACCTTTGCTATTGTCGGTGGCGAGACGAAGACAGTAGAGATTCCTGTAAAGTTGAAGAATGCGCTTGTGCGCCTCTCTTTCAGCGATATGTTCAAGAACTACTACTCTTTCGACAAATTCACCATCACCTCTAACGGCACGACAATCGACTATCTCCCGACAGATAGCAATGCCGTATTTATCGAGATTGGTGCGTTTACACTCTCTGCGACACTCACTTCACAGGCGCAGACCGTAGCGACCAAGACCTTTACCTATACCGCCAAGGCTGCACAGTGCTACACCATAGCATTCGACGCTTCTAATATCGGTGGCAACAGTTTCACCATCACCTTTGGTGACGAGCCTACCGAGACGGTAGAGTTTGGTGACATCGATGTAAACGAACAATAGTACACGAAAAGATAAATAAAAAAGCAATATGAAAAGATTTTTAGCAATAACACTTCTCGCATCGGCTCTGATGGTATCGTGCGCCGATGACTTCAAATACAAGAGCGGGGAGGCAGGTTTCGGTACACTTTCGTTTGCCGATTTACAGATTTCAGTTGATAACGAGGAGAATGTCGTGCGTGCTGCCGAGGCTGCTCCGGGTACATATCTCATCTATATCTACGACGACAAAAACACTCTTCACGGTACATATACCTACAACGAGGTAAAGAGTGCAGGAAGCATCTCTCTGCCGGCAGGAACTTACAAGGTAGAGGTGCGCTCGGAGGAGGACGTTCCCGCAGCCAAGTTTGCCACACCGGTTTATGGCACCACAGTTGAGGGTATCGTCATTACCGCAGGTGAGCCTACGGAGGTTGGTCAGATTACCTGTACGCTGTTGCAGTGCAAGGTGACGGTAGAGTACAACGACGACTTCCTCGAAATGGTGGCAGGCAACTGTAATGTAGAGGTATCTATCAGCGAGCCTTTGAACTACGCTTTGACTTGGGACGCAACCAATAGCACTGTTCAGGAGTATGAGCGCGAGGCCGGTTACTTCGCTGTAAACAATGGCGAGGATACCACTTTGGAGGTTAAGTTCAGCGGTACTATGCTCGACGAGGAAACAGGCGAGGTGAAGACAATGAAGATGAACAAGTCTATCGACGGTATCGAGGCTCGTCAGTGGCGTCAGATTAAGTTCATCAAGAAGGTCGATGTTGAGGGTAACGCTACATTCGAAATCGTTGTCAACGACTATGTCGAGGATAACCCTTTGAATGAGGATTTGACAGGCTCGGAGGAGGCTATCGGTGCTGACCCCAACGCTCCCAAGGGTGATGGTAACATCAAGTTGCTCTCGGTAGCAGGTTTGAACGAGAACACTACCCCTACACAGGCTGTGTGGAACGCATCATTCACCGACGACGAGATGGACACCGAGACCTACGAGATGATTGTCCTCGACGACAACCTCACCACTACCGACGGCAAGCAGTTGTTGCAGTTCGAGGCTTCGGTTCCCAACAAGATTAAGGATTTCTATATCGTCATCGAGTCGGAAATTCTTGGCCCTATGATGGCCGGAATGATGGGTGACGCCGAGTATATCGACCTCGTACACGACACAACCGTCGTAAAGAAGATTGCCAGCATTATCCCCTTCCCATATCACGACCCCGATAACGGTAAGTATGTGGCCGGCGAGACAGTTGTATCATTTATTCTTGATGATGCAGTACCTATCTTGCGTGAGTTGGCGACAAACAACCCCGAACTAAACCACACTCACACATTCCAGATGAATGTGCGTGACGAGGCCGGTTATACCAAGCAAATCAATCTCATGTTGAAAGTTGAACCTAATTCAGCCGAATAACGAAAAACAATGAAAAAGTATATATATATGGCTGTCGGCATATTGGGAATGCTGATGGCGGCATCTTGCCAACGAGATGCTTCAAATGATGCGTTGGCAGAGGGTGGAGTTAGATTCTCGGCCTCTATCAGCAACACATTGGCTACACGCGCCGATAATGCCGAGTTATTGAACAATGCCAATGTAAAGATTTACAAGCCCTCATTTGCGGGTTTGGTACGCGAATACACATTCGCCGATATGCCCGATGTGGTATATCTGCCCGAGGGCGAGGGTTACCGAGTAGATGTTGTAGCAGGTGAGGCCGCACAGGATAGCCCCGTAATCGCCTCTTTCGACAGCAAGAGTTACAAAGGCTCGGCCGACTTCTCTGTTGTGGCAAATCAGGTGAGCAGTTCACCCGTTGTGGTTGAGGCCAATATCAGCAATGCTATTACCAACATCACCTTTGGCGAGAGCATCGCCGAGGCCTTTGGCGAGAACTACTCGCTCACAATCGGTCTTGATGGCAATAACTTGGAGTACAACTCTGCAAATTCGGGTGCCGACGGTTACTTTATCGTAGCCGACGATGCCATCGACCCTATGCTCGAATGGTCATTCAACGGTACTATGACAAAGGACAGCCAGACAAAGAGCAAGAGTGGCAGTTTCAAGGTTGAGCAGGGCAAGAAATATACTATGAACCTCATCTATATCGAGAAGAATGGTGATTTGAGCGTCGAGATTTTGGTTGATAAATCGACCGACAATTACAACGACCAGATTATATTTGAGCCCTCTTCGACAGGTCTTACCGCATCTCGCGCTTATGAGGTTTGGGCTACACACGCTACTGTTCACGCCGATGTAGATTTGGGTACATACGACGCAACAAAGGTATATTTCCAATATCGTGCAGTTGGCACCGAGGATTGGAGCCGTTCAGCAGCAGCCACTCAGGCATCTGCCGATGGCGCATTCGATGGTGTTATCAGCGGCCTTAATCCCGATACCGAGTATGAGTATCAACTCGTTGTAACCGCCACCGCAACTGGCGCAGAAGAGGTTATCGAGGGCATCAAGTCATTTACTACCACTTCGGCCCCCACTCTGCCAAACAGCAGTTTCGAGGATTATGACGAGAGTGGAAGTTTCCACAAGTTCTATAATTCTACCGCAAAATGGTGGGATTGCGGTAACCAGACTGTTGCCATTGCCACTGTTGATGTTACTTCATCAAGCACAGATATTCCTAATCCTTCTACTATTGAGGGTTCTTACGATGTCGGCACCAACACCCGTTCGGTAAGAATGAAGTCCAAAGAGGTATATAGTGTCTTCGCGGCCGGTAACCTTTATAGCGGAGAGTATGGCGGTACCGATATGGGTACTATGTCGGGTAGCGTTAAATTTGGTCGTCCCTTCACCGGTCGTCCTACGGCTATACGTCTTTATACTAAATACACAACAGGTACAATAGATAAGATTGGTAATACCAAGCCTGATGGTGTTACAAAAGATGAGACTCTCGACCGCGCGCAGGTTAAGGTTGTATTGGGCGATTGGGATTCAGGCACCTATGGTGGTGATACAACAAGCCCCGTATATGTTTCTACTGAATATCCTAACGAGATTATTGATTTCGCAGTAGATGGCGCAGCACGTAAGGCCGGCGACAAGACCAAGGGTACTATCGCCTATGGTACAGCCATTATCGACGGTGCGGGCCCTGTGACTATCAACGGCCAGACCGACGCCAAGACCTATGCGGATTACAACTCTTGGAATGTTTTGACAATTCCTATTGTCTATTACGACACCAAGACTACACCTACCCACATAATCGTATCATTCACCGCAAGTGCTTGGGGTGACTATATGACAGGTAGTACAAGCAGTGATTTGTATGTTGATGTCGTAGAGTTGATTTACGACAGCAACGTAGTAGAATAAATAAGAAACACTGTTGCCCGAGTGGCAGCACGAATCGGAAAAATACCGATATATGCGAAAACTGATTTTAATGATTGTAATGTTGTGCATAGCGGGCGTCGCTGACGTCCGCGCACAGCGTTACGACAGAGGATTTGACCTCAACTCTTTGGCCTTTATCGAGAAGGGAACGTGGATGGTCGGAGGACAGGTGTCATACTCGACACACTCCAACGACAACTACCGTTTCTTCATCATCGAAGACATCAACTCCGACGGATACCGTTTTTCGGTCAGTCCGCTGGTGTGCTATGCGATAAAAGATAATATGAGCCTCGGTGTGCGCTTCGCTTATGGGCGCAACAAATTGCAGGTAGATACAGCCAAAATCGGCATCGACGACATAGAGATAGATATCAAGGATTACTACACTCTGAGTCACGATTTTACGGGTATGGTTGTATATCGCAACTATATACCCATCGGCAACTCGAAGCGTTTTGCCCTGTTCAACGAGACACAGTTGGCGGTAGGCCTCGGAGAGGCGAAACTCATCAACGGACGCAAAGCCAACAGCGTTGTGGGTACCTACGAGGAGTCTTTATCGTTGAGGCTGGGTTTGAACCCCGGATTGATTGCCTTTGTCAATGACCATTTGGCCGTAGAGGTTAATGTGGGAATGTTGGGCTTGCAGTACAATTCGGTGGACCAGATTCACAATCAGGTCTATAAGGGCAACCGTGAGGCCACGCAAATCAACTTCAAGGTCAATATCTTTTCAATCGGTTTCGGATTGGCCTATTACCTCTAAAATGCGGATATGATGAAAACTATACTCAAAACGATATTTCTCGGCATAGCCGTTCTTGTCGCGACGAATGTTGCGGCACAAGAGGTAACGACCAAAGCAAAGCGCAACAAAAAAGAGCAGCAGACCATCACTTTGGGTGCTGAAATACCACAGGATACGGTGGGTAAGAAGCATCACCGAGGACTGAAACAGCACCTCATTATCCCCAAGGGAGAGTGGCAGGTGGGTGCGCAACTGTCGCACGTCAGCCTTTCGAGCGACAACAGCGAATATATGCTGCTTATAAATGGTCTTAACGCCAATGGTTCAATCACCAAGATTGCACCATTCTTCGCCTACTCATACCACAACAATCGCTCGATAGGTCTGAAATTTCAATATACGACAGCATCGGGTAAGATTAAGCAGGGAGAGTTGGATTTGCTCAACGATGACCTCAACTTCTCGGTCGAGAACCTCAAAGCCGAGATGACCTCTATCCAGACCTCTATCTACCATCGTTCTTATCTGGGATTGGATAACAAGGGCCGTATAGGTGTCTTTGCCGATATAGCATTGAGTTATGCCAATAACAAGAACGTATTTACCTACAACAACCAAACCGAAGATACCCACGCGCGCACGCATCAGGTAAAATTGAGTCTGCACCCGGGTATTGTGGTCTTTGCGATGAACAACATCAGTACACACGTTTCGATGGGTATTGGCGGCGTATCGTACAACCACACCGACTACGTAAAGGGAGGCAAGACCATCGGTACGCGTGACTACTCGAAGGCGAACTTCAAACTCAACGTATTGGATATCAGCATAGGTCTTTCGATACATCTCTAATACTTAAACGCGACACATTATGAAGAGAATTTTCATTATAGCACTACTTGCCGCAAGCATTACAGGTTGTATAAAGAACGACCTTCCGCTACCCGTCATCGAGCCACGCATCGTTTCGATGAGTGTCGATGGCGCGACCGAGGTATATATCAACTCCGGCAAGCGAGATGTGGAGATTACGCTCGCCGAGCAGACCGATATCCGCAATGTAAATATTCAGCAGGTGGTATTCTCCGACGAGATGGTACGCTCGTCGTGGGAGATAACAGGTCAGCACGACCTGTCGCAGAAGTTGGCCGTAACGCTCTCCACATATCAGGATTATCTCTGGACCATTACTACCAAGCAGCCCATCGAGCGTTATTTTACTGTCGAGGGACAGGTGGGAGCCAGCACTATCGATGCCGTAAATCGCCGTGCTATGCTCTACATCACCGACAAGCAGGATATCACAAACATAAACATCACATCGCTTAAATTAGGCCCTGCCGATGTTACCACTTACTCGCCCGATATTTCCGAGATAAAGGATTTTTCGTATGGCGCCGAGGTAATTGTATCGGCACACGGGCGTAGCGAGAAATGGACCTTGTATGCCGAGCAAACCTCGACCGTCGTCGAGATGAAGTCGGTAAATGCCTGGACGGCTGTGGTATGGTTGAAGGCATCGGGTATTGCCGATATGACTAATGGCTTCAAGTACCGCAAGAGCGGCGACGAGGAGTGGATTGACGTAAGTGGCGACAGACTCAC
>CAZQMC010000049.1:0-16972 GCA_964594305.1 uncultured Alistipes sp. | reverse complement strand
GTCACAAATATAAAAAAAGCCCATCTAACAAAACTTGTTAGACAGGCTCTTTTTTGTTTTGAATAGAGAGTAAAAGAAGGGACTGTCTAACAAGTCTGATTTTTACGATTTCACCCCCGCCAGAAGTGTGTCTGACGGGGGCGATTTTTATTTTTTAGGACTTGTTAGACAGTCCCTTCATCTTTATATCAGCGTCATACCGGCCCTGCGGCACTCCTCGCGCATAGCGTCGGGCCAGATGCTCGACTGCGTCTCGCCGACGTGGGCCTTATGCAGAAGAATCATACACAGACGACTCTGCCCGATGCCGCCGCCAATAGATTGTGGCAGAGAACCTTCCAATAATCGGCGGTGGAAATATAACCCGCGTCTCTCCTCCTTGCCACTTGCCGCGAGTTGGCGTTCAAGAGCCTCCTTATCGACACGAATACCCATCGATGAGAGTTCGATGGAGCAGTCCAAAATGGGATACCAAATCAGCAGGTCGCCGTTGAGTCCCGCCAACCCTGTCGAGGGCGAGATTGTAGAGTAGTCGTCGTAGTCGGGGGCGCGGTTGTCGTGCCTCTCGCCATTGCTCAAAGGGCAACCTATGCCGATGATGAATACCGCACCGCACTCCTTGCAGATGGCATCTTCACGCTCCTTGGCCGAGAGCGTGGGGTAGCGTTGCAACAACTCCTCGGCGTGGATAAATGTGATGTTCTCGGGCAGGAAGGGTTTAATCTGCGGATAGGTCTCGCAGATGTGGAACTCGGTGCGAAGAATGGCGTTGTATATGCGTCTGACGGTATCCTGCAAATACTCCACCGTACGACACTCCTCGCTCATTACTCGCTCCCAATCCCATTGGTCAACATATAACGAATGTAGATTGTCCAACTCCTCGTCGGCACGAATGGCGTTCATATCGGTAATGATGCCGTAGCCCTCCTTGACCTCGTAGTCGGCCAGCGTCACACGCTTCCACTTTGCCAGCGAATGTACCACCTCGGCCGAGGCGTCACACATATCCTTTATGGGGAATGTCACAGGGCGTTCCGTACCACTCAAATCATCGTTCATACCCAAACCCTTCAATACGAAAAGAGGTGCCGTAACCCTTCGCAAACGCAGTTCGGTAGATAGATGCGAGAGGAAGAAGTCCTTGATATCCTTAATTGCTATCTCGGTCTGTTGAAGGCTGAGTGCTGCCTTGTATGTGGGCGGAATTAACAATCGACTCATAAATATTACGGTTTTAATCTTTTGGCAAAGATAACGAAATTATGATATTTTCGCACCAAAAGAGAGTCATTTCGCCACATTTTTGGGAGTTTGATAACCTGTTGATAAATTTTGCCAACAACTCGACAAAGGTTAAAAAAAAAGATGTACCTTTGAGTGCAAAAAATGTCTTTTGCGTTAATTTTTGAAATATAACAATGAAGAAGATTGATGTAGTTCTCGGTTTGCAGTGGGGCGATGAAGGTAAGGGTAAAGTTGTAGATGTCCTGACGCCCAATTATAAGGTTGTGGCTCGTTTTCAGGGCGGCCCTAATGCCGGACACTCGTTGCATTTCGGGGATAAGAGTTTTGTTTTGCGTACCGTGCCTTCGGGTATATTCCGTGAGGGCTCGATGAATATTATAGGTAATGGCGTGGTGGTTGACCCTGTGAGCCTTGCCGAGGAGTTGCGCAATATCACCGAGCAGGGTATCCCCGTTCAAGAGAAGATGCTTATCTCGAAGAAGGCACACATTATTTTGCCTACACACCGTATGCTCGATGCGGCGAGCGAGGCTGCCAAGGGTAAGTCGAAGATTGGCTCTACGCTGAAAGGTATCGGCCCGACCTATATGGATAAGACAGGCCGTAATGGTCTGCGTTTCGGTGATGTGCTGGCCCCCGATTTTATGGAGCGTTACAACCGCCTGAAAACAAAACACGTCGCTATGCTCTCGCAGTATGAGGGTTTTGAGTATGATATCACCGACTACGAGGCCGACTGGTTCAAGGGTATTGAGTATCTGCGAGGCTTTAAGTTTGTCGATAGCGAACACGAAGTAAACAGACTCATCGAGCAAGATGTCGCAATCCTTGCCGAGGGCGCGCAAGGCTCTATGCTCGATGTCGATTTTGGAACATATCCTTTTGTTACATCGTCTAACACCGTCTGTGCAGGTGTCTGCACCGGTCTGGGTGTCGCGCCCACAAAGATTGGCGATGTGTATGGTATCTTCAAGGCATACAGTACCCGTGTAGGCAGTGGCCCATTCCCTACCGAGTTGTTTGATGAGGTGGGCGAGGAGTTGCGTCGCATAGGTCACGAGTTCGGTGCCGTTACAGGTCGTCCCCGTCGTTGCGGCTGGCTCGACTTGGTGGCGTTGAAGTATGCTGTGATGGTCGATGGCGTAACAGGCCTTATTATGATGAAGTCTGATGTTATGAATGACTTCGACACCGTTAAGGTCGCTACGGCATATAAGATTAACGGCGAGGTTGTGGAGCATTTCCCCTATGAGGTGACCGGTGATTTGGAGCCTGTCTATACCGAGTTCAAGGGTTGGAAGTGCGATATCTGCAAGGTGCGTCGCTATGAGGATTTCCCTGCCGAGTTCAAGACTTATGTGGAGTTCATCGAACAGCAGACAGGTGTCCCTGTGAAGATTATCTCGGTGGGTCCCGACCGTGCCGAGACCATTATTCGATAAATTGACAAGATGCACTTTGTGTATTTGATTCACAAATGTTCGGAAATGCCCGTTATGTCGCGAAAATTGGCATTTTCCACATTTGTTGGCTCATATATATACGAAAATGCGCATCTTTGCGTATAAAAATGAGGTACTTGAAGTCGCGGCAAGTACTCGATGTATAACCAAATTTAGACTAATGAACAAGAAGTTAAAAATTGTTGTATTGGCCAAGCAGGTGCCCGATACCCGCAATGTGGGTAAAGAGGCTATGACGCCGGAGGGTACGGTAAATCGTGCTGCGTTGCCTGCTATCTTTAATCCCGAAGATTTGAACGCCTTGGAGTTGGCTCTGCGCCTGAAAGAGAGTAGAGAAGGTTCTACGGTACATATCCTCACTATGGGACCGCAGCGTGCGGCAGATATTATTCGCGACGCAATGTTTCGTGGTGCCGATGGCGGCTACCTCCTCTCTGATAGGAAGTTCGCCGGCTCGGATACCCTTGCGACATCGTATGCTTTGTCGTGCGCATTGAAGGAGATTGGTGCCGATGTTATTGTGGCAGGTCGTCAGGCTATTGATGGCGATACCGCCCAGGTAGGACCGCAGGTTGCTGAGAAGTTGGGCCTTCCGCAGGTCACTTATGCCGAGCAGATAGTTGAGGTGAAAGACTCGTCACTCGTCGTGCGTCGTCGTTTGGAGCGAGGCGTTGAGGTTGTCGAGACTCCTATTCCCGCCGTTATTACGGTTAATTCGTCGGCTCCCGAGGTACGTCCGCAGAATGCTCGCCTTGTGATGAAGTATAAATATGCGGCTATTCCTTCGGAGATTGCCGTTGAGAGCAATAGCCTCCGAGTGAAGTTGGTCGGTGAGCGTGACTATTTGAAGATTGTGGAGATGACGGCTTCGGATATCGTTTGCGACGAGCAGCAGTTGGGCCTGAGCGGCTCACCTACGAAGGTTAAGAAGATTGAGAATGTGGTATTCCAAGCCAAGGAGGCAAAGCGTTTGTCTGCCACTGACGAGGATATCAATTCACTTATGGTTGAACTTATAGCGAGCCACACGCTCGGATAAAAAAGGAGGAGATATGAATAATATATTTGTATATATCGAACTCGAAGAGGGCGTGGTTGCCGATGTGAGTTTGGAACTTTTGACAAAGGGCCGCGAGTTGGCCGGTGAGTTGGGAGTGAAGTTGGAGGCTGTCGTTATGGGCGAGAATGTCGGTGGTGTAGAGAAGCAGTTGGCCGAGTATGGTGCCGATACTGTATGGGTTGCCGACGATAAGGTCTTTGCTCCGTTCCGTACTTTGCCACATACTTCGGTTTTGTGCGGTTTGATTAAGGCCGAGCAGCCACAGATTGTTCTGTTTGGTGCTACGCCTATTGGTCGTGATTTTGCGCCACGCGTGTCGTCGGCTCTGCATAGTGGTCTTACTGCCGACTGCACGCAGTTGGAGATAGGCCCTCATAAGGACGCCAAGACAGGCAAGGAGTACGAAAATCTGCTGTATCAGATTCGCCCTGCCTTTGGTGGAAACATTATCGCTACAATCGTCAATCCCGATTGCCGTCCCCAGATGGCGACGGTGCGTGAGGGCGTGATGCGTAAGGAGGCTGTCGCTGCACCCAAGGCCGCAGAGGTTAAGCCTATTGCGTGGAAGGAGTATTTGAAGCCTGAGGATTTGGCCGTGACGATTATCGACCGTGAGATTGAGGAGCGCAAAATCAATATCAAGGGTGCTTCAATCATTGTTGCCGGAGGTTATGGTATGGGCTCGAAAGATGGCTTTAAGTTGTGCTACGACTTGGCCGAGGTTTTGGGCGGTGAGGTAGGTGCTTCACGTGCCGCTGTCGATGCCGGCTTCTGTGAGCACGAGCGTCAGATTGGTCAGACAGGTGTGACCGTACGCCCTAAACTTTATATCGCTTGCGGTATTTCGGGCCAGATTCAGCATACGGCAGGTATGGAGGAGTCGTCGATGATTATCTCTATCAACACCGATGCCGACGCACCTATCAACAAGATAGCCGACTATGCCATTACAGGCAAGGTTGAGGAGGTTATCCCCAAGATGATTAAGTATTACAAGCAAAACTCAAAGTAACGATGGCAAATTTCTTTTCAGATAATAAAGATTTGCAGTACCACCTCTCGCATCCGTTGATGCAGAAGATTGTGGAACTGAAAGAGCGAGGCTTCTCGGAGGCGGCGCTTTATGACAATGCGCCTCATAACTTTGAGGACGCTATGGATAACTATCGCCGTGTGATGGATATCACGGGCGGCGTGTGTGGCGATGTGATTGCTCCCAATGCCGAGGGTGTCGATAAGGAGGGCCCTCGCGTGGTAAATGATAGAGTAGAGTATGCTTCGGGTACGGTCGAGAATATGAAGGCTGTAAATCTGGCAGGCCTCGACGGATTGACGTTGCCTCGCCGTTTTGGCGGTCTGAACTTCCCTTTGACCTGCTTTGTTATGGCCAACGAGATGGTTGCTCGTGCCGACGCAAGTTTCGAGAATATCTGGGGCTTGCAGGATTGCGCCGAGACACTTAACGAGTTCGCCTCGGAGGAGCAGAAGATGAAGTACCTGACAATGGTTTGTCAGGGTGCTACTTGCGCTATGGATTTGACCGAGCCTGATGCCGGCTCTGATTTGGGTGCTGTGCAGTTGAAGGCCACTTGGTCGGAGGAGCGTCAGACGTGGCTGTTGAATGGCGTTAAACGCTTCATCACCAACGGTGACGGCGATGTGTCGCTGGTCTTGGCTCGAACCGAGGAGGGTACTGCCGATGCTCGTGGTTTGTCGATGCTCGTCTATGATAAGCGCAACGGAGGAATGAAGGTACGCCGTATTGAGAATAAGTTGGGTATCAAGGGCTCGCCCACTTGCGAGTTGGTCTTTACCGATGCTCCTGCCGAGTTGGTAGGTGACAGGAAGATGGGCCTTATCAAGTATGTTATGTCGTTGATGAACGCTGCCCGTTTGGGTATTGGCGCACAGTCGGTGGGCCTTTGTGAGGCGGCATATCGTGAGGCTTTGAAATATGCTCACTCGCGTCGTCAGTTTGGTAAGGATATCATTCAGTTCCCCGCCATCAAGGAGATGCTGTCGAATATGCGTGCCAAGTTGCACGGTGCTCGCGCCCTTTTGTATGAGACAAGCCGTTTTGTCGAGATTTATAAGCAATATACCCATATCTCGCACGAGCGTGCATTGGAGGGTGAGGAGCGTCAGGAGATGAAGTACTACAATCGCTTGGCCGATGGCTTTACTCCTTTGGTGAAGTTGTTCTCGTCGGAGTATGCCAACTCTTTGGCTTACGATGCTATTCAGATTCACGGCGGCTCGGGCTTTATGAAGGATTATCCTTGTGAGCGATTGTATCGTGATGCGCGTATTATGAATATCTATGAGGGTACTTCGCAGTTGCAGGTCGTGGCGGCTATCAATGGCGTTACGAAGGGTACCTTTATGGAGCAGATTGCGCGCTACGAGCAGGAGGAGTATGTTGAGGCTATGCAGCCTGTGGTTGAGCAGTTGAAGGCTCTGAAAGCGCGTGTTGAGGCTATGGTTGAGCGTGTGGAGAGCATCAATAAGGAGTGTCCGCAGTTCAAGGATTTCCACGCTCGTCGCTTGGTTGAGAGCGTAGGTCATATCATCATCACATATCTGTTGGCTCGTCAGGCCAAGGATTGTGAGGAGTATGCCTCTGATGCGAAGTTGTTTGCGAAACTCGCCGAGAGTTATATCGCTTCGGCCGAGTGTTATATCGCCGGCTCTACGGCCGACGATGTGGCACTTATCTCGGAGGTTGAGCAGCAATATTAGCCGCGAGCAGGAAAAGACTGCGAAGCAGGATTGAAGATGAAGAGCCTGTCTAACAATAAAAAAATGTTAGGCAGGCTCCCAAATATCTCGCTTGCCTATTCTACATATCGTCGTCGTCCATCGAAGCGTCGTCCTGAATCTCATCGGCACCCTTCAACTCGTCGTCGCCGTAATAATCCTCCTCGACAGCCTCCTCGGCCTTATCATCTATCTTCACATCAATCTTCACCAAGTACGATGTATCGTCAGTCTCGAAGGGTACATAGTAGAAGAAATCGCCATTCGGTTTATCGAAGCGTGTCATTACCTCGGCAAAGCCTTTCGGATAGAGAGCCTTAACCTCCTCCTGTAACTCTGCGGAGAGGTTATTAAAACTTGTAACTAACTTTTTCTTTGTAATATTCTGTGTCATATTGTTCTGAAATTTTCTGCAAGTATAAGCAAAATTTACATATCACGACAAATCTTTCATTTTTTTTTGCATTTTTTTTCAAGAAAAGTCATTTTTTGCTATATTGCAATCGAGAAAACATCGACAAGAGAGATGCAAAAAGAGTTTGTAACCAAAAAACATTTTTTGCGGAAGTCACAAAACAGGAATTTTCATTATTCACTGCGATTTTCCACGATTATTGCCCGATATTACAAACAAATTATGTACCTTTACGCTGAAAAATGTTAAGTTATGAGCGACGAGCAACGAATATTAGATTTACGCAAACTCCTCAACGAGTACAACCACAAATACTATGTTGAGAATGCACCCGTAGTTTCCGACTACGAGTTCGATACTCTGTTGCGTCAGTTGCAGGATTTGGAGGCCTCACACCCCGAGATGTTCGACGCCAACTCACCCTCGCAGAGGGTAGGTAGCGACCTTACCAACGATTTCAAAACGGTAGAACACGCTTTCCCGATGCTCTCGCTGTCGAACACCTACTCTTTGGAGGAGTTGGGCGAGTGGATTGACCGCATCGAGAAGGAGGTCGGCGAGGTGGAATATGTCTGCGAATTAAAGTTCGACGGCACAGCCATATCGCTCACCTATAAAGATGGAGCCTTGATGCAGGCCGTAACGCGTGGCGACGGCACACGCGGCGATGATGTGACA
The DNA here is from genome assembly GCA_964594305.1 of uncultured Alistipes sp. Taxonomy (GTDB): domain Bacteria; phylum Bacteroidota; class Bacteroidia; order Bacteroidales; family Rikenellaceae; genus Alistipes. The sequence goes on along the minus strand of CAZQMC010000049.1, from coordinate 9,351 downwards.
GCCAATGTACGCACCATACGCAGCGTGCCTCTGATGCTTGCGGGCGACTATCCCGACTTTTTCGAGATACGAGGTGAGATATTGATGCCTTACTCGTCATTCGACAGGCTCAACGCCGAGCGTGAGCAGATAGGCGAGCAGCCCTTCGCCAACCCGCGCAATGCCGCAGCCGGCACGCTCAAACAGCAACAGTCGCAGGTGGTAGCCCATCGAGGATTGGACTGCATATTATATCAGATTGCAGGGCGCAATCTGCCGTTTGATTCGCATTGGAAGAATTTGGAGGCAGCACGTCGTTGGGGATTTAAGACCTCCGATGCCGCACGCATCTGCCGCAACCGACAGGAGATATTCGACTTTATAACACGCTGGGATACCGAGCGTAAGGCCCTGCCCTTCCCGACCGACGGCATAGTCATCAAGGTTAATCGTGATGCCGACCGCCGAGTATTAGGCTCTACGGCCAAGTCGCCGAAATGGGCTGTGGCCTATAAATTCAAGGCCGAGCAAGCCCTCACACGCCTGCTGAAAGTGACCTTTCAGGTAGGACGCACGGGAGCCGTTACGCCTGTGGCCAACCTCGAACCGGTATTGTTGGCCGGCACCACCGTAAAGCGTGCCACACTGCACAATGCCGACCAGATAGAGGCTCTCGACTTGCGCGAAGGCGATATGGTCTATGTCGAGAAGGGAGGCGAGATTATCCCGAAGATTACGGGCGTAGAACTCTCTGAACGCAAAGCCGAAAGCCGACCGTTGGAGTATATCACCCACTGTCCCGAGTGCGGTGCCGAGTTGGTGCGTTACGAGGGCGAGGCGAAACACTACTGCCCCAATCAGAGCCACTGCCGTCCGCAGATTTTGGGACGCATCATACACTTCATACGCCGCAAGGCTATGGATATCGAAAACCTCGGCGAGGAGACGGTGGAACTCTTGTTTGAGAATGGATTGCTCGGCAACATCGCCGACATCTACGACATCAAGGCTATGCAGATAGCCACACTGCCCAGCTTGGGCGAGAAGTCGGCCGAGAATATTATGCAGAGCATCGCCCGCTCGAAGGAGGTGCCTTTCCACCGAGTACTCTTTGCTTTGGGCATCAGGTTCGTGGGCGAGACCACAGCAAAATATCTGGCGGCACATTTCCGCTCATTAGATGCCGTTATGAACGCCTCACGCGAGGAGTTAATCGAGGCCGAGGAGGTGGGTGACAAGATTGCCGATGCCATAACGGAGTATTTCGCCGACGAGAGCAACCGCGCCATTATCGAGCGTCTGCGCATAGCGGGCCTACGATTTGAGGCCGAGCAGAAGCAGGCGGCATCTGATGTTTTACAGGGATTGAACTTCGTCATATCGGGCTCTTTTACAGACCATTCGCGCGACGAATTGAAGGCTTTGATAGAGGCTCACGGAGGCAAGAATCTGGCAGCCGTTTCGGCTAACACATCGTTCTTGCTGGCAGGCGACAAGATTGGCCCTGCGAAGTTGCAGAAGGCTACAAAATTGGGAATAAAGATAATCTCGGAGCAGGAGTTTATGGCGATGATAGCCTCTGCCTATCCGGCACACGAAGCGACAAAGGACAGCGAGGAGGCAAAGGAGGCAAAGGAAACCCAAGAGAATAAAGAAGCCAAATCAGACTCCGCAGAGAATAAACCGACAACACCTATACAGGGCACGCTGTTTTAGAGGCTGCCCCGAGGTAATATAACGATTTTTCGACTATGAAAAAACACTTTCTTTCGGGCGTAGGAGCCGCAATGATAACACCCTTCAAGGGCGACCAATCGATTGATTGGCAGGCCTTGGAGCGATTGGTAGATTATGTCATCGAGGGTGGCGCAGACTACATTGTCGCACTTGGCACTACGGCCGAGACCCCGACACTCACCAACCAAGAGAAGAACGATATTTTGCGTTTCGTGCGTGAGAAGATTGCCGGCCGCACACCTCTTATCGCCGGCGCAGGAGGTAACAATACCGCCGCACTTATCGAGCATATCAAGCAGATGGATTTGGAAGGTGTCGATGCTTTGTTGAGCGTCACACCCTACTACAACAAACCCTCACAGGAGGGTCTATATCAACACTATAAGGCTGTTGCCGAGGCTTCGCCACGCCCCATTATCCTGTATAATGTGCCGGGCCGTACGGGAGTCAATATGACCGCCGAGACAACCTGTCGTCTGGCCGCCGACTGTCCCAATATTATCGCTGTGAAGGAGGCATCGGGAAAGATTGACCAGATTGACCAAATCATCAAGAACTGCCCCAAGGATTTTGTTGTCCTCTCGGGTGACGACGATATGGCCATAGATGTAATACGCAAGGGTGGCGACGGTGTGATTTCGGTGGCTGTCGATGCCTTCCCGAAGCACTTCTCACACGCCATATACCTCGCCGGTCAAGGGCTCTTCGAGCGTGCCGAGGAGGCTTATGCCCCACTCCACGAGGCTGTATGCGCACTCTTCGAGCAGGGTAATCCTGTGGGTGTGAAGGCTGCGCTATCGATTATGGGACTTATCGAGAATAATTTACGTCTGCCATTGGTTCCGGCAACCGACCTGCTGGTGAAAAAGTTGGAGCGACTGATTCGTGAATACGATTTGTGCTAAAAAAGCGTTTGTTAAGAAAAAAGAATTATGAAACGATTTTTATTGGCACTCACACTCACCTTGTCGGCCACGCTGCTTTGGGCAAAACAGCCCGACGAGGAGGATATACTGCGTAAGACGATGGACTCGAAATCGCCCTACTACTACACCTCGTTGATGCTGCGCTACAACAATTTGGAGCGTCTTTCGGAGGAGGAGTATCACTACCTCTATTACGGCTTTGCCTATCAGGACGACTACCGTCCGACAGCGTCAAACAGAGCGTGGGAGGAGTTATATGTATCACTCCCCAATATCGACACCGTATCGCCCAAGCGAGAGGATTTGGAGCGCATCATATCACTCTGCAACGAGGCTATGGTATTGGACCCGTTCAGCCCCACGGTACTCAATATGTTGGTCTTTGCCTATGGTCAGATGGGCGACAAGAGGCGTGAGGAGGCCTATTTTTACCATCTGCACGGCATTATGGAGACCATAAAATCGTCGGGAGATGGTCGTGGCGAGAAGTATCCGATGCATATCATTATGTTCTCGCACGCCGTCGATGTTGTCTCGTCGATGGGCCTTGTCGGCAAGCGTGCCGAGATTATCAGCCGTCAGGTGGAGTGGATTCCGTTGGAGTCGCCCCGTAAGTTGCCCGACGGCAAGAAGTTAAAGGGTTTTTACTTCGATTACAGCCGCATCTATCGCAACAAACCCGAGGAGGTGACCTTCAAGAAAAAGCGCACTTGGCAGTTCAACAACCTCAAACCACGAGAATACAAATAACAACATATTATGAAGAAATTTTTACACTCTACCCTGCTTTTTACAGCCGTAGCGTTTTGCGTCCTGCTTACTCCCTCTTGCCAAAAGGAGGAGGCAGAGAAGCCACAGTGGCCTCTGTCGCAGTCGTCGCATACGCTGATGCTCTACTTTATGGGCACGTCACTTGACAATGATTTTGACAATAATATCATAGCCGCGAAAAATGCCTTGTGCGAACTATCAAGCAAGGGAGAACCACTCTCTGCGCGAGCAGTAAAACCTCGCGTACTATATTTCCACCACAAAGAGAGCAATCGTGAGGTGGGAGAGATTGTCGAGTTGATTTACGACGGAGGACAGTGCGCCGAAAGGACTTTGGCGACATTTTCTATGCCGCTGATTGTCACACAGGAGGATATGACCAACTATCTGAAACAGATGATAGAACTTGCTCCGGCCGACAGTTATGGTTTGGTTATCGGTACTCACGGTTGCGGCTGGATACCCATCGATGCTCCGGGCTTGAATGAAGCATCTGCTCCTGTACGCCACCAACTATCGCCTAACTATCTGGGTGCAGTGGCACAGAGCAACCAACAGGGATTTGTGGGCGAGGGATATCACCCCAATTTCGGCACAAGCGTTCCCGAAGGAGTATCCAATATGTTTGACACCGACGAACTTGCCACAATACTCACCGGCACCGGCGTAAAGTTTGAATATACGATTTATGATGTCTGCCTGATGGCAAATATCGAGGCTCTCTACGACCTGCGTCACACCTCGAAATATGTCGTTGCAAGCGTCTGCGAGATTTTGGGCGAGGGATTTCCCTACCAAACAGTAATACCCTTCCTTTTGTCGGAGAATGGTCGCGGATTCGACCTCGACGGCGTGTGTCAGGCATTCAACACCTATTACGATGACGAGTACGGTTGCTCAGGCTCTATTTCGCTTATCGACTGCTCACAGATAGATGCCTTGGCCACAATCACAAAGCGTATTATCGCCGAATCACAAAACAACCTGCCCGACATTGAGGAGGATTCTCAAAAGGCGGCACTGCAAGGTTATGACGGCAATCAAATCTTCTATGACTTTGGTCAGTACATCAACCAACTATGTATCGACGAGAGCCAAAAGGCGGAGTTCAACTCTCAACTCGGCCGCACCGTTGTAAGCAAATATACGCTCAAAAAATTCTACTCCGGGATAGGTTGGGGCGGTTATTACAACATCAACCCCGACTATTACAGCGGCCTCAGTACCACGATGCCATCGCCTAAATATCGCCAAGAATACCTCCAAACAGCGTGGTATAAGGCGACACATTAGGCCCTGCCCTTATCATAAACACCCTCGACCGAAAAGTGAATTGACCCCAAAAGTTTTTTGTCCAAACTTTTGGGGTCAATTCAGGGTGTTTTATTTAATGGTATGTGGTTAATAATCGGAGTTACGCCAAAATCGCAGCGGCCAAAGCCTCCAACGCAGGGATATCCTCCTGTTTCATTCGTGAGCGGATTGTAACCATAGGCTCCACAATCTCCACCTCTTTCATCGTCTCTAACATCGAGCGCATAACCTTACCGGCCGTAGGGGCCCACGAGCCATTCTCGATAATACCCACACGACGCTTCTGGTAGGCCTTCAACTTCAAGTGATGCAGGAAGTCGTGCATCGGAGGGAAGACATCGGCATCATACGACGCAGCCGCCACAACCAAGCGGCCCATACGGAAAGCGTCCTCAACAGCCTCGGCCATATCATCGCGGCTCAAATCAGCAACAGACACCTTCGCCGCACCCTTCGCCAAAAGAATCTCCTTCATCTTGTGTGCCACCTCGGCAGTATTACCGTGAATTGAGGCAAAGGCAATAAATACGCCCTCGGTCTCAACCTCATACTTGCTCCAAGTGTCGTACAAACCGATATAATAGCCAAGATTCTCCTTCAATACAGGGCCGTGCAACGGACAGATAGACTCTATATCGAGCGTAGCCGCTTTTTTGAGCAATGCCTGCACCGGCTGACCATACTTTCCACAGATATTGAAGTAGTAGCGACGAGCCTCACAAGCCCAATCCTCATCGTGGCTCAATGCGCCAAACTTACCAAAACCATCGGCCGAGAACAACACCTTCGACTTTGCATCATACGACACGATAACCTCGGGCCAATGTACCATTGCGGCCGTAAAGAACTGCAACGAATGTTCGCCAAGCGACAACACATCACCCTCCTTAACAGCGATTGTACGGCCCTCAAAAGTGCCTTCATCGAAGAACTGCGGCATCATCTGCACAGCGCGCACCGAGGCAACAATCTGCAACTCGGGATATCGGGCCATAACTTCGGCGATAGTACCCGAATGGTCGGGTTCAAGATGCTGTACCACAAGGTAGTCGGGCTGACGAGAGCCCAATGCCTCGGCCAAGTTGCCGAGCCACTCCTCACCCTTACGCTTATCGACCGTATCCATAATGGCGATTTTCTCGTCAAGGATAAGGTAAGAGTTATACGATATGCCGTTAGGTACGATATATTGGCTCTCAAAGAGGTCGATATCGGTGTCATCGACACCTATATACTTTATATCTTTTGTAATATCCGAAATCATATAAACTACTTGGTTTTATAGGCGCAACGATACTTGCCATTGGCCAACTTTGTCATCTTGCCCTTCAACAGATTACGACGCAAGGGTGAAAGTCTGTCGGTAAATACCTGTCCCTCCAAGTGGTCGTACTCGTGCTGAATAACGCGTGCCGGTAGGCCATCAATCTCCTCGTCGTGCTCGACGAAGTTCTCGTCTAACCAGCGCATACGGATAACCACAGGGCGACGCACATCCTCGTGCAGGCCCGGAAGCGACAAACAACCCTCGTTGAAGAGGTCGGTCTCGTCGGAACGCTCGTAAATCTCGGCATTGATAAAGACCTTACGATAGTCGGCAAGCGAAGGGTCATCATCGGCCCACGGCGTACAATCGACAATAAACAGGCGTATATTCTTGCCTATCTGCGGTGCGGCCAAACCCACTCCCGAAGCCTCATCGAGTGTAAGAAACATATCGTCGATAAGTTTCTTCAATTCGGGGTAATCGGGCGTAATATCGACCGACTTGTTTCGCAACACCTGCGAGCCGTAAATTACTATTGGATATATCATATTCTAAATTTTTACTCTACTTTTTTGGCTTCTCGTTCTACATCTCACTCTACATCTCACTCCGCATCTCAACCGACTCCATATACGACTGCAAAATAATCGTAGCCGAAATCCTATCGACCAGAGCCTTGTCGCGGCGAGCCATCTTGCCTATGCCGCTCTCCAACATCGTGCGGTGTGCCAAAACCGAGGTAAATCGCTCGTCATACAGCACCACCTGCTTGTCGGGATATGCGTGTCGCAGGCGGCCGACCAGAGGCTCGATGTAGCGCATCGTCTCGGAGTTTTCGCCATTCATCTGCGTAGGCTTGCCCACGACTATTATATCAACGGCATTTTCCCGAAAATAGTCTGCGAGGTATCTCTCTAATTGTTTTGTTTCGACCGTAGTGAGCGCACCGGCAATAATACGCAAAGGGTCGGTCACTGCCAACCCTGTGCGTTTTCTACCGTAATCTATGGCCAAAATGCGCCCCATTATAAAAACACTGAAATCAATTTACCAATGCCATAACCGACACCAAAGCATATCGCTAATATCACCACGATATTGAGTAGGATACTAGCCTTTGAATATTTTTTCTGCGCCATAGTATAAATCAATTTTGAACCGACGCCAAACCGAGCGCAATCAAACTCGTTTGAATTGCCGAGGTGCGAAGGAGGAAAAGCCGACTTTATGTCGGGTTAATTTTGAATTTTTCTGTTATGCCTGAATCTTCTGGAAGAGTTTGCGGAACGAAACAGCATCATCGACCATCGAGCGCAGAGCCTCAATCTTGATACGCTCCTGCTGCATAGTGTCGCGATGACGAATGGTAACGGTGCCGTCCTCCAAACTCTGGTGGTCAACAGTCACGCAGAACGGAGTACCCACAGCGTCCTGACGACGGTAACGCTTACCGATAGAGTCCTTCTCGTCGTAAGCCACAACATAGTCATACTTCAAGTCGTCGATAATCTGGCGGGCCAACTCGGGCAGGCCGTCCTTCTTAACAAGAGGCATAACGGCAACCTTCGTAGGAGCCAAAGCCGCAGGAATACGCAATACTACGCGCTCCTCGCCATTCTCCAACTTCTCCTCGGTATAGGCAGCCGACATAATCTGCAAGAACATACGGTCCACACCGATAGAGGTCTCGACAACATAGGGAACATAACTCTCGCCACGCTCGGCGTCGAAGTACTGAATCTTCTTACCCGAGAACTCCTGATGACGGCCCAAATCGAAATCGGTACGCGAGTGGATACCCTCAACCTCCTTGAAACCGAATGGGAAGTTATACTCCACATCGGTAGCGGCATTGGCGTAGTGAGCCAACTTGTCGTGGTCGTGGAAACGGTAGTTCTCGTCGCCGAAGCCCAAAGCACGGTGCCAAGCCATACGGGTATTCTTCCACTTGTTCCACCACTCCATCTCGGTTCCGGGCTGCACGAAGAACTGCATCTCCATCTGCTCGAACTCACGCATACGGAAGATAAACTGACGAGCCACAATCTCGTTACGGAACGCCTTACCAATCTGTGCAATACCGAAAGGCAACTTCATACGGCCTGTCTTCTGTACATTCAGATAATTCACGAAGATACCCTGCGCAGTCTCGGGGCGGAGGTAGATGGTGTTGGCACCCTCGGCCGTAGAGCCCATCTGTGTCGAGAACATCAGGTTGAACTGGCGCACATCGGTCCAGTTGCGAGTACCCGAAATGGGGCAAACAATCTCGCAGTCGAGGATAATCTGCTTCAACTCATCCAAATTGTTATCATTCAACGCCTCGGCAAAACGAGTATGAACGGCATCACGCTTGGCGGCAATCTCCGCTACGCGGGGCGATGTAGCACGATACTGTGCCTCGTCGAAGGCTTCACCAAAACGCTTCTTCGCCTTATCGACCTCCTTCTGAATCTTCTCGTCCTGCTTTGCCAGCCAATCCTCAATCAGAACATCGGCACGGTAACGCTTCTTCGAATCCTTATTGTCAATCAAAGGGTCGTTGAATGCTGCAACGTGGCCCGAAGCCTCCCAAGTGCGGGGGTGCATAAAGATAGCGGCATCGATACCCACGATATTCTCGTTGAGTTTAACCATTGAGTCCCACCAATAACGCTTGATGTTATTCTTCAACTCCACGCCATTCTGGCCATAATCATAAACGGCACCCAGACCGTCGTAAATCTCGCTCGAAGGGAAGATAAAACCATACTCCTTGCAGTGCGCAATCAACTTTTTGAACAACTCTTCTTGTGTCATAATCTTATATGTTTTTTGTTTTATTATTGTCTAATTTTGCGGCTATCATTGCCCAATCGACAAAGGTACAAATTTTTGTCCGTTTTACGACACAAATTACTGCCTAATTTTCAGATGATTTTATCATAGATAAAAAATCGCCGAGGTTTGTCCCCCGACGACTCCTGTTTCACAAAGAAACGCTATCATATTACATATATAAATTCACCTAAAAATCATAACCAACAATATCAAAACTACGCCAGCTCGCAGATTTCTTATATTCCTCAACAGAACCACGAGGAACATAAATTGTTAATTCCAAAGGAAAATTATTGAACTCTTTTCCGAACGCCCCATATGATATTTGGGGTGGATTTAATGGTTTACAATATAGTTTTGTAAGGCTGTCGCAATCCCTGAATGCACCATATCCAATCTCTGTTACACTATCGGGAATGGTAATACTTGCAAGGCCACTACAAAAATGGTATTTACAACCAGTTATTACTCAATATTTTGCGAGTAATAAGTCAGAAATATGGCCATAACCTTTAAGGGTGCATTCTAAAAGGTGAA
>CAZQMC010000048.1:0-17119 GCA_964594305.1 uncultured Alistipes sp. | reverse complement strand
ATGCTCAAACAAAAAAAGACCTGCCTAACATTTTTTTATTGTTAGACAGGCTCTTGTTATTGATGCAGAAGCCTGCGTGACTAATCGCGCGGATAGGCGGCGATAAAGACATTACGCTTACGCAACTCCTCCTGCACGCGATGCAATTCGGCAAGCGACACATTACCGACGACATATTTATAGTCGTCAGAGATATAGTTCTCGCTAACCGATTCGAACTTAACCAAATTGAGGTCGGCATAGTCCTCATAGCGGTAATATACGCGGAACTTATGGTCCAAAGTATATTCGGGCAGTTGCGAGTCGTTACGCTTCTTATACTCATATTTATAGTCGTAAAGGCAGGCTGTAATATCGCTCAACACAGCCGAGCCTGTGGGATAGCCACCTGCACCACGACCGAACATAAACTGCTTGTCGTAGAACAGACCCTTGATAACCACGCCATTGAACTCGTCCTCGACGCTATAAATGTACTTATTGCGTGAGATAAGTTGAGGCATCACACACATAATCAGTTTGTTACCCTTAATCTTCTCGACGTGGGCAACCAACTTGAAACGACGCTCTTTCTCGTTGGCAAAGCGGATATCCTCATCGTTCATATTCGAGATGCCGTAGGTAAAAATCTTCTCGGGAGCCACATACAAACCAAATGCGTGAACGGTAACGATAATGAGTTTGAAGAGCGAATCCCAGCCGTCGATATCGAGTGAGGGGTTACTCTCGGCAAAGCCCAAATCCTGCGCCAACTTCAAAGCATCGGGATACGACATCTTCTCGTTAAAAATCTTCGAGAGGATAAAGTTCGACGAGCCATTCAGGATACCCTTAACCGAGGTCAAGAGGTCATTGTCGTAATACTCCTCCAAATTGCGGATTACGGGAATAGAGCCACACGCCGAAGCATCATAAAGAAGTGCCACATTATAACGCGCCTGCAACTCAATCATCTCCTCGATATGGTGCGCCAGCATCTTCTTATTGCCCGACACCACAGGCAGGCCCATCTGCAAGGCACGCTTGACGATAGTGTAAGCCGCATCGGCATCATCGATAAGTTCGACTATGAAGTTGATATCTGGGTCGTTGAATATATCGTCGGCATTATCGGTAAATTCGGCATCTATCGAACGAGCCTTATTGATATCACGCACACAAATACGCTTTATCTCCACATTTTTCGAGCCTATACGCTTCAATACATCATACAAGCCACTACCTACCGTACCAAAGCCAAAAAGGCCAATGTTAAGTTTCTTTCCGTTCATATATCTGTTTGTTTCTGTATTATTCGTTCAAGAAGTTCAATATAATCTCATTGAGTTGTTTGTGCTCAACCAAAAAACCGTCATGACCAAAGTCGGAGTCAATCAGATGATAACGCACATCGGGGATATTATCCACCATAACATCGTGGTCCGAGGGTGGGAACAGTATATCCGATGTTATCGCCACCACCAGCGACTTGGCCCTAATCTGCTTCAACACATCTTCAACCTTGCCTCGTCCGCGGCCCAAGTTGTGCGAATCCACAGCCTGCGACAGACGATAATATGAGTAGGCATTAAATCTGCGGCGCAACTTCTCGCCCTGATAACGCTGATACGAAAGCACTCGACGCTCGAAGCCCACATCATCGTAACATTCGTCCTCCTGCGTCTTATTATAGGCCATACCGCCACGATAACTCATCAGCGCAATACTGCGTGCCGTAGCCATACCGTTAAGGCCCGCCTCGGCAGAACGCTCACCGAAGGTAGAATCGCCCTCGATGGCCATACGTTGCGACTCGTTGAATGCCGACGCCCACGGTTTTGTTCGCGGTGTCGTGGCGATGAAGGCTGCACGCTCGGCAAAATCGGGCTGCATAACGCTCCACTCCAAACATTGAAATCCGCCAATAGAACTACCGATGAGCAACTTCACGCTCTCGATGCCCAGATGCGCAGCCAAGAGTTGATGCGCACGCACCATATCACGCACCGTAATACGAGGAAAATCGCCATACCAAGCCTCTCCCGTCGCAGGATTGATGCTCAAAGGGCCCGTCGTACCGTAGTGCGAGCCGAGGAAGTTGGCACACACCGTAAAATACTTTTCCGGGTCCAAGAAACAACCTTTTTCGACGGTATGAGGCCACCAATCGGCAACATCGGAGTTGGCCGTCAATGCGTGGCAAACCCAGATGACATTGCTCCTATCGTCATTCAGGCGACCAAACGTATCGTAGGCTATCGTCAGCGAGGGGAGCACCTCGCCCGACTCCAATACAAAAGGTTTTTCGCAATTATAAATTTGAGCCATCGCCTACCATCATTTATTGTGCAGCAGCAAATGCCTGCTCGAAATCCTCGATTATATCCTCCACATTCTCCAAGCCGAGCGAGATACGCAGCAGGGTAGGTGTAACGCCGGCAGCACGCTTATCCTCGTCGCTCAACTGTTTATGAGTAGTCGAAGCAGGGTGTGTCACAACCGTTATCGAGTCGCCAATCATAGTCATATTACCCGCCAATTTCAACGCCTCGACAAAACGAACGGTACTCTCCAACGAGCCCTTCAATTCGATTGTAAAGACACTCGACGCACCATAACGGAAATATTTCTGGGCGTTGTGATAACCGCGATGCTCCTCGAAGCCGATGTAACTGACCTTATCGACCATAGGGTGCTGGTGACAGAACTCGGCCAGACGCTTCGCCGACTCGACCTGATGCTTCACACGCAGTGACAAAGTCTCCAAACCGATGAGCATCAGATAACTATCGAATGACGACGGACAACAGCCGAAATCTCGCAAGCCATCGACGCGACACTTTACGATGAAGGCCTGACGACCAAATGTCTTATAGAGGTTTAGGCCGTGATAACCCTCCGACGGGCCATCTATCTGGGGGAATTTACCGTTACCCCAATCATAGTTACCGCCATCGACGATAATGCCACCCATAGCCGTACCGTGGCCATTTATCCACTTTGTAGCCGAATCAACCACGATATTTGCACCCCAATCAAACGGATTACACAAGAAGCCCGCTGCACCAAATGTATTATCCACCACAAGAGGCACATCTACACGCTTCGCCAACGCTCCGAGGCCCTCCAAATCGAGCACATCGCAGGTGGGGTTACCCATACTCTCGACAAATATCGCCTTGGTCTTTTCATCGACCAACTGCTCGAAGTCGGCCACCGTATCACCCTTCGCAACACGGCAATCGATACCCAACTTACGCAACGAGATGCGGAATTGATTATAGGTACCGCCATACAAATAGGGCGAAGTGACGATATTATCGCCCGCCTCGGCCAATGATGTAACAGCCAAAAATATGGCCGACATACCCGACGCTACGGCCAACGCACCGACGCCATTATATAGTGATGCCACACGCTCCTCGTAAGAGGCTGTGGTGGGATTGTGCAGACGAGTATAGATATTTCCCGGCTCACTGAGTTCAAACAGGTTAGCCGCATAATCGCAACTCTTGAAATGATAAGCCGCCGTAGGGTATATCGCTATACCGCGCGAGCCTGTATTATCGACGTGATAACCGCCGTGAATCTGCTTTGTCTCAAAACGCAATTTCTTCTCTGCCATAACTAACAAATATATCGTTTGTCCGGCAATACGGCCGAACATTTAGTTAATATCTTAAATATGATAAATCGAAAAGAGGTGCCGTCCGACACCCGATAGCGCGTAACTATCGAAAAGAGTAGTAGTGCCTAGCGGCACATTCGCATTCGGCGCATCATAGAGAGTGATGCGAAAACCTTTATTTGAGATATGTTCTGCCAAATTGCCATTGATAACTCCTTTACCAACGGCAAAGATAACACTATTTTTTATAAGAGCATCAAAAAAACGGAAAAACTTACGCCTTTCGCCCCCTACAATGCCACATCGTTCGGGTCGAGCAGGTTATTCAGCAGTGCATAGACCGTAAGACCCGCAACCGATTTGATACCTGTTTTATGTGCAATATTCTTTCGGTGAGAGATGACCGTATGAATCGAGATATTCAGGCTGTCGGCAATCTCCTTATTGGCAAAGCCCTTCGCCACCAGCACCAGCACATCTCGCTCTCGCTCCGACAGTTCGTGGCTATCGCTATATGGATTTGTCTGGCTCTGCTCGACAGCCGACTGCAACTTACGCACAATCTGCTCGGCCTCGTCGTATATGTTTATCACGCCGTCCATCTGCCTTACATACTCCTCGTCACACACCGTCGTCGAGAGCATAACCAAAGCGACACGCTGCAACTCGGTGTAGGTATAGCGCAGGCCCTGCTTCTGACCACACACAACCTGCGAGCCCATAACAACGATATCGGCCTCGTATGACGAAAAACGCTCCAATAATTGGCGCACGTCACCCACCAAAGCCACAACCTCAAACTCACTCTGCGAGAGCACCACACGCAAACCCTCGGCTATAAGGCGAGAAGGCTCAACTACAACAACCCTGTATCTTTTCATCGCAACCTCCTCTCTTCTGCCTCCACAAGCGGCGACAATATACTCACCTCCAACATCGTATGACGCGCCAAATCCTCACGCAAAGCGAAGATATCGAAGAGCAAATCACAACGCTGATGTGTCGAGCAACTCTCGGGCAGATATTTTATTATGATAGACTTCATATCGTCGATTTTCTCGCAGATATCGGTATGGTCGTTCATAAACTCCGACATCGAACGCTTTGGCCTTTTACCGCCCCCGACAAGAGCCTCGACATAGGGGAAAATCTCCTGTTCCTCGTACTCCAAATGCGCACGCACCTCATCTACATAATCTCGACAGAACTTGCCCAAAACCACTCGCTGACGCTCCTCACACAACTGCAACACCTCGTCTAATCCCGCCATAATGCGTGGCAAAATATCGCTCATATAGAAACGATGTGACGCGCGCAAATACTTTATCAGGCAGAGGGCATCTTGCGACGACAAAGCCGAGTAATCGGGCTCTTCATCTACCGAGGAGTATATACGACAAATCATCAGGAACAACTCCGACGACATACCGTAACGACTACACATCTCCTCGACCGACACATCTCCAAAGGGCAAAGATATATTCAAGCGCAAAAGCACCGAAAGCAGTTGATAGTCAGCATCTATCAACTCGATAAGTTTCATATCCTTCGAGAATATCACTCGATTGTTTCCGTCTATCTTATAACTCTTCATATATCATATATTTACATTACAATCCAACCCACACGCCGACGTGATAGGCAACAAAGGCCAGCAGCCACGCCAGAGTGGTATTATAAAGAATCGAGAAAATAGCCCACTTCCAACCGCCCGACTCCTGCCTGATGGCGGCAATGGTCGCTATGCAGGGGAAGTAGAGCAGTACAAATATTATCATCGCCAAAGCCGACGAGCGCGAGTAGTTATTCGATGCAACGAGTTTCGCCGACAGCGAGGTGGTATCCTCCTCGGCATTATCAACCGAATAGAGCACGCCGAGTGTCGAGACAACAATCTCCTTGGCCGAAGCACCCGACAAAATAGCGACACTTGCCCTCCAATCCAATCCCAAAGGAGCCATCACAGGCTCTATAAAGCGACCTATACGGCCCAGATACGACCTCTCGGCCTGAATATCCGGCGAGAGGTCTTCGGTTACAATATTTTCCACATTTTCGACCGCCACAGCAACCGGCTCCGTCGCTTCATTTGGACGAGGGTAATAACTTAAAAACCAAATAATTGTAGCCGCCACCAAAATCAAGCCTCCAATCTTGCGGAGATATTGTTCGCTACGCTCCCACATATGGCGCAAAACAGCGTTTAAGGTAGGTATTCGGTAAGGGGGCAACTCCATAACAAAAGGAGTTTCATCGGGGCCGAACATAAACTTACGCATCAGTCGAGCCGTCAGCAATCCGACGACACAACCAAACAGATATATGGCGAACAGCATCACGCCGGCATACTCGGGGAAGAATGTTCCTGCCAGCAGTATAAACACCGGCAGACGTGCGCTACACGACATAAAAGGATTTATCAAGATGGTTATCAGGCGGCTGCTACGGCTCTCAATCGTACGTGCAGCCATAATCGCCGGCACATTACAACCAAAGCCCATAACGAGCGGAATAAACGACTTACCGTGCAAGCCTGCAAGGTGCATCAGTTTATCCATAATAAACGCCGCACGAGCCATATATCCCGAATCCTCCATAAGCGATATAAACAGATAGAGTATCAAGATATTAGGCAAGAACACCGCAACCGAGCCTACACCTCCGATAATGCCATCTACTATCAAATCACGCAGTGGGCCCTCCGACATCAAACCTCCTACAAATTCGCCCAACCACGCAAAGCCCGACTCAATCCACTCCTGCGGATATGCACCCAGAGTAAAGGTGCTCCAAAACATCACAAATATAATGGCCAAAAAGAGCGGAAAACCAAAATATTTGTGAGTTACGATGCGGTCGATTATCGAGGTGCGTTTATTGGTATCGGCCTGCTCGTTTCGCTCATAGGTTTCGGCCAATGCACCCTCGATAAAACCATATTTCTCGTTGGTGATAGCACTCTCGACATCTTCGTCAAGGGCGGCAATAATTCGTGCGGCACCCTTCACGCTCTGTGTCTTCCATTCGGTAAAATGCTCTCCCGAGCACAACATATCCATCACGCCGCTATCGCCCTCCAACATCTTGGTAGCCCAATAACGAGGCGGAAAGCATTTCGGCAACTCGTCGATATGCTGTTTCATCATCTTCGACAGGGCAGAGATTTCGGCCTCAATCGACGACGAATAGCCGATATGAATATGACGAACTTTGGGATTTTGACCCTCATAGGTAAGGATAACCTCATCGAGCAGAGCCTCCAATCCTCTATTTTCACGCGCCACAACCGGCACGACAGGCACTCCAATCATTCGTCCCAACTGCTCATAATCCAACTTTGCGCCGCTACGCTCCAACTCATCATACATATTCAGCGCAACAACCAGCTTGGGGTTGAGGTCAATCAGTTCGGTCGTCAGATACAGGTTTCGCTCCAAATTTGAGGCAACCACAGCATTGACAATCACATCGGGCAACCGCTCCATCAGATGCTTGCGCACATACATCTCCTCGGGAGTATAGGGCGACAGGGCATAGGTGCCCGGCAAATCGGTCAGATGAATACGATAACCTCGATACTTGAATGTACCCGACTTGGCATCTACCGTCACGCCGCTATAATTTCCTACGTGTTCGTGGCCGCCGGAAAGAGCATTGAAAAGTGAAGTCTTACCACTATTGGGATTACCTACAAGAGCAACCGTTATCTCGCGCAGACGCTCATTTACCGCCTGTGTCATATCCTCGTCATCGACCGCCGTTGCAGCATCATCGGCCAAAGAGTTCATCTCGCGAGCCTCAGCCAAAGTAAGCACCTCGACCATAGCGGCTTCGCTACGGCGCAACGACACCTCGTAACCCATAATTCCATACTTTATGGGGTCACGCAAAGGAGCGTTAAGCACCGCCACGACCCTCTGTCCTCGCACAAATCCCATTTCAAGGATTCGACGACGAAAGCCACCGTGTCCCGACACTTTTATAACTACGGCCGATTGGCCCGTTTGTAACTCCGATAACAGCATTCTTGTTAATAACTTCTCTTCAACTCTATTTTTGCGATGCAAAAATATATATTTTTCACGACATTATCAATCCCCTTTTTTAGTTACCTGCCCACTCATAATCATAATATTATGCGATTGTACCAAAACGACAAATCCCATACCTTTGCAAAAGAAAAACAAGAGTGTTATCGGCTTGATTACACAAAGTTTTTACCAAGAGTTTATTTTGTTTGTTTTATGAATAGTTTCCGCTACCCGAGTGTAGCACATCTTTGTTGAATTTATCATTCGCAAAGACTGCCCGAAAAAGAGTTAAAGCCATAAACCGTGGGGCAGTAATCAAAGGAGGTTTTCGCCTCCTTTTTTCTTTTGTTTCGATACTTTTGTTGCGCGCCTTCATTTTCCCGTTTTCGTGAATAAATTGTTAATATCTTCGCAACACTTTTTCCCATTTCTCTTTATTAAATATTGTATCTTTGCGCAGGCGTTAAAGGAAAACCCAAACCCAACCTTTGCGCTCACCTGATATGAGAACAAACAACAAATAATTTTAACATAAATGACAGCCGCTGCAACGCTTGTTGCAACGGCTGTGTTTTTAACACTACAATTCAATATGAAAGTTGCAGTTATTATGGGTTCTACCAGCGATTGGGGCGTAATGTCGGCCGCAGTCGAGACTTTGGAGGAGTTGGGCATCGAGTACGAGAAGCGTGTCATCAGCGCACACCGCACTCCTCATCTGATGTTTGAGTATGCCACTACGGCTCGTGAGCGTGGCATTGGTGCCATCATTGCCGGCGCAGGTGGTGCAGCACACGTAGCAGGCGTAACAGCCGCACTCACCACTGTCCCCGTTATCGGCGTACCTATCAAGACATCGGCATTGGGCGGATTGGACTCTTTGCTCTCGATTGTTCAGATGCCGGGTGGTATTCCCGTATCGACGACAGCCATCAACGGAGCCAAAAACGCTGCGCTTATCGTCGCCTCTATCTTCGCCTTGACCGACAAAGATTTGGAGGCCCGTCTTGAAGCCTACCGCAAGGCACAGACCGAGAAGGTATTGGAGGCAGAGTTATAATCAACCGGAGAATAATTAGCAATCAAGATATGAAAAACTACCGTATTTATGTAGAGAAATATCCTCGTTTTCGAGTTGAGGCCGACACTCTGCGCAAGGAGTTGAACAACAACCTCGGACTCGATATGCCGTCGTTGCGTCTGCTCAATGTGTATGACCTTTTCGGCTTTTCGGAGGAGTTATTGGAGAAGAGTCGCTACTCGGTCTTTGGCGAGGTTGTGACCGATGTTGTAAGCGACGAGTGTGACCTCGAAGGCAAAAAATATCTGGCCGTAGAGTTTTTACCCGGTCAGTTCGACCAGCGTGCAAGTTCCGCTGTCGATTGCGTGCGTCTTATCGAGCCTACGGCCGATGTGAGAATCAAATCATCGAAGTTGCTCATCTTCGACGACTCGGTTACCGCAGATGATATGGCACGTATCGAGCATTATTACATCAATGCCGTCGAGTCACGCCGCAAGGATTTGAGCCTGCTCAGCGATATGGAGTCTGCCGAGGTTAAGCCCGTAGCCATCTTGCACGGCCTCACAGCCCTCAAAGATGAGGAGTTGGCAGGTTTCTGCAAGCAGTACGGCTTGGCTATGAATGCCGACGATTTGCGCGAGGTTGTCAATTACTACCAAAAGGAGGGCCGTGACCCCTCGGAGACCGAGTTGCGTATCCTCGACACCTATTGGAGCGACCATTGCCGCCACACAACCTTCACAACCGAGATTGAGGAGATTACCATCGACGAGTCATTCCTCTCGGCAGAATTGGATTCGACGCTCGATACTCTGCGAAATATCCGCGAGGAGTTAGGTCGTGAGAATAAGAGCCTATGTCTTATGGAGTTGGCTACTATCGGCGCGCGTTATTTGAAGAAAACAGGCGTATTGGACAACCTCGAACAGAGCGAGGAAAACAATGCCTGCTCTATCTATGTGAATGTCGATGTCGATGGCACAATGGAGAAGTGGCTGTTGCAGTTCAAGAACGAGACACATAATCACCCGACAGAGATTGAGCCGTTTGGCGGTGCTTCTACCTGCTTGGGTGGTGCTATTCGTGACCCGTTGTCAGGCCGCAGTTATGTATATCAGGCTATGCGTGTGACGGGTGCCGGCGATATCTACAAACCTGTTGCCGACACATTGAAGGGCAAGTTACCCCAGCGCATCATCACAACCAAGGCCGCTGCGGGATATTCGAGTTATGGTAACCAGATAGGCCTTGCCACTACTCACGTACGCGAGATTTATCACCCCGACTATGTAGCCAAGCGTTTGGAGGTTGGTGCTGTTGTGGGTGCCGTTAAGGCCGAGAATGTCCGTCGCGAATCACCAGCCGCAGGCGATGTCATACTGCTTTTGGGTGGTCGTACAGGTCGTGATGGCATTGGCGGTGCGACAGGCTCATCAAAGGAGCATAATGTAAAATCTATCGAGGAGTGCTCATCGGAGGTACAGAAGGGTAATGCACCCGAGGAGCGTAAATTGGAGCGTCTGTTCCGCCGTCCGGAGGTTACGCGCCTCATCAAGAAGTCCAACGACTTCGGTGCCGGCGGCGTGAGCGTTGCCATCGGCGAGTTGGCCGACGGTTTGGATATCTACCTCGACCGCGTACCGACGAAGTATAGCGGACTTAACTCTACGGAACTCGCCATCAGCGAGTCGCAGGAGCGTATGGCTATCGTTGTCGAGCGCAAGGATATGGAGACCGTAAAGGCCTATTGCCACGAGGAGAATATCGAGGTTACCTATGTTGCCGATGTAACCGATACCGCCCGTTTGAAGATGTTCTACGGCGGCGAGATGATTGTAAATCTCTCACGCGAGTTCATCGATTCGGCCGGAGCAAAGCACTATACCAAGATTCGTATTGCCGCCGTTGAGGATAAAGACCCATTCCGCCGCGAGGTAAAGGGTGCAACCATAGCCGAGAAGGTGAAGAACAATTTGGAGGACGACAATGTGGTATCGCAGCGCGGTATGATTGAGATGTTCGACTCTACAATCGGTTGTTCGACCGTTTTGATGCCCTTCGGTGGCAAGACACAAAACACCGAGACACAGGTCTCTGTCCAGAAACTGCCCGTAGGCTCAGCCAAGACCAACACCGCCAGCATTATGGCATTTGGCTATAATCCCTTCCTTGCTTCGTGGAGCCCCTATCACGGTGCGGCCTATGCCGTTGTGGAGTCGGCAGCGAAGGTTGTTGCTGCGGGTGCGAGATATGACAAGATGCGTTACTCTTATCAGGAGTACTTCGAGCGTATGAACAGCGAAACATCTTGGGGTAAGCCTTTGGCAGCATTGCTCGGAGCATTGAAGATGCAGATTGAGTTGGGCTTGCCTTCGATTGGCGGCAAGGACTCTATGAGTGGTACTTTCCAAGATATAAATGTACCGCCTATGCTTATGGCGTTTGGTATCACTACGGTCGATGCCCGTACGGTTATCAGTCCCGAGTTTAAGGCCGCAGGTCACAAACTTTACCTTGTAAAGCACTCACCGCTGAACAACTATATGCCCGACACCGAGCAGTTGAAGGAGAACTTCTCGTTCGTCTCGTCGGCTATCGAGCAGGGTAAGGTTGTAGCAGGCTATGCCGTAGGTTTCGGTGGTGTGCAGGAGGCTGTCGCAAAGATGTCGTTCGGTAACCGCATAGGAGCCGTCATCAACCTCTCGGAGCAGGAGTTGTTCGACTATGCTTATGGTTCTATCGTCGTGGAGGCTACCGAGGATTTGGACTTCGCCGATGCTATCCTTATTGGTCAGACCATTGCCGAGGCCGAGGTTGAGTTCTGTGGCGAGCGATTCGAGATTGATACTTTGCAGAAGATTAACTCGCAGAAGTTCTGTCAGGTATATCCCGACCGAGGCTTGCAGGGCGGCACAACACGCAAGAGCGAGCCCGAGAAGCGAGTAATTAAATACAAGGGTGCGCCCGTCGAGGAGGTTAAGGTTTATATCCCCGTATTCCCCGGTACAAACTGCGACTACGACACCGCCAAAGCATTCGAGAGGGCAGGAGCGAAGGTTACGACAAGCGTATTCTGTGACCTCACAGCCGAAGATATCTTCGCCTCAATCGAGAAGATGAAGCAAATGATTGACGAGTGCCATATCTTTATGCTCAGCGGAGGTTTCTCGGCCGGTGACGAGCCAGATGGTAGCGGTAAATTTATCGCCAATGTCTTGAACAACAAGGTCATCACCGATGCTATCCACGCATTGCTCGACCGTGGCGGTTTGATTTTGGGTATCTGCAACGGTTTCCAGGCGTTGGTTAAGTCGGGCTTGTTGCCTTACGGCCGCTTGGGACAGGTTGTCAAGGAGTCACCCACACTGTTCCGCAACGATATAAACCGTCACATCTCGCAGATTGTTACCACTCGCGTAGCGACTACTGCTTCGCCTTGGCTCTCATCGTTTGAGTTGGGCGAGGAGCACGCTATTGCAGTGAGTCACGGCGAGGGTAAGTTCGTCGTCAGTGACGAGATGGCCGAGGAGTTGTTCGCCAATGGTCAGGTGGCATTCCAATATGTCGATGCAGAGGGCGAAGCGACGCTCACGGCACCCTACAACCCCAATGGTTCAAGTTTCGGCATCGAGGGTATCATCAGCCGCGACGGTCAGATTTTGGGTAAAATGGGCCACACCGAGCGTTATGAAGATAACCTCTTCAAGAACATTCACAGCAACAAGACGCAGAGCCTGTTCCAGAACGCTGTAAACTATTTTAAGGGCAAATAATAAAACAGATATAAATTATGGCTAAAAGTTATGAAAAGGCCGGTGTAAATCTCGAAGCCGGCTACGAAGTGGTTCGCAGAATCAAATCGCACGTAAAATCGACCTCGCGCCCCGGTGTTATGGGTAACATCGGAGCCTTCGGCGGTATGTTCGACCTCGCATCGTTGGGTTACAAAGAGCCTATCTTGGTGAGTGGCACCGATGGTGTAGGTACCAAACTCAAACTCGCCTTCGAGATGGACAAGCACGACACCATAGGTATTGACGCTGTGGCGATGTGTGTGAATGATGTCTTGGCGCAGGGTGCCGAGCCGTTGTTCTTCCTGGATTATGTCGCCGTAGGTCACAACGAGCCTGCCAAGATTGAGGCTATCGTCGCTTCGGTTGCCGAGGGTTGTCGTCAGGCGGGTTGCGCTTTGATTGGTGGCGAAACAGCCGAGATGCCGGGTATGTATGGCGGTGGCGAGTATGATATTGCGGGCTTCACCTGCGGTGTCGTTGAGCGTGCAAAACTTATCGACGGCACGAAGGTAAAGGTGGGCGATGTACTCATCGGCATTGCTTCGAGCGGCGTACATTCCAACGGTTTCAGCCTTGTGCGTAAGATTGTCAGCGACAATCAGTTCGACCTGCATCAGCCTCACGCCGATTTGGGCGAAAAACCTCTGGGCGAGGTACTTCTCACTCCTACACGCATCTATGTCAAGCAGGTGCTTGATGTTATCCGCGAGTGCGATGTTCACGGCATCAGCCACATCACAGGCGGTGGTTTTGACGAGAATATTCCCCGTATTCTGTCGGAGGGCCAAGGCGTCGAGGTCAAGGAGGGCAGTTGGGAGATTTTGCCCGTGTTCCGTTTCTTGGAGAAGTGGGGCGGCGTGGCTCACCGCGAGATGTTCAACATCTTCAATATGGGCGTAGGTATGGTCATAGCACTCGACGAGAAGGAGGCCGACAAGGCTATCGAAATCCTCTCAAAGTACGGCGAGAAGGCTTCGGTTATCGGCCGCATCGTAGAGGGCGAAGGCGTAACTATTATATAATAAGGTAGAGTGGGCACCAAACATAAAATAGCGATTTTTGCCAGCGGCTACGGCTCGAATTTCGAGGCTATCGCACACGCCACGCAGAGTGGTGAGTTGGGGTGCGAAGTGGCTCTGCTGGTATGCGACAAGCCTGCGGCTCGTGTGGTGGAGGTGGCCAAAGAGATGGGCATCAAGAGTTTCGTATTTTCGGCGAAGGATTTTTCTTCGAAGCAGGAGTACGAGCAACTGATTGTCGAGCAACTCGTTGCCGCCGAGGTGGAACTTGTCTGCTTGGCGGGTTATATGCGCATCGTGGGCGACACACTGCTAAACGCTTACGCCGGCCGCATCATCAACCTGCACCCCTCGCTGTTGCCGTCGTTCAAAGGCTCTCACGCCATTGAGCAGGCTATGGAGTATGGCGTAAAGGTCTTTGGGGCTACGATTCACTATGTCGATGAATCGCTCGACGGCGGTAAAATCATCGCCCAACAAGCCATCGCTTACGAGGGCAACGACCTCGACGAGGTGACACAAAAGATTCACGCCATAGAGCATATACTTTACATTAACACGATTAAAAAACTATTAAAACCCGATAAATAATTATGAGAGCATTGATTAGCGTCAGCGACAAGAACGGCGTTGTGGAGTTTGCACAGGCTTTGCGTTCTTTGGGCTGGGAGATTATCGCCACAGGCGGCACAATGAACCTCTTGCGCCAAAAGGGCGTGGAGGTCATCAACATCAGCGATGTTACGGGCTTCCCCGAGATTTGCGACGGACGAGTAAAGACCCTGCACCCGAAAGTTCACGGTGGTCTTTTGGCTCGTCGCGATGACGAGAGCCACCTCAAAGCGTTGAAGGATAACGCTATTGAGTTTATCGATATGGTTTGCGTCAATCTCTATCCTTTCCGTCAGACTATCGCCAAGGCAGATGTAACGATGGAAGATGCTATCGAGAATATCGATATCGGCGGCCCTTCGATGTTGCGCTCGGCGGCAAAGAACTACAAAGATGTAACCGTAGTATGCAACCCCGACAACTACGCAAAGATTATCGACGAGATTAAGGCTAATGGCAATACATCGCTCGAAACTCGTCTGCAACTCTCGGCCGAGGCTTATACCCATACGGCGCAGTACGACGCTATGATTGCAACATATATGCGTAAGGCAGCCGGTCTAAACGAAAAGTTGTTCTTGGAGTTCGACTTAAAGCAGGGCTTGCGCTATGGCGAGAATCCTCACCAGCAGGCCAAGTTCTACTCGTCAGCCGAGGCGGGTAGTTACTCGTTGGCAAATGCCAAGCAGTTGAACGGCAAGGAACTCTCATACAACAACATTCAGGACGCCAACGCCGCTTTGTGCATCGCACGCGAGTTTGATGAGCCTTTCTGCGTGGGTTTGAAGCATATGAACCCCTGCGGTGCGGCTATCGGCACAGATGTTATGGACGCTTGGACCAAGGCCTACGAGGCCGACAAGGTGAGCATCTTCGGCGGTATTGTGGCTGTCAATCGTGAGGTTACAGGCGAGGTTGCCGAGGCTATGAAACCCATTTTCTTGGAGATTATTATGGCTCCGTCGTTCTCCGCAGAGGCTTTGGAGATACTCTCTACGAAGAAGAACCTGCGTCTGTTGCAGGTCGATATGACAAAGGACGAGAGCGTTGTAAATCAATATGTAAGCGTCAATGGCGGTTTGCTCGTTCAGGACTTGGACAAGACAACGGCTACCGTTTCGGCCGATATGTGTGTAACCGAGAAGAAGCCCACCGAGGAGCAGATTAGCGACCTTAACTTTGGCTGGCGAGTTGTTAAGCACGTCAAGTCAAACGCTATTGTAGTGGTTAAGAATGGTCATACCGTAGGTGTGGGTGCCGGTCAGATGAACCGCGTAGGCTCGGCCGAGATTGCCTTGAAGCAGGCTCACGCCGCAGGCTTTACCGACGATTTGGTATTGGCTTCGGACGGTTTCTTCCCATTTGACGACACTGTTACTATGGCTGCCGAGTATGGTGTAAAGGCCATCGTACAGCCGGGTGGCTCTGTTCGTGACGAGGATTCGGTAAAGAAGGCCAACGAGCAAGGTATCACTATGGTCTTTACAGGTATGCGTCATTTCAAACACTAAAAGAGTATGAAGGCACTTGTAGTAGGGTCGGGCGGTCGTTGTCACGCCATTGTCGAGGCGTTAAGCCGCTCACCGCAAGTAGATAAGATTTTTTGTGCCCCGGGCAATGCCGGTATCGCCGCATTGGCAGAGACGGTGGCTATCAAGGAGACCGATGTAGAGGCTCTGCGCGACTTTGCCTTGGAGCAGGGCATAGAACTCACCGTTGCAGGCCCCGAGGTCGCTTTGGCCGCAGGCATCGCCGACTGCTTCCGTGAGGCGGGGTTGCGATTGTTTGGCCCGACGAAGGCCGCTGCACAGATTGAGAGCAGCAAGGAGTTCGCCAAGGAGTTGATGCAGAAGTATCAGATTCCTACGGCTGCGTTCCGCACTTTCGAGGATTTCGATGCGGCAATGGCCTATGTCAAGGCCGGCACACTGCCCACCGTACTGAAATATGACGGCTTGGCAGCGGGCAAGGGTGTAGTGATTGCCGAAACGATGGAGGAGGCCGAGGAGGCTCTGCGCGATATGCTTTTAGACTCGAAGTTCGGCAAGGGCAAGGTCGTGATTGAGGAGTATTTGGAGGGCCCCGAGTTTTCGTTGATGTGTTTCGTCAGTGGCTCGGAGGTCTATCCTATGCCCGTAGCGCAAGACCATAAACGCGCCTACGACGGCGACAAAGGCCCCAATACGGGCGGTATGGGTGCTTATACCGAGTTGCCTTTCATTACCGACGAGGACTTGGCGTATGCTATGGATAAGATTATGCGCCCGACGGCAGAGGCTATGGCGAAGGAGGGTTGTGCATTCTGCGGAGTGTTGTACGGCGGACTGATGAAGACCACCGGCGGCATCAAGGTCATCGAGTTCAACGCTCGTTTTGGCGACCCCGAGACAGAGGTTGTACTGCCTCGTATGAAGAGCGATATCTATCAGGTATTCTGCGACATAGCCGACGGCAAGAGGCCCACAATCGAGTGGCACAATTTCGCTACGCTGGGTATCGTGCTGGCATCGAAGGGTTACCCGGGTTCTTACGACAAGGGCTTCGAGATTAAGGGCATTGACAAGGTTGATGGAAAGGTGTATCATATGGGCACATCGTTCCGCGATGGGAGGTATCTCACCTCGGGCGGTCGTGTGATGATTGTCGTATGCGAGGCTCCCACCTTGCGCGAGGCACAGCAGAAAGCCGCCGCAGAGGTAGAGAAGATTGAGTGCGACAACCTGTTCCACCGCACCGACATTGGCGACAAAGCGTTTAAGTTTTAATTCAAATTAAGGCTGACGCATCACAAAAATTTCAAAATTAACACACTATGGCAACAATTATAAGCGGAAAAGATTTGGCTATCTCGCTCAAACAGGAGATGGCGGCCGATGTGGCAACATTCACCGAGAAATATGGCCGAGTGCCACACTTGGTGGTTATCCTCGTAGGCGAGGACCCGGGTAGTGTATCGTATGTTACGGGTAAGGCGAAGGCTTCGGCGGAGGTGGGCCTCAAAAACACCACCATACGCAAGCCCGACACTATCT
>CAZQMC010000047.1:0-17646 GCA_964594305.1 uncultured Alistipes sp. | reverse complement strand
TTGTCGCCGTCGAGCAATCGTCGCAGATACTCGGCGATGTTGTCGATGCCGACCAAATCCTCATACAGCGTCTGTATCGCAGCGTGCAGGATAGTACCGAAGGTGGGGTTGTCGATATCCTCCTCCATCTCTTTGGCGATGCGTATCTTGGCTATCGACGAGAAATAGAAACGCAAAGGACACGCAACGTATGGAGCCAACGCACTCGGCGAGAGATAACGACCGCTGTCGGCTTTGAGATACTCACCCAAACGGCTCATAACGGCCTCGTTTTTCTCCACCACAATATCCTCGTCGCCTGCCGACTCCACATTCACGCCGACATTGATGCGGCTGACGGGGTAGGGTGCTTCGTACGACAGTTGATAGATGTAACGACTCTGCTCACCGGTGGTTTTGTCATCGGCGCGTGAGCAGTAACACATATCCACCCGCTCGGCACGCTGAATAAGACGATAAAAATAGTAGGCGTATACTCCCTCGTGGTGCTCGGGCGTGGGCATACCGTAGGCGGCTCGCAGATTATAAGGTATAACGGAGTTGCCTCCGGTCATCTTGCCGGGGAAGTTATCATCGTTCATCGAGAGAATAATCACATTCTTGAAATCGATGTTTCGGGTTTCGAGGATACCCATAATTTGCAGGCCCTGCAACGGTTCGCCACTATATGGAATACGTATGGTTTGCAGATGGCGTTTGAGTAGTGTTGTAAAGATTGAGGTGGATATCTCTATGTCGCACATCTTTACAGTGTTAATCACCTCCGCAATACTCTTTGCAAGGAGTGAAATCTGGGCGGTTTGCAATGCCGGAAAACTATCGTCATCGGCATATTTCGCAAGCACTAAATTGAGTACTGCGGGCAGGTATTCGGCTATCTCCTCCCACGTCTTCGCTACGGTAAAAATGGTTTGGAGCATCTCGCTCTCGGCGAAGATTTCGGCCTTTACGCGAATCATATTGCCGTCGGAAATCCTCTTTCGCAAGGCTTTGGCAATATCGCCCTCCGCGCTGGTGACGTAGGGGTGTGACAGAAGCCCCATAACGTCGATATGGTAGAATGTCGAGGCCCCGTCGGCCGAATGGCGGGCATTTTTCTGCAACTCCACCAATCGCTCCATAAAAGAGTAGGCTGTGGTCTGGCGCAGAGGGAAACCCATAGTGACGTTAATCTTCTCCAATTTGTCGTTGGGAAGCGAGTGCAACAAAGGCTCCAATAGCGTCTCGTCGGTAAGGACTATCGCTGTGTCTTTATCGAAGTTAAGCGTCGGTGAAATCTCGCTCAAAATCGTGGGGATATATTTACATTGAGTGATGTTGGAAACGGTTGAGATAGCCGACAAATTCTTTTTGACACTCAAAAAATTATCGTGTGTTATATCAAGCGTTGGTTTATGGTCGAAAATATTGTCACGAATAAATTTTCCGGCCTCGTGGTCAGGTGACGAAACATAGTAGTCGTCGTAGTCCCAGCAGAAGTCACAGGCGGCATTCGTGGCAAGGTATCTCAACATTCGACGCTCGCACGCCGACAGGGCATTGAACCCGACAAATACATAGTGTAGCGACAGGTCGGGGGTGTGTTTTCCACTCTCGACATTCTCGGCCGCCGCGCGGTAAATCATTCCCTGATATGCAAACTGCAACTCCTCTAAACGCTCGTGCAAACGGTGATATATGGTGGACAACGAGAGCCATATATCGAGGAATTTCTGCTTCTCGTCGCTCAATTTGGCCTCTTCGGAGAATAGCGACCAGAAGTTGTGAATTATGCGGCGCATCTCGGGCGTGAGATACGAGAGGTCGGACTCCAATACTTTCAGGTCGTATATGTTGCGAAACAACATATCGGCATCAATCATATATTTATCGACCAAGTCAAAGTCGCCGAGCAACATCTCGCCCCAGAAATAAAACTTATCGACAGGCTCGTCGTGGAAGGTTGAGTATATCTTGTAGAGTTCGGCGATTATACGCATCTTATTACCAGCAACGAGTGTCGTAGCCGAGCCCATCAACTCGTCCATCGACATATAGCGTGGTTGCCAGATGGGTTTCCCAGCAACCTCGGCAAGGGCATCAGAGAGGAAAAGCCTTGCGCGTTGTGAGGGCATAACGATAACAAGCGATGATATATCGTCGCCATAGCGGTTGTATAATTGTTCTGCAACTTCGTGTAGGAAAGTGTTGTGCATACGAGAGATTTATTTTGCTACGAAAGTAACAAAATAAATTCATTTCATCAACTCTTCGGCGGCGAATTTTCGCTTTTAGTCGAAAGACTGCATACCCGATTGTGCGATGCGTATCATACGCTGATACTCGTCGGGCGTAAGTTCCATAAAGAAATAGTGAATGGGGTCGATGCGTATTCCGTTGTAGCGCACCTCGTAGTGGAGGTGAGGTGCTAACGAAAGGCCCGAGTTACCCGATAAGGCGATGATATCACCACGCTGTACCTTCTGCCCACGACGCACCAAAACACTCAACAGATGGCTGTATGATGTTTGATAGCCGTTGCCGTGGTCGATGACGATAGTCTTACCCAACGTGGAGTTCTTGTCGGAAATCTCCTTTACCGTGCCGTCGGCTGTGGCAAAAATGCTTGAACCTTCGGCCACCGTATAATCCACTCCCTGATGTGATTTCAGAGTGCGATAGAATGGGTTTAGTATGGTACCATAACCTGCGGTAAGCAGTGTAAGTTGCTTGTTGATAACAGGTTGTATCGAGGGTATTTTGTTGCCGTCTTTACCCAGAGCCTCACTGCGCTGCTTTACCAGCGACCACGCATCTTCAATCTCCAACATAAGTGTTTCGAGGTGGTCGATGCGGTCGTTCATATCGGCGTGCAACTCCTTGCGCGACTTGGTGATATTCTCCTCGTGCAGAGCCAGACGCTCCTCGTTTTGGTCGGTTTCGAGGTCATAGGGGTCTGATTCGAAGAGTGTGCGGAATACGCTGCGGTCACGCTCTGTGATGTTTTCAAGCACCATCTCCAACGAGTCGTAACGTGCCGCCAGAGCCTTGTATTCGCGTTGAAGATTCTCGGTTGATTGTCGCATACGATATTCGGGCGGCGTGTCAAACAACCACGAGAAACCTATATAATAGAGCATAATGACTCCCACCCACGCAAAAAGGCGTATGAGAATCCTTATCGCGCGTCCTCGCTTCGTGGGCTTGGTTTTTATTTCTGCCTTATGCTCTTTCATCTTTTATCTTTCTCTCTTGGCTTTGAGTGTCAGCCTAATTCCGAATAATTATATTTTTTATTTGCAGACGAAGGTCAAATTTGAATTTTGGCAAGCCGCAAGGGCTCCTCTTGCCTGCTCCCGCTCGGCATAGTGCAAGCAAGCCTTGCCCTCTACACTCACTTACTCGCAGCCTTGAATTTCTTCTACTCTGCCTCGTAGTTCTCCTCTTGTATCTGACTCATTAGGCTCTTGTATGCCTCGGCCGACATATTTTTGTCGAAATAGTTAATGGGATTGACGTGCGAATTGCGGTATATCACCTCGTAGTGGAGGTGTGGTGCCGTCGAAATTCCTGTGTTACCCATATCGGCAATGAGTTGTCCTCGTTTGATGCTGTCGCCACGCTGAACGTGTATTTTGTTAAGGTGGGCATAACGAGTTTTATATCCAAAACCGTGGTTTATAACTATTTGCGAGCCGTAACCCGTACGCGCTCGGCTGTACTCCGTCTTTTCGACTACGCCGTCACCCGTAGCATAGATTGGGTCTCCTATACGACCAGCCATATCGACGCCCGCGTGGAATTTCCAGCGGTGTAGTTTGGGGTGCATACGATAACCAAATGCACCGATTCGGTTGCGTAGCAACGAGCGGTCGATAGGCCAGATGGCAGGTATCGAGGTCGAAAACTTCTCCTTATCCTTTGACAAGACCTGCAACTCGTCCATCGATTTTGATTCGAGATACAGACTGCGTGCCAACTGGTCCAATTCGCGCCATACCGAGGTAATCATCGGAGAGTAGTCGTTACCTTGAAAAGCCTGATACTTGCTATCGTCGTAGGGTGTATAGATACCCTCAATCGAGAGTGTGTCCGACGAGAATAGCGGTCGATAGACCATATTGTCGCGGTGGCGTATCTGGTCGATTTGCTGTTGTGCCGAGCGCACTCGATTTTGCAACACCTCGTATTTCAACTCCAATGCACGCCTTTCGTCGGCCATACGGAACATTTTGGGCGTATAGAAAAGCGACGAAAAGAGCAGGTTTATCACCGATACGACAATGAAACCAATGAGCAAATTGCGTATGAGACGATACGACTTCAAACGATGAATAAGGCTGCGAGCCTCACTCATTGTGTCGTTATTGTGATTTTTTCGTCCCATATTTTTAAAATTATTCAATTTTATGGTGCAAATTTAGCGTAAAATGTCTAATTTTGCAATCCGTTACGAAGTAATAACGATAATAATAACAAAAACTATATACAATGGAATCAAACAAAATCAGACAAGCATTCTTGGATTTCTTCTCTTCGAAGGAGCATACGATTGTTCCCTCGGCACCTATGGTGGTGAAGAATGACCCTACGTTGATGTTCACCAACGCAGGTATGAACCAGTTTAAGGATATCTTTTTGGGTAACGCTCCTCGCTTTACCCCTCGTGCCGCCGATACTCAAAAGTGTCTGCGTGTGTCGGGTAAGCATAACGACTTGGAGGAGGTAGGTCACGACACCTATCACCACACGATGTTCGAGATGTTGGGTAACTGGTCGTTTGGCGACTATTTCAAAAAGGAGGCTATCGCTTGGGCGTGGGAACTCTTGACCGAGGTATATGGCTTAGATAAGAGCCGTATGTATGCTACGGTTTTCGAGGGCTCGGAAGAGGACGGCGTGCCTTTCGACCAAGAGGCTTACGACTATTGGAAGCAGTACCTTCCCGAGGACCATATCATTCGCGGTAATAAGCACGATAACTTCTGGGAGATGGGCGAGACAGGCCCTTGTGGCCCTTGTAGCGAGATTCACTACGACTTGCGCGATGCTGCGGAGGTGGAGAAAGTCCCCGGCCGCGAGATGGTGAATATGAGCCACCCTCACGTTATCGAGATTTGGAACCTTGTGTTTATGCAGTTCAACCGCAAGGCTAACGGCGAGTTGGAGCCGCTGCCTGCAAAGCACGTCGATACAGGTATGGGCTTCGAGCGTCTGTGTATGATTTTGCAGGGCAAGAAGTCGAACTACGATACCGATGTATTCCAGCCTACAATCTCTCGTATCGCCGCTATGGCGGGTAAGAAGTATGGCGAGGACGAGAAGGCCGATGTGGCTATGCGAGTTATCGCCGACCACTTGCGCGCTATCGCATTCTCGATTGCCGATGGTCAGTTGCCGGCAAATGCCAAGGCGGGTTATGTTATCCGTCGTATTTTGCGTCGTGCCGTACGCTATGGCTATACATATTTGGGCTTCAACGAGCCTACTTTGTGTAAGTTGGTTGCAGGTTTGGTAGAGCAGATGGGCCACCAGTTCCCCGAATTAAAGCAGCAGCAGACTTTGGTTGAGCGTGTTATCGAGGAGGAGGAGGCTTCATTCTTGCGCACTTTGGCTACGGGTATCAACCTTTTGGATAGGGTTATCGCCAAGGTCGGCAAGGGTGGTGTTATCGCAGGTAAAGATGCCTTTGAGTTGTACGACACCTTCGGTTTCCCGATTGACTTGACCGAGCTCATCGCTCGTGAGCAGGGCGTGGCCATCGATTTGGAGGGCTTCGAGAAGGAGTTGCAGGCACAGAAGGAGCGTTCTCGTAACGCCGCCGCACAGGATATCGACGATTGGCAGGAGTTGCGCGTCATTGAGCAGTGCGAGTTTGTGGGTTACGACACCTTGACAGCACCTATTCATATCGCGCGTTATCGTCGTGTGACCTCGAAGGGTAAGACTACCTATCAGTTGGTATTCGACCAGACTCCGTTCTATGGTAATTCGGGTGGTCAGGTTGGCGATACCGGTTATATCGAGAGTGCCAACGAGAAGGTTGATATCCTCTCGACAGAGAAGGAGAACGGCCTCATTATCCATATCGTGGCGCAGTTGCCCGAGAAACTCGATGCTGAATTTACAGCCGTTGTCGATGCTGCGAAGCGTCAGGCTGCGGCCAACAACCATACCGCCACACACCTTTTAGACCAGGCTTTGCGTCAGGTGTTGGGTACTCACGTCGAGCAGAAGGGCTCGATGGTTACACCACAGGGCTTGCGATTTGACTTCTCGCACTTCCAGAAGGTTACATCGGAGGAGTTGCGCGAGGTTGAGCGAGTGGTTAATGGCCTTATCCGCAAGAACTATCCTTTGGAGGAGAATCGTGAGGCTACGATGGAGGAGGCTAATGCTATGGGTGCCATTGCTCTGTTCGGCGAAAAGTATGGCGATAAGGTGCGTGTCGTTAATTTTGGCGATTCGGTAGAGTTGTGTGGAGGTACTCACACTTCGGCTACGGGTACTATCGGAATGTTCAAGATTATGAGCGAGAGCGCAATCTCGGCCGGTGTGCGTCGTATCGAGGCCGTTACAGCCGAGCGTGCCGAGGAGATATTCTACACTTTGGAGTCGCAGATTCAGGGTATCACACAGTTGGTGAACAGTCCCAAGATTGAGGCTGCCATCGCCAAAATGTTGGAGAACAATAACGCTTTGCAGAAGGAGTTGGAGGATTTGCATAAGCAGCAGATTGATACTGTCGTAGATAAGATTATCGCCGAGCGTCCCAAGGGTGAGGAGGTATTTCTTGTGGCCCGCCAATTCAATTATGCAAGCAACATGATGAAGAATTTGGCCTATGCTTTGCGTGCAAAGGTTTCGAATATCGTTTTGGTTGCCGGTGTTGCCAACGAGGAAAAGCCTACGCTTACCATCGTTTTGGGCGACGATATCGTTGCCAAGGGCGTAGATGCCGGTGCTGTTGTTCGTGAGGCTGCAAAACTTATCAATGGCGGCGGTGGCGGTCAGAAGTTCTTCGCTACGGCAGGTGGTAAGGACGTGAGCGGTATGCAGGCCGCGATTGACAAGGCTGTGGAGATTATTATGGCAAAATTAAATGAATAAATAGTATATGGACAAGAAGGTTTTATTGATGATTTTGGACGGCTGGGGTATCGGTAATGGTACCAAGTCTGATGTTATTTCGCAGATTCACCCCGCCTATATCTCGGCTATGACCGAGAAGTATCCTCACGCCGAGTTGCGTACCGATGGCGAGAATGTAGGTCTGCCTAATGGTCAGATGGGTAACTCGGAGGTAGGTCACCTTAATATCGGTGCCGGTCGAGTTGTTTATCAGGATTTGGTTAAGATTAACCGCGCTTGTGCCGACGACTCTATCTACCAGAACGAGGAGATTGTTAAGGCTTTCGAGTATGCCAAGGCTAATGGCGTGAATGTTCACTTTATGGGCCTCACATCTGATGGCGGTGTTCACTCTTCTATTGAGCATCTCTATAAGTTGGCCGAGATTGCCGCAAAGTATGGTATCGAGAATACCTTCGTTCACTGCTTTATGGACGGCCGTGATACCGACCCCAAGAGCGGTAAGGGCTTTATCGCCGATGTGGAGAATGCGTTGAAATCACGCACAGGTAAGATTGCCTCTATCATTGGTCGCTACTATGCTATGGACCGCGATAAGCGCTGGGAGCGTGTGAAGGTTGCGTACGATTTGCTGGTAAATGGTGTTGGTGAGGCTGCTACCGATATGGTCGAAGCTATGCAACGCTCTTACGATGAGGGCGTTACCGACGAGTTCGTAAAGCCTATTGTTCGCATCGACGAGAATGGCGAGGTTATCGGTCGTATCAAGCCAAACGATTTGGTTATCTTCTATAACTACCGTAACGACCGTGCCAAGGAGATTACCATTGTCCTTACACAGCAGGATATGCCCGAGGAGGGTATGCATACAATGCCGTTGTATTACTGCTGTATGACTCCCTATGATGCCAAGTTTGAGGGCTTGCACATCTTGTTCGATAAGGAGAATGTGAGCAACACAATCGGCGAGTATGTGTCGTCACTCGGTTTGTCGCAGTTGCGTATTGCCGAGACCGAGAAGTATGCTCACGTGACCTTCTTCCTCAATGGTGGTCGTGAGGCTGAGTTCGAGAATGAGTCGCGTATCCTGGTCGCTTCGCCCAAGGTCGCTACATACGACTTGCAGCCCGAGATGAGCGCATACGAGGTTAAGGATAAGTTGGTCGCAGCGTTGGGTGAGCAGAAGTTCGATTTCATCTGCTTGAACTTCGCAAATGGCGATATGGTGGGCCATACAGGTATCTACGAGGCTATCGAGAAGGCTGTTAAGGCTGTCGATGAGTGCGTTTCGGAGGTTGTCGAGGCTGCCAAGACTAACGGCTACGAGGTAGTGATGATTGCCGACCACGGTAACGCTGATAATGCAATTAACGAGGACGGCACACCCAATACGGCACACTCACTCAATCCTGTGCCCATTGTGGTTGTTTCGGACCGCGTAGCAAGCGTCAAGAACGGTATCTTGGCAGACGTTGCTCCTACTGTCTTGAAGTTGATGGGCTTGGAGCAGCCAAAGGAGATGACCGGCGAGGCTCTGGTTGAGATGAAGTAAGCATTGCTTACATATTATATAGAGGTAGTGCCGCTTGGTTTTGTCCGAGCGGCACTTCTTTATTGGAGATTATCAATACCTCGCAGTCGTTACTTTTTGGCTTGATACTGCTTGATGTTTTGCACGATGCAGTCGATAAGTCGCTTTAACGAGGCCTCGGCCGACCAAGCATTGTGGGGCGAAGCCAAAAGGCGATATTTGTCCTTTATATTATATAAAGGTGAGGTGCGCAATGGCTCGTGCGAGAATACATCGAGTGCCGCGGCGCGAATAGTGCCGTTGTCGAGTGCTTCGGCGAGAGCCTCTTCGTCGATGATGCCTCCGCGTGCCACATTGATTATAATCGCCGACGATTTCATCTGTGAGAACTTCTCGCGACCAATCAAATTGCGAGTTTTGTCGCTCAACGGACAGTGTATCGAGACGATATCTGACGATGATAATAATTCGTTGAGGCTCAATTTGTTGTACGCTTCATCTCGACTAACACCTGATGTAGAATAGTATGCCACCTCACAACCGAAGGCCTCGGCCAGACGAGCCACCTCGCGACCTATGTTGCCCAAGCCTATGATGCCCCATTTTTTGCCCCTGATTTGCGAAGTGGGGCGGTCGTAGTTGAAGAGGTAATCCGATGCGGCATAACGCCCCGACTTGAAGTATTCGTCGTAATAGACCACCTCGCGCAATAGTGCGATTGCCGAGCCGATGGTGGTTTCGGCTACCGAGTAGGTCGAGTAGCCGACGGCATTCTTAACCTCTATGCCGTGTGCTGCGGCGGCCTCCAAATCTACATTGTTCATACCCGTAGCCGCCACGCAGATAAGTTTAAGGTCGGGGAGTGCGGCGATAGTGTCGGCATCGAGAATGGTCTTGTTGGCGATGATTATTTCTGCGCCTTTTGACCTTTCCAAAATCTGATTGCGATGGGTGATGTCGTAGCCCGTATAGTCGCCCAAAGCCTTGATGGCCGAGAGGTCGGTGCCACCGACCGAATATTCATCTAAAAATACTATTTTCATATAGTTATGCGTTAAATTCTCTTATCAAACCTCTAATCACCACCGAGGCACAACCTATACCGAACAGAGCCGGTATATAGGATATGGTGCCGGTGTTTGACTTTTTATTTTGCTCCTCGCAAAGTATCATAGCACCTTCGCGTACCGGCTCGGGCGAAAATACCGCCGTAAAACCCTTGCGAATACCTATTTTGTGCAATCTTTTACGCAACATATGCGCCAAAGGACAGTGGTGAGTCTTTGAAATGTCGCAAATCTCCATCTTTGTAGGGTCGGTCTTTGCGCCCGCACCCATAGAACTCACAAGCGGAATACCTCTATCTAATGCCCCTTTTATAAGTGCTAATTTTGGCGAAAGGGTATCGATGGCATCGACCACGAAATCAAATCTGTCGGAGTCGAGTAGGGCATCGGTCTCGTCATCTTTTATAAAACGATTTACGACGGTTAGTTCTATGTCGGGGTTGATGTCACGCAACCGCTCGGCCATTAACTCCGATTTCTCGCGGCCGATAGTGGAGTGCAGGGCTATGAGTTGGCGATTGATGTTGCTCGGCGATACTACGTCGGCATCGGCTATGGTCATACGTCCCACGCCTGCACGAGCAATCATCTCGGCAGCATAGGCGCCTACGCCACCCAGTCCCACTACAAGAACATTAGCCTTGCGCAGAGTGGAGAGTTTATCCTCGCCCAACAAAAGGGCAGTTCGCTCTAACCAATTATTATTCATTTCGTTGTGTTAAAAATTCTGTTCCAATTTTCATTTGTGGCCATTATCAACTCCTCTGTCGAAATGCCTCGCAAATGAGCGATTTTGTCATACATCTCCTCTATTGGCAAATTGCTCTCGTCGGTCTCGATGAAGAGTTGCGAAAGGGGTGTTGCCCTCAATGCTTCGATGCTTTTAGAGGAGTGCGCGATGCGATGACCAAACGACAGATAATAACCTCTTTTAATCGCCGTTTCCGCCTGCTGTTTCGAACCTATAAATCCGTGAAAAACAATCGTTTTCAGCGAGTATTTCGACAATAGGTTTATAGTCGGTTCAAAGGCTTTTACGCAGTGTAATACCACCGCTTTTTGCAGCCGTTCCGCTATCTCCAATTGTCGGCGAAACAGAGCCTCCTGTTTGGTTTTATCAACTTCACACGCATAATCCAAGCCAATCTCTCCGATGGCCTCGGCGTGTGCGAACAGAGCGTCGGATAGGCTCTCCAACTCAACCTCTTCGGCCCGCCACGGGTGTATTCCCTCGGCTCGAAGGCAGGTGTGTCGAGAGGTGAAATTGTGGGTGTGTATGTCGATATAACTGCTCATCTGACTACAAATTTATGGAAAAATAATAAAAAATACCTCTAATTTGAAATAATACGTGCAAAATATGGTAAAAAGTGCAAAAAAAATCGTATCTTCGTGCGCGTTTTTATGGGTGAATAATTTTTCGGGCAGAGATGTGCTGCCGCGAGCAAGCAATAAACACAAATTATACATACAACAATTTTCAATTTAATTACAAACTATGTCGAAAATCATTAAACTACGGAAAGGTCTCGACATCAATCTTCAAGGTAAGGCGGCCGAGTCATTGGTAGAGGTACCGATGGCTGCGGAGTATGCTGTTTCGCCTTTGGATTATGAGGGTGTCACTCCGAAACTGTTGGTGAAGGTGGGCGACAAGGTGAAGGCCGGTACGCCGTTGTTCTTCGACAAGAACAATACTCGCGTGCTCTATACTTCTCCTGTCAGCGGTACTGTGTCGGCTGTAAATCGTGGCGAGAAGCGCAAGGTGCTGAACGTAACGGTAGCGGCTGATAAAGAGCAGGTTTCAGAGGAGTTCACAACTCTTAATCTCGAAAAGGCTACCCGCGAGGAGGTTATCGAGATGTTGCTCAAATCAGGTTTGTGGACGATGATTATGCAGCGTCCTTATGGCATTGTGGCTAACCCCGCAGATATGCCCAAGGCAGTATTCGTATCTGCCTTTGATTCTGCACCTTTGGCGGCTGACTTCAACTTTGCGTTGAAGGGCGAGAAGGCTGCTTTGCAGAAGGGTTTCGAGGTGTTGGCAAAGTTGACAGGTGGTAAGCCTCATCTCTCTGTTCGTCATAAAGCAGAGGGTGAGATGACATCACTTAACGGCGTGGAACTCCACACTTTAGAGGGTAAGCACCCTGTGGGAAATGTGGGTGTTCAGATTCATCACATCGACCCAATCAACAAGGGCGATATCGTTTGGACAGTCGCTATTCAGGACGTGGCTGCCATCGGTCGCTTGTTCCTTACCGGCAAGGTTGATTTGCACAAGGTGATTGCTCTTACAGGTAGCGAGGTCGAGAAGCCTCAATACTACCGCATCATCAGCGGTGCGCCTGTTGCATCTGTTGTCGAGGGTAACATCAAGGCACAGAAGGAGGGCGACAATGTTCGTATCATCTCCGGTAACGTGCTTACAGGTAAGAAGGTTGCTGCCGATGGCTTTATCTCGGCTACCGCTTCGCAGATTACCGTTATCCCCGAGGGTGACAAGTACGAGATGTTGGGCTGGATTGCTCCCCGTTTCGGTAAGTTCTCGACTTCACGTTCATATTTCTCTTGGCTCTGCCCGAAGAAGCAGTATAAACTCGATACCAACCTCAATGGTGGAGTGCGTCCATTCGTTGTGACAGGTCTTTTCGAGCAGTATCTGCCTATGGATATCTATCCTATGTATCTGTTCAAGGCTATCATCGCCAACGATATCGATAAGATGGAGAACTTGGGTATCTACGAGATTGTGGAGGAGGACGTTGCTCTTTGCGAGTTTGTTGACCCTTCAAAGACCGAGATTCAGACTTTGGTCCGCAATGGTATTAACTTAATGATTAAGGAGTGTTAATTATGGGACTGAGAAATATTGTAGATAAGATTAAGCCTACCTTCTCGGAGGGTGGCAAGTTGGGTTTCTTGGCATCTACATTCGATGCTGTTGAGACATTCCTTTTCGTTCCCAATACCACTACACAGAAGGGCGCACACGTACGCGACGCGATTGATATGAAGCGTACGATGTTCTTCGTAGTGTTGGCTCTTATCCCTGCCTTCTTGTTCGGCTGTTTCAATACAGGTTTGCAGGTAGGTTTGCAGGGCTTCACCGCTTTGATGTACGGTTTGGTACGCGTACTTCCTATGTTGGCCGTATCGTATGTCGTAGGTTTGGGTATCGAGATTATTTATGCACAGATTCGTAAGGAGGAGGTTGCCGAGGGTTACTTCGTGACAGGCTTCCTTATTCCTATGATTATGCCCGTCGATACTCCTTTGTGGATGGTTGCTTTGGGTGTTGCCTTCGCAGTTATCTTCGGTAAGGAGGTATTCGGTGGTACAGGTATGAACATCTTTAACCCCGCATTGGTTGCTCGTGCATTCGTGTTCTTCGCCTTTACTCCCCAGATGTCGGGTGAGAAGGTATGGTACTCGGATTGGAAGATGATGGGCGCTACCGATGCTACCACAGGTGCTACCGCTTTGGAGCAGTTGGCTACAACAGGCCAGATGCAGTGGAGCGCAATGGACGCATTCCTGGGCTTTATCCCCGGTTCGTTCGGTGAGACCTCTACATTGTGCATCTTGTTGGGTGGCGCATTGCTTCTCTTCACCGGTATCGCTTCTTGGCGTACTATGCTTTCGGTATTTGCCGGTGGTTTGGCATTTGGCTACTTGTTCCAGTTGTGCGGCGTAGGCGAGTGGGCTAATATCCCCGCTTACTACCATTTGTTGGTCGGCGGTTTCGCTTTCGGTGCCGTATTTATGGCTACTGACCCCGTTACCTCTGCCCAGACAAATGCCGGTAAGTATATCGTCGGCTTTATGACCGGTGCATTGGCAGTGTTGGTTCGCGTTGTGAATCCCGCATATCCCGAGGGTATGATGCTCGCAATCTTGTTTATGAACGCTTTGGCTCCTACGGTTGATTACTTCGTCGTAGAGGCTAACATCAAGCGCAGAAAGAATCGTGTTAAACTTGCAAAATAAGACGAGAGATATGGCAAAATTTAATGTAAATAGCAACGCATATATCATCATCTACTCGGTAGTGATGGTAGTTATTGTGGCTGTTCTGTTGGCCGTGACTTCACTCTCGTTGCAGGAGCGTCAGGGTGAGAATATCCTGAACGAGAAACGAGAGCAGATTGTTAAGGCTTTGGGCGAGAACCCCGAGACGACATCTTATGCAGATGTTGTAGCCGAGGCTTTGATGCTCAATAAGGAGGGTCAGGCAATCGAGGGTAAGACCGATGCTGACATCTTCAATGCTTTGGGTGATTTGACAGCATCATTCGACGCTGGCGAGTATCCTATCTTCAAGGCTGCGAATGGCTGTGTGGTTATTCCTGTGTATGGTGCAGGTTTGTGGGGCCCTATTTGGGGTTATATCGCTTTGGAGCCCGATATGAATACCGTTAAGGGTATCGTAATGGACCACTCGGGCGAGACTCCGGGTTTGGGTGCCGAGATTACCACATCGGCAGTACAGGATTTGTTCAAGGGTAAGACTATCTTCGAGGGCGCAGAGTTCGTATCGGTAGCAATGCGTAAGGGTGGTGCTACCAATAATCACGAGGTAGATGCTATCTCGGGTGGTACCAAGACTTGCGACGGTGTATCAGCAATGATTAAGACAAGCCTTGCAGGTTATCTTCCTTATTTGAACGCTAATATGTCTAACAATTCAGAGGCTGCCGACGAGGTTGCTGACGAAAACTTAAACGAGCAGGAGAATGAGTAATTTGAAAAATTTAACAGGACCGCTCAGTGGTAACAACCCCGTTATCGTTCAGATTCTGGGTATCTGTTCTGCTTTGGCGGTGACCGTCAAGATGGAGCCTGCTTTCGTTATGGGCTTGTCGGTTACGGTTGTTACGGCGTTCGCCAACCTTGTGATGTCGCTTTTGCGTAACGGTATCCCCGCGCGTATTCGTATCATCGTGCAGTTGGTTGTAATCGCAGCGTTGGTAATCTTGGTTGACCAATTCTTGAAGGCATTTGTTTATGATATATCTAAACAGTTGTCGGTATATGTAGGTCTTATCATTACCAACTGTATTATTATGGGCCGCGTCGAGGCTTATGCTTTGGGTAACAAGCCTTGGGCTTCATTCCTCGATGGTATCGGTAATGGTTTGGGTTATATGGGTATCCTTTTGATTGTAGCCTTCTTCCGTGAGTTGTTTGGTTCTGGCTCTTTATTCGGAGTACAGATTATCCCCGACAGTTGGTATATCGCCAACGGAGGCTTCTACTCAAATGTGGGTATTATGCTCTTCCCGCCGATGGCTCTTATTATTGTAGGTGTAATCATTTGGGTACACCGTTCGTTTAACAAGGATTTACAGGAAAAATAGGAGGTAGAATATGGAAACATTGAATCTTTTTATCCGTTCGGTTTTTATCGATAATATGGTATTCGCCTTCTTCTTCGGTATGTGTTCTTTCATCGCCGTATCGAAGAGCGTAAAGACCGCTTTGGGACTTGGTGTTGCCGTTACATTCGTGCAGACCATGACAGTTCCTTTGAACTACCTTTTGAACGAGTATGTGTTGGGCCCCAATGCATTGGTCGAGGGTGTTGATTTGAGTTTCTTGTCGTTTATCGTCTTTATCGCCGTTATTGCGTCATTTACGCAGTTGGTTGAGATGGTAGTCGAGAAGTTCTCTCCGACACTCTATAACCAGTTGGGTATCTTCCTTCCGTTGATTGCAGTTAACTGTGCTATTATGGCTGGTTCATTGTTTATGCAGCAGAAGGTCGTTGCAGGTGAGATTGATAACTTGTGGCAGAGCATCGTTTATGGCTTTGGCTCTGGTTTGGGTTGGGCTATCGCTATTGTTATGATGGCTGCTATTCGTGAGCGTTTGCAGTACTCTCACATTCCTGCCGGCTTGAAGGGCCCGGGTATTGCCTTCATCATCACAGGTTTGATGGCTATTGCCTTTATGATTTTCTCTGGTATTAAGTTATAACCTTTAATAAGAGATTAGAAATGGATACAATGACAATTATAGTTGCGATAGTTGCCTTTCTTGCGGTAACACTGCTTTTGGTAGCGTTGCTTCTCTTTGCGAAGGCAAAACTTACAACATCAGGAGATGTTACTATCGACATTAACGACGGCAATAAGGTGCTGACGGTTGCCGGTGGCTCTACACTTCTCAACACACTTACCGAGCAGGGTATCTTCCTCCCTTCGGCGTGTGGTGGTAAGGGTGCCTGCGGTCAGTGCAAGTGCCAGGTATTAGAGGGTGGCGGTGAGATTCTTCCCACCGAGACCGGTTTCTTTAACCGTAAGCAGATTCAGCAGAAGTGGCGTCTGGGTTGCCAGGTGAAGGTTAAGGAGAATATGAAAATTCAGGTTCCCGCATCTGTTCTTTCAATCAAGAAGTGGGAGTGCGAGGTTGTATCGAATAACAATGTTGCTACCTTTATCAAGGAGTTCGTTGTGAAGTTGCCCGAGGGCGAGGATTTGAACTTCCGCAGTGGTGGTTACATTCAGATTGATGTGCCCGCAATCACTGTTGATTACAAGGATATCGACGTTGACCCCGAGTACCGTGAGGATTGGGAGAAGATGCACGTATTCGATTTGAAGATGGTTAACCCCGAGCCGCAGGTGCGCGCTTACTCTTGCGCTACATATCCTGCCGAGGGTAACGTCATCAAACTTAACGTACGTATCGCTACTCCTCCGTTTGACCGCGCTACGGGTGGCTTTATGAATGTTAATCCGGGTGTATGTTCATCATATATCTACTCGTTGAAGCCGGGTGATAAGATTACCATCTCTGGCCCTTACGGCGAGTTCTTCTTGCCCGACAACCTGCCCGATACACAGGAGTTGGTATTTATCGGTGGTGGTGCAGGTATGGCTCCTATGCGTAGCCACTTGATGCACCTCTTCAAGACCGAGAAGACCAAGCGTCCCGTTACCTTCTGGTATGGTGCCCGCTCATTGAAGGAGGCATTCTATTTGGAGGATTTCGCTGCTATCGAGAAGGAGTTCCCCAACTTCAAGTTCCACTTGGCTTTGGACCGTCCCGACCCCGCAGCCGATGCAGCAGGTGTAGAGTACAAGGTGGGTTTCGTTCACAATGTATTGTACGAGAACTACCTCAAGACTCACGAGGAGCCCGAGGCTAACCTCTACCTGATGTGCGGACCTCCGATGATGGCTTCGGCAGTGGTAAATATGCTCGATAACCTTGGCGTTCCCGCCGAGAATATCTTGTTCGATAACTTCGGAGCATAATTATACCTTATATAATAGTTGTAAGACCTCACCTTCAAACGGGTGGGGTTTTACTTTTTTAGGGTAATAGTTGTAAAAACAGATAAAAAATTATACATTTGTACTATTCTAAGTTGTTAGAGTTCATGTGAAACAGAGATTTATTAACTCAAAATTTATAATATTATGGGATTCTTACAAGATTTTAAGGCCTTCGCGCTTAAGGGTAATGTCGTTGATATGGCTGTCGGTGTTATCATCGGTGGTGCTTTCGGTAAAATCGTTACTTCGGTCGTGAATGACCTCATTATGCCTCCCCTCGGTTTGTTGATTGGCGGTGTGAACTTCAAGGATTTGAAGTGGGTTATGCAGTCTGCCAAGCCAGAGGTGCTTGGTGAAGCAGGCGAGGTTCTAACACCTGCGGTTAAGGAGGTTACTTTGAATTATGGTAACTTCTTGCAGCAGACTTTTGATTTCTTGATTATCGCGATGTCTATTTTCTGCGTTATCCGCCTTATCACAAAGGTTACAGAGATGACAAAGAAGAAGGAGGCAGAGGAGGCAAAGGCTGCCGAGGCGGCACCAGCTCCCGCACCCGAGCCATCGAAGGAGGAGGTTTTACTTACCGAGATTCGCGACCTTTTGAAGGAGAAGAAATAAGGGGTAACCTTATAAATAGACAAAGAGCCTGTCTAACAAGTTTTGTTAGATGGGCTTTTTTTATATTTGTGACGAT
>CAZQMC010000046.1:0-18693 GCA_964594305.1 uncultured Alistipes sp. | reverse complement strand
AAACCAAAATGTCAAAGAACTAAATTTATTTGAAAATTAACGCATCAGCAATAATCTATAATTATAAATCAATATGCATACTGATAATCGAGGAGCAGGGATAAGGATAAGGATAAGGATAAGGATAAGGATAAGGGCAATAACAAGAAAGGATACAACCACCGCCGCTTTCCCGATTTACTCCACTACCCCACAACACAAAAAAAAGGAGCCCCGACTTTGAGGCTCCTCATACCTATATATAATCATAGGCATAGTCCATACACAATGCTATCGCTTTGTTGCAATAACCATAAAAGTAACAGCAATCATTGCAACAG
This sequence comes from uncultured Alistipes sp., assembly GCA_964594305.1. Taxonomy (GTDB): domain Bacteria; phylum Bacteroidota; class Bacteroidia; order Bacteroidales; family Rikenellaceae; genus Alistipes. The sequence goes on along the minus strand of CAZQMC010000046.1, from coordinate 18,373 downwards.
TTATTCCAACGATAATATTTGTTGTAAGCGGCTCGTCAAACATCAGTGTCCCGACAAGAATAGCGGTAATAGGCTCAAATACACCCAAAACCGACGCCTTGGTTGCACCGATATTGCGGGTTGCGATGGCAAGCGTGGCGGTTGAAACGATGGTCGGCAGTAGTGCCAAGCCTATCAGATTAAGCCAGGCAGCCCCACCCTCGATGCCTGCTGTGATGGCGGCATCGGAGAGAGAAATCATCACAAGAAACACGATTGCTCCCACCGTCAAGGCATAGAAAGTAAGTAGCGTGTTGGATATTTCGGCAATCACCTTACTGCGGTTGATAATGACGATAAAGAGTGCATAGACCGATGCCGAGCCGAGCGACAGCAGAACGCCAATGGGATTTATCGCCTCGCCTCCGCTACCTTGTGTCATAATGAGCACGCCACCAAATGTCGCCACTATGGCGAGCCATACGGGCCACGAGGGGACAACACGCAGAAAGACCATAATAATAGCCACCAACACGGGATAGAGGAATATGAGTGTTGTGGCCAACCCCGATGCGATATAGTTATACGCCCCGAACAGGAATATGCTGCTTGCGGTGTAGAGCAGACCGAGCACGAGCAACACGCCCGCCTGTTTGAGCGATATTTTGAAACGCTGCCTGCTGAGCCAAAGGAACGCTCCCAAAATCACCACAGCAAAGGCGTAGCGGAAGAATAAGATTGACTCGATGGCGGCTCCGTTATTTATCAGTGGCACGCCGAACAGAGGATTGAGACCGTATGCTATGCCCGTAATTATTCCCGCAGGATAACCGATAAGGGCCTCTTTGCTCAACTTTTTCATATTACCTTTCATATTAACGAGGTGCAAATATATGTATTAAATCATTTCGGCAACCAATAGTGTGCGAAAAACCACAAAAAAGAGGTTACCCCACAGGATAACCTCTCAAAATGTATTCCGAAAATTTCTATCACAAACAGCAAACCTCATCAATACGATTTTAATGTTGCAATAATTTGCTGACTATATTTATAGATATCATTTAATGACTCCAACAAGACCTTTGTCCCTTTACGTTCTTTATCAAAGATTTCAAGATACTTGTTGGCTGTATTAAAATGCAAACGACAAATTGGTTTACGGTTATTATCATCAAGTAAAATTCCAAAATAACTCTGCGTATCTCGACAAACAATTCTATCGATATCGTCTATCTCCGGATAACATATTGCCCTTACGATGTAATACCCTTGCGTCTCCTCATTAGTCGTTACGATACGAGATTCCACCTCTTCCGGCTCCGGTTGCACATTTGATTCTTCATTTTTCACATCGGGAGTGCGAACCACCGCATCTTCACCAATGGCGGATTTAAGTCGCTCATTCATATAATCATTTACATACTGAGAGAAAGCCTGCTTAACAATTATTCTAAATTGTTCCATTACAGCCTCATTAAAGCGCCCCGAATATACAGGTTTAGCAAAAAACTTAACGAAGTCATCGCTCGGATTTTCAGCCTCTTCCCCTATCGCCACACGAATTTCGTTCATATATTTCAGTTCGCTCGCTGTATTTAATATAGTTTCTATATTAAAATAACTCTTATGGAACTCTTTTAACTTTTCAACTTGCGATTGGCGATATTTTTCCATATTAAACTCAAAGAACGGCTTCTCGTCCATCTTATTCTTATCTTCAAGATCCGCATAGAAACGATACACCACGCCATTAGTAAGTATAGCAAATCGAGCCGACGAACAATGGAAATATCTAAACAACTGACTTCCGAAAACATTTAGGTCTGCCTTCCAATGCTTACATTCAATCAATATTGTTGGTTTCCCTTCTCGATGTATTGCATAATCTATTTTTTCACCCTTCTTAATACCTATATCACAAGTATATTCGGGCACAACCTCTGTCGGATCAAAAACATCATATCCGAGCGCTTGAAGAAATGGTAAAATAAACGCAGTTTTTGTAGCCTCTTCTGTCAAAATGTTCTCTTTGAGTTTCACTACTCGCTCACTCAAAAGTTTAATCTGATCTTTAAAGTCCATAGGTTATATGTTTTAGTTAATGATAATGTACAAAAAAAAGCGCGGACAAACTCGTCCTCGCTCTGCGGTCGTAGGAATAACCGATACAAACAGACAAGAATACCCACGCAAGCGGGCATTCGCAACATCTGTTCCGGTTTGTATTGTGAAATTTCCTACGTTTCAGAGCAACCGAACAAATAGCAAACGCTAAAATAATATGTAAATCACAGGCAGATACTCCACCCCATTACAAAGGTAGAAAAATTTTCTCAAAAAACCATCTCTGCCGACACAAAAAAAGAGGTTACCCCACAGGATAACCTCTCAAAATGTATTCCGAAAATCTCCATACTTGGAACTATTTTGAAACTGTTCGAAGTTCACGAAAGCACAGCATACTTGGCGTATGTGAGTATTTCGGGAACGAGGCAGGTGCCAAAAGAGCCCAAGTAGAGGAATTTTCCTATTAGTCCTTCAACTTCGCAGCCAAAAACTCACGGTTCAGGCGTGCGATGTGTGCGATAGAAATCTGCTTGGGACACTCGGCCTGACAAGCACCAGTGTTGGTACAGTTACCGAAGCCCAACTCGTCCATCTTGGCAACCATAGCCTTCGCACGACGAGCACCCTCAACGCGACCCTGAGGCAACTTTGCGAGTGACGACACGCGAGCCGCAACGAACAACATTGCAGAGCCGTTCTTACAAGTAGCAGCACAAGCACCGCAACCTACGCAAGCGGCAGCGTCCATAGACTCGTCAGAGTCGGCCTTGGGGATAGGTATTGCATTACCATCGGGAACAGAGTTAGTACGAACAGAGACGAAACCACCGGCTTGAAGAATCTGGTCGTAAGCACTACGGTTTACAACCAAGTCCTTGATAACGGGGAACGCAGCCGAACGCCAAGGTTCGATAGTGATGGTAGAGCCGTCCTTAAACTTACGCATATACATCTGGCAGGTAGTCACAGCCTGTGATGGGCCGTGTGCGTGGCCGTTGATATGCAATGAACACATACCGCAGATACCCTCACGGCAGTCGTGGTCGAATGCTACGGGCTCCTCGCCGGCGTGTACCAAATCGTTGTTCAAGATGTCGAGCATCTCCAAGAACGATGTATCGGGCGAGATATTCTCAACCTTATATGTTTTGAATGCGCCCTGCGATTTAGCGTCCTTTTGACGCCATATCTTTAATGTGAAATTCATAATTCAATCTAATATTAAAGTTCAACGTCAAAAATTAGTCTTTATAGTTACGCTGCTTACGCTCGGTGAACTCGTAATCGAGTGGCTCCTTGGTAAGTTCGGGCTCAACGTCCATACCCTTATACTCCCAAACGGCAGCATAAGCGAACTTATCATCGTGGCGCAATGCCTCACCCTCCTCGGTCTGGTGCTCCGAGCGGAAGTGACCACCGCAAGACTCCTCACGGTTCAACGCATCGCGTGCCATCAACTCACCCAACTCCAAGTAATCAACCAGACGCAAAGCCTTCTCCAACTCAACATTGAACGAATCGGCAGTACCAACAACCTTAACATCTGACCAGAACTCCTTGCGAAGTGCCTGAATCTCCTTGATAGCCTTCTCCAAAGACTCCTTGGTACGAGCCATACCCACATTGTCCCACATAATGTAGCCCAAACGCTTGTGGATATCATCTACCGACTGCTTACCATTGATAGCGAACAACTTCTCAATCTTCGCCTTGACAGCCTTCTCGGCCTCGTCAAACGCAGGAGTATCGGTAGATACCTTCGGAGCCTGAATCTTCTTGGCCAGATAATCGCCAATAGTGTAAGGCAATACGAAGTAACCATCGGCCAAACCCTGCATCAACGCAGAAGCACCCAAGCGGTTAGCACCGTGGTCAGAGAAGTTAGCCTCACCAATAGCATACAAGCCGGGGATAGTAGTCATCAAGTTGTAATCAACCCAGATACCACCCATAGTATAGTGAACAGCGGGGAAAATCTGCATAGGCTGCTCATACGGGCTAACGTCGGTAATCTCCTCATACATATCGAAGAGGTTGCCATAACGCTGCTTGATAATATCCTTACCCAAACGCTCGATAGCGGTCTTGAAATCGAGGAATACGGCCAAACCTGTCTCATTCACACCATAACCTGCGTCGCAACGCTCCTTGGCAGCACGTGATGCAACGTCACGAGGTACCAAGTTACCGAATGCGGGATAACGACGCTCCAAGTAGTAGTCGCGGTCCTCCTCGGCGATATCAGACGGCATCTTTGTACCCTTACGGATAGCCTCAACGTCCTCCATCTTCTTCGGTACCCAGATACGACCATCGTTACGCAATGACTCCGACATCAAAGTCAACTTCGACTGCTGTGTGCCGTGGATAGGAATACATGTGGGGTGAATCTGTGTGAAGCAAGGGTTAGCGAAGCCGGCACCCTTACGGTAGCACTGGAATGCAGCCGAGCCGTTAGAACCCATAGCGTTGGTAGAGAGGAAGAATACGTTACCGTAACCACCTGTGGCAATAACCACAGCGTGAGCACCGTGACGCTCAATCTCTCCTGTCACCAAGTTACGTGCGATGATACCCTTTGCCTCGCCGTCCTCAATAACGATATCCAACATCTCGTGACGAGGGTAACTCTTCACAGAGCCTGCGGCAATCTCCTTATTCAAGGCTGCATAGGCTCCCAACAGCAACTGCTGACCGGTCTGACCGCGAGCATAGAAGGTACGAGATACCTGCGCACCACCAAATGAACGGTTAGCCAACAAGCCGCCGTACTCACGTGCAAAAGGAACACCCTGTGCTACGCACTGGTCTATGATAAGGTTAGAAACCTCGGCCAAACGATATACGTTAGCCTCACGAGCACGATAGTCACCACCCTTGATAGTATCGTAGAAAAGACGGTATACAGAGTCGTTATCGTTCTGATAGTTCTTCGCTGCATTTATACCTCCCTGCGCTGCGATAGAGTGCGCACGACGAGGAGAGTCCTGAATGCAGAACACCTTTACATTGTAGCCCAACTCACCGAGAGAAGCAGCAGCAGAAGCACCACCCAAACCGGTACCAACGATGATGATGTCGAGTTTACGCTTATTTGCGGGGCTGACAACCTTGATAGCCGCCTTGTGATTGCTCCATTTCTGAGACAATTCACCAGCAGGAATCTTTGAATCTAACTTTAAAGCCATATTTGTCTGTTTTTAATTGTTCTCAAAATCTGTTAATGAGTATGACCTGCACAGCAAGCCTCGGCGCACTCGCCAGAGCAAGCCTCACCACACGCACTTGCGCAAGTATTGCAAGCATCAGAAGCACAAGCCGCTACGCTACAACAATCGCCACAAAGGCTGCATACGAAGAAAGCAACCACTACGGCAGCAAAGCCCAATACGATAAGTGTTGATACAATCTTCGCGAGGCACTTGATACGTGGATACCAGATATCATTAGCCCAACCTGCAGTTTGAAGCATAGACCATACACCATGATCGAGGTGGAACCACAACGCTACCAACCATACAAGGTAGATAACCACGTTGTACCATTTTGAAAATGTAAAGGCGATAAGAGTAGCACCATCGGTAGCGTGAACGAACTCACCACCAACCATAGAGCCCTCGGCACCCATCAACTCAACGAGCATCATCTTCGACCAGAAGTGTACAAGGTGTACACCCAAACCCAAGACTACAATTGTACCCAAGATGAGCATATTCTTCGATGCCCACTCTACGCCGGGCTCATTGGCTGTAACAGCATAACGCTGTGTACCGCGGGCGCGATAGTTGTTGATTGTAAGAATCAACGCATACACAAAATGGAGAACCACCAACACGGCCAAACCTGCTGTGCCAACCAAAGCATACCAGTTAGCACCAAGGAATGAACAAATCATGTTGTAGGCCTCCGCACTAATCAATGCAACAAGGTTCATTGACATGTGAAAGAGCAGGAAGAGTACGAGGGCACAGCCTGTTATACTCATCACCAACTTCTTTCCAATAGATGAATTGCATAAAAAACAGCTCATAATCTAAAATTTTTGTTTATTTTTGTTTGTGAAATAGATTTTCATTATTGATGCAAAGATAACAAATGTTTGCAGAATAACAATAGCAAAAGCGGCTATTTTATACCTATTTTAGTATATTTTTGATTTTTATGAGAGATAAACGAGAGATACGCCGAGAAAATCGACACCTCACACAGCAACTTTCCGCCGAGGAGAAGCGTCGTGAGGCAACGATTGTCACACGCCATCTCGAAGATATTATCCGTGAAACGAAACCGAAAGTTGTTGCGGCCTTTATGCCTTTGGCCGACGAGATTCCAATCGACACCGAACGCCTGAGCCACCTGTGTCGATTGATTATACCCCGTATCTCGACCGAGGGCGAGGAGTATGAGATGGAGTTTTTCGATTACACACCTTCTTCCGTACAACAGGGCTCTTACGGTATTGACGAGCCACAAGGCGGCAACGCATATTGTGCCGATGAGATTGATTTGATGATTGTCCCGGGCGTAGCCTTCACCCCTTGCGGCAAGCGTCTTGGGCGTGGTAAAGGCTTTTACGACCGCTACCTCTCACGCAAAGGGTTTCGAGCGCAGTGTGTGGGTGTATGTTTTCGCCACCAATTATTGCAAGAGTTACCCACCGAGCCGCACGACTACACGATGCACAAGGTGATTACGGCCGAATCGGAATAAAACAAATCGGAATAAAAGCGTATATTTGCCCCATATGAGCAGTCGCGAAGATATATTACGAGAGAAGGTCTCTGCACTACCTTTCGAGCCGGGAGTCTATCAATTTCTGGACAGGGAGGGTGTTATTATCTATGTAGGCAAGGCAAAATCTCTGCGTAAGCGTGTGTCATCATATTTTGCCAACAACAAAGAACATTCGGCAAAAGTCAAGGTGCTTGTCAAACATATTTACGACATTAAGCACATTGTTGTCGGCAGTGAGCAAGATGCCCTTTTGTTGGAAAATTCACTCATCAAAACGCACCAGCCTCGCTATAATATCCTGCTCAAAGATGACAAGACCTATCCGTGGATTGTCATTCGACGCGAGAATTTCCCCCGCATAGAATCTACCCGCATCGTACGCCACGACGGCTCACAATATTTCGGTCCTTACGGCTCTATCTCGATGCAACGCTCTGTATTAGAGTTCATAAGAGAGGTCATTCCGCTTCGCACCTGCAAACTAAACCTCGCACCACAAAATATTGCACGAGGTAAATATGGCGTCTGTCTGCAATATCACATAGGCAACTGCAAAGGCCCTTGCGTAGGTGCTCAAAGCGAGGAGGAGTATGCTACACTGCTGGATATGGCAAGGGAGGTATTAAAAGGCGACCTGCGCCCCGTCAAGCGATATTTGGAGGAGAATATGCAACAGGCGGCCACAGAACTCAAATTCGAGGTGGCACAACGCTTCAAGCAACGACTTCTGGCTCTGGAAAATTACCAGAGTCGCTCGGTGATTGTGAGTGCCAAGATTGTCGATTGCGACATCTTCTCACTTTTGGAGGACGACGACGTGGCTTATTGTAACTTTATCCGTCTGCGACGTGGCTCGATTGTCGCCCTGCACACTGTGCGTCTGACGACGGGTGCAGATTTCTTACGCGAGGATATGCTCACATCGGCCATTCAATATATCGTAGAGAACATATCGCACGACCTCTCTCGTGAGGTGATTGTGCCGTTTATGCCCTCGACTACCCTGCTCTTCGACAAAGTTACATTCACCGTACCGAAGCGTGGCGAGAAGGCCGATTTATTGGAGTTTTCATTAAAAAGTGCGCGCATCTATCGTGCCGAGCAGATGAAAAATCTCGAAATAAAGAATCCCGAGCGGCACACCGAGCGATTGATGAATGCTATGCAACGAGAACTGCACCTCGACCGCCAGCCGCGCCATATAGAGTGTTTCGACAACTCCAACCTGCAAGGCACCAATCCCGTAGCGTCGTGTGTCGTATTTCGCGATGGCAAACCCTCTCGCAAGGAGTATCGCCATTTCAACGTAAAAACGGTAGTCGGCCCCGATGACTTTGCCTCGATGCGCGAGATTGTCTATCGTCGTTACTCCCGTCTTATCGAGGAGGGGGCAGAACTTCCCGACCTTATAATTGTCGATGGTGGCAAGGGGCAACTTTCGAGTGCCTATGAGGTGTTATGCGCTCTCGGAATAGAGGAAAAAGTGCCTATTGTCGGCCTTGCAAAGCGCATTGAGGAGGTTTTTTACCCCAACGACCCTATGCCCTACTATTTGAGCCGTACGGGCGAGCCGTTGAAAGTTGTATGCCACATACGCGACGAGGCTCACCGTTTTGGTATCACATTCCACCGCCAAAAGCGTAGCAAAGCATTTATAAACAGCGAATTAGAGCAGATTGAAGGCATCGGCACAAAGAGCCTTAACGCTCTATTGCGCCATTTCAAAACCGTCACAAAGGTACGCAACGCCTCGCTCGACGAACTCGCCGAGGTGGTAGGTGAAGCACGTGCCCGAAAGATTACCGATTACTTTGGGGAGAAGCAGTTGTAGGCGAGGATTTCAGATGAAATACCGCCATATCGCTCTTTGTTCCAATACGGAACGGAGGCCCCCACAACGACAGACCACTCGACACAAAAATATGCGAGTGCGACCATTTGCGATAGCCATAACTCTGCTCGAAAATATGGTCGGTCAAAAGGCTTATGGGCCACACCTGCCCATGATGCGTATGACCGCTGAACTGCAAATCCACGCCCGCCGCATCAACAGCCTGCAAATCATAGGGTTGATGGTCGAGAACGACAATTGGTCGTGACACATCACAACGCTCCAAAAGCGAGGCGAGCGGCTCTCTGTGGCGATTACTTTTATCGTCACGCCCCACAATCTGTACCCCATTTTTCAGTGTAACGACACTATCGCGCAACAACGTAATGGGAGTTTGTTTCAAATACTCCTCAACGGCAGCGATACCGCTTATATATTCGTGGTTTCCGGCGGCCATAAATACCCCCTGCGGAGCCTGCAAGCGAGCCAACACCTCCGCCATATTCTGGCTGATGAGCGGGCGCAGAGAGTTATCGACCAAATCGCCACCAATAAGCACCACATCGGGCTGCTCGGCATTTATCATATCTACATAGCGACGCAGCGCCTTTCGAGAAGTACCATTGCCAAGATGCACATCACTTACAGCCACAATCGCAATATCCTCGACGAGAGGCTTATCGACCGCAATATCAATATGTTGCACCACCGGATTACGATAATTCCAATAGCCATACACCAATATACAAACCGTCACTCCTGCCGCATACACCACGCCATAACGCATCGACGGGAACAGGAATTTTGCCACATCGAAGAATAGCAGTGCCAGCACCATATAGAGTGTAAAAACCAGCCAAACAGAACCTACACGATACAGGGCAGTCATCACCACCTCCGGCAAGCCCGAATTACGCGCAAAAAGAGCAATAACCATAGAAAACGCCGCCAACCAGAAGAGGATAACCATCAAAATCTTCACCGCCAAATGCAACCCCGAAACGAGTGGCAGAGCCCGCAGAAAAATATAGAGATTGCCACCAACATAGGCTGCAAGGAATATCAAAAAGAATAGTTTCATCGCTTACACAAAATTACTGCACAAATATACACATTTCATACTAAAAATCGCTACCCTCCAAATCATTCAAGCAGTTTCAGGACGGGAACAAGTACAAAAATAGAAAGGAGACAAGTACAGAAATAGAAAAAGGGTGCCCATCAAGGACACCCCGACTCATTATTCTGCCGAAGGAGATTATTTTGCCTCGTTGAGTGCGCTCAACTCCTCGAACATAGCAGCGAATGATGACACCATATCACGACGCATTGCAGCATAGTACTTGCGAACAAGCGAAGCGTTATGAGGCTCGGTAGGATTGTTAGCCTTAACATAAAGTGCATTGCGCAATGCCACAGCCTTCTCCATCAATGCCACAACAGCATCTTCCTTCGAGGGCTGAAAATATATAGCCATCTCGCAATCAAAGACAAACTCCTCCAAACGGTAGTCAATCTCCTTTTTAAGAATTCTCAAATTTGCCATAATCTTTTACTTTTATATCAGTTTTAAGTAGTGCAAATATAATCAAACCTATTGATTTATCCAAACAATCACCAACAAATCCGCAACAAATACACCTCTTAAAGTTTTGTGAGATAGATATTACGGAACTCAATGGGGCCTCCTTCGCTCTGCAAGGCGATATGGCCTCGGCTATAAATGGTGGTACATTCGTTGGCAAGGTTGCCGTTGATATAGACCTTAATACCTCGGGCATCGCACTCTATATCGGCCTCGTTCCACTCGCCTACCTTATTCTCGAAATCTCCATAACGCTCCTTAATGGGGAACTCGCCCTTGCACTCTATATCCATTATCTTCGAGCCGCCCAGCATCACAAAATCACCCGCTTTTCCCGAACACAACTGACACTCAATCGCATTGGGCCACATAATGTCGGGCACTTGAATATGCATAAAGATACCGCTGTTGGTACCCTCTCCTACCCATCGCCACTCGACGTGAAGACGGTAATTATCGTATTGCTCCTTGGTGTAAAGGTATCCGAAAGGCTCTCCCGCAACAAATATGTTACCCTGCTGTACGCTAAACACCTTTACATCAGAGTCCGCTTGGGCATCATTCTTTGTCACGCTGTTCCAATCAAAAAGGTTACCTCCGTCGAACAACACAACTTTTTCGCCCTTATCGCCACAACCCATCAAGAGCAGAGTGGCCAGCATAGTGATAAAAAACTGTTTCATCTTGTAATTATTCAAAAATACTCTACAAAAATAGGCATTTATTCCCTGTTTTCAATATAATCTCCATCTTTTTTCGTACTTTTGTAGAGATTTATCAAAACTTAATGTATGAAAAGATTACTATGTCTTTTGGTTACCCTCACGATACCTTTGATGTCGTGGGCTTACACTCGCGAAATTATCGCAATCCACAGCGAGTCTATGAACAAAGATGTAATGGCGGCGGTCGTACTTCCCGACGGCTACCATAATATGAAAAATCTGCCCGTAGTATATCTCCTGCACGGTTGCGGCGATAATTTTCACGCGTGGCACAATAACGCCAACGCAAGTGTTTTGGCCGACAAATATGGCGTAATAATCGTAATGCCCGACGGTGGTCATCACAGTTGGTATTGGGACAGCCCGATTGACGAGAGTTTCAAATACGAGAGTTTTGTCACGAAGGAGTTGATTGCCTACATCGATTCACACTATCGCACCCACGCCGACCGCTCGGCACGTGCCATTACGGGTAATTCGATGGGTGGTCACGGTGCTTTGTGGCTCTCATTCCGCCACCCCGATATCTTCGGCATTGCCGGCAGCACATCGGGAGGTGTGGATATTCGCCCCTTCCCCAAGAATTGGGAGATACCCTCACTTTTGGGCACACAGGAGGAGCACCCCGAGAATTGGGAGAGCCATACCGTCATCAACCTCGTCGAAAATCTCAAACCCGACACTTTGAAGATTATCTTCGACTGTGGCACCGGCGATTTCTTCTTCAAGGTTAATAATGCCCTGCACGAGAAGTTGATGCAAGCCGGTATTCCGCACGACTATTACATTCGTCCGGGTATTCACAACTGGGCCTATTGGACCAACTCGATTCAATACCAGATGTTGTTTTTCAGCAACCGCTTCCAACAAAGAGAGTTATAAACCCTAAATATTACTTTCAATTATGAAGAAATTTCTTTTATTAGCACTCGCTTTGTGCTTTACAGGCCTTCTCGCCTTCGCAGATAATGGCGCAGAGAATCGTAGCAAAAACCGCTTTGAGTTGGCCGAGCGATTTACAGCAGGTAAGTTGCAGAATATGTTGTTCTCGACCACCGTTGACCCCCACTACTTCAAGTCGGGCGAAAAGTTCTGGTATAGTTACAAGACAAGCCAAGGTACCAAATGGTATGTGGTGGACCCCGTAGCCCGCAAACGTGAGCCTCTGTTCGACCACGTAAAGATTGCATCGCAGTTGAGTGAGATTATGCACGACCCCTTCATCGCCGAGCAGTTGCCTATCCGTAATCTCGACGTAGAGGAAGATGGTCGCACCTTTACCTTTGAGGTAGTATCTTCACAAGATGCAAAGGCCGAAGATGGTAAAAAGGGCAAGAAGGAGAAGGAGATTTACTACTTTTCATACGACTACACAACAAAGGAACTTACACACCTGAAAGATAAAAAGAAGGAGACCAAGGAGTATCGTTGGGCTTCGGTATCGCCCGACGGCAAGACGGTAGTCTATGCCAAGGACCTCAATCTTTATCGTATGTCGCGTGAGGATTACGAGAAATTGAAGAAAGATGATAAGGACTCTACCGTAGTGGAGATAGCCCTCACAACCGACGGTGTGAAGGATTTTGGCTATGGACAGCCTTACAGTATGCTCAATACCGACACGCTTTGCAACGGCAAGCGTAAGGGTGTCTATGGCGTATGGTCACCCGACTCTCGTTACTTCGTGACGGGCCTTGCAGACTCTCGCCACGTGAAGGAGTTGTGGGTTATCGATGCTATTGCCGAGCCCCGTCCGACATTGGAGTCTTATAAATATCAGATGCCCGGCGAAAAGGAGGCTCCGCAGTATCACCTCTATCTTTTCGATTTAAGTGACAACACTCGCAAGGAGATTGACACCAAGTGCTTCAAAGACCAGACCGTTTCGGTAGCACGTCGTCCCAGAGAGCATAAGCAGCGCCATATGTACGACCAGCCAAGTATCTGGTTGGGTGATAACAACCGCTTCTTTGTAACTCGGTCAAGCCGCGACCTGCACCGCATCGATATTTGTACCTACACTATCGGTGACGAGGCCGTTAAGCCTATCATCGAGGAGCGTTTGAACACCTATATCGAGGTACGCCCACTTTCAGCGTTGAACAACGGCAAGGAGATTATCCAGTGGAGCGAGCGTGACGGTTGGGCTCACCTCTACCTCTATGACGATGAAGGTAACTTGAAGCGTCGCCTGACCGAAGGTGCTTGGCACGTTCACAATATCGTCAAGGTTGATGAGGCTCGTCGCATGGTATATTTTACCGCTATGGGACGCGAGGAGGGCGAAAATCCTTACTATCAGCACTTCTATTCGGTAAGTCTCGATGGCGGAGCGGTTAAGTTGCTCAACGAGGGCAACTTCTTCCACGAGCCCACTATGGACGACTCGGCTCGTTTCTTTGTAGATAACTTCTCACGCGTGGATACCGTTCCCGAGACTGCACTCTACGACTACAACGGAAACAAGATTATGACATTGGAGAAGAGTGACTTCTCGCAGTTGCTGGCCAACAGCTACAAGTTTCCCGAGACCTTTACGGTTAAAGCGGCTGACGGCGTAACCGACCTCTATGGCGTTATGTATAAGCCGTTTGATTTCGACCCTGCGAAGAAGTACCCCATTGTCGATTATGTATATCCCGGACCACAGACCGAGGCTACCTGCTATCCCTTTACACATATGACAGTCCGTACCGACCGTTTGGCACAGGCGGGCTTCATCGTAATATCGGTAGGTAACCGAGGCGGACACCCCAACCGTTCGAAGTGGTATCACAATTACGGCTACGGCAACTTGCGCGACTATGGTTTGGCTGACCAGAAGGCTGCCATCGAGCAGTTGGCTGCACGTCACAACTTTATTGACATCAACCGCGTAGGTATCCACGGCCATTCGGGAGGTGGTTTTATGTCAACCGCAGCGATTTTGCAGTATCCCGACTTCTTCAAGGCTGCCGTATCGTGCGCCGGTAACCACGACAACAAGATTTACAACCGCTGGTGGAGCGAGACTCACCACGGCGTAAAGGAGGAGGTCAAGGAGAATGGCGACACTACATTCGTATATAAGATTAGCAGTAACCCCGAGATTGCCCGCCAATTGAAGGGCCACCTGTTGTTGGTACACGGCGAACTCGACAACAATGTTCACCCGGGTAACTCGACACGTGTAATCAACGCCTTGATACGTGCCAACAAGCGTTTCGATATGCTCTATTTGCCTATGCAGCGTCACGGTTTTGGTGATATGAACGAGTATTTCTATTGGCGTTTGGTAGAGCACTTCACCGACTACCTTATTGACGAGCGTCAGCGTGAGGTAGATATTCCCCAACGATAATTAAAAAACATTATCTATAACCTATGAAAAGTGTTCTGTTTATTACCTGTACCATACTGCTTGCAGCGTTGCAAGGAGTATTTGCTCAGGGTAACTTTGGATTGGTTTTTCCACAAGCCAAAGAGAATCTACCCAAATCGAAAACACCCGTTCCGGTGTGTGAGCGCAAGGCGTTTGAGCCTCGTCAGGCTGTGTTAAAGCCCACAACTGACGGCACGCTCATCATCACGCAAGGCTGGCAGATGATTGATGCCGCTACGCTCGTCGAGAAGGACATTACCGTATGGAATACGGCCACAACCGATGGCTGGTATAACGCTACGGTACCCGGCACTGTACTTACCACTCTCGTCGAACAACAGGTATATCCGGATCCTTACTATGGGCTTAACAACCTTTATATTCCCGAGTCGTTATGCCGTCAGGAGTGGTGGTATCGCATATCATTCCCTACGCCCGAAGTAGCAGAAGGGGAACATCTGTCGCTATTATTCAACGGCATCAACTATAAGGCCGAGGTGTGGCTCAACAAAAAATGCTTGGGGCAAATTGCCGGCGCATTTACCCGTGCCGAATTCCCGATTGATGAGGTGCTGGAAAGCGAGGGCGACAACACCCTTGCCGTACGCATCATTCCACCCCACAACCCCGGTATTCCTCACGAGCAGGAGTTCAGTTCTGCCGGCCCGAATGGCGGTGCATTATGTCTGGACGGCCCGACATTCATCTCGTCGGAGGGTTGGGATTGGATTCCGGGCATTCGTGACCGCAACATAGGTATCTGGCAAAATGTCGAGATTGTACGCAGTGGCAGCATCGCACTAAAAGATGCACAGGTTATAACCGACCTACCCCTACCCGACACATCGAAGGCCGACATTACAGTCTCGGCGACGGTGAAAAACGGTACACAAAAGAGCGGAAGTGCAACGATAAAGGGTGTAATCGGCGACATTACATTCTCGAAGGAGATTGAGTTGAAGGCGGGCGAGGAGCGTGAGATAACATTCTCACCGACCGAGTTCAAGCAACTCACGCTGCAAAACCCCAAACTTTGGTGGCCAAACGGTTATGGCGAGCAAAATCTCTACGACCTGACACTCACCGTAGAGCAGAATGGCAAGACGATGCAGCAGAAGAGCGTGCGTTTCGGAGTACGCGAACTATCATATGAACTTATGGCTCGCAACGATGCCCGAGAGCATATTCGTTTCCGTTACAGTCCCACCGACATCGCCGGCGAGGACAAGCCTCTGCTCAACTATCGCAAGCGCATAGGCTCGAAGTATGGTCCTACGGTTATACCTGCGCTACACAAGGGTATGGAGCAATATGTGGAGAAATTACCTACGACGGATAACCCGTTCTTGGTTATCTGCGTCAATGGCGTCAAGATTTTCTGTAAGGGCGGTAACTGGGGTATGGACGACGGTATGAAGCGTGTCAGCCGTGAGCGTTTGGAGCCATACTTCCGTCTGCATAAGGAGATGAACTTCACGATGATACGAAATTGGACCGGCGAATCGACCGAGGAGGAGTTCTACGCTCTCGCCGACGAGTACGGTCTGCTCGTATGGAACGACTTTTCCATCTCGACGGGCGACTACAACCTCAACCCCATCGACGCCAACCTCTTCCTCGACAATGCTCGTGAGATTGTGCGTCGCTATCGTAACCACCCATCTATCGCAATATGGTGTCCGCGCAATGAGGGTTATGCTCCCGACTACTTGGAGGACGGCTTTCAAGAGATAGTTTTGCACGAGGACGGCACGCGTCACTACCACGGCAACTCTCGCCTGATGAATCTCTGTCAGAGTGGCCCTTGGGGTTATTTCGACAAGTATCAGGAGTTTGTAACGGGCAAGGCCGAGGGCTTCTCGACCGAGTTGGGGGCGCCGTCGATGCCTACGGCCGAGACTATCCGTAAATTTATCGCCGAGGAGGATTTATGGCCCATAGGCGATGTATATTACTACCACGACCTGCACCAAAATATCCACGGCTGGCAGGAGTATATGCAGCATATCAACACCTTGGGCGACAAACCGTGCGAAAATATCGACGAATTCTGCGACCGTGCGCAATATCTCAACTACGAGATTTATCGCAATATGTTCGAGAGTTGGAACCATAAGATGTGGAGCCACACCAGCGGTCTGCTCCTGTGGATGACCCACCCTGCGTGGCCGAGTGTCATCTGGCAGACATATACTTACGACTATGAGACACCGGCCGCCTACTTCGCCTCACGCAAGGCGTGTGAGCCGACACATATTCAGTGGAACGCCACATCGAAGCGTTTGCAGGTGATAAATGCCTCACAAAAATCTTTCGACAAGGCCGTAGCGCACTTTACGCTCTACGACAAGGGCGGCAAGGTCATCTGGCGTGGGAAATATACGACAAACATCGCCCCCAACTGCGCCACAGAGTGTGCCGAGGTAGCGTTACCCGAGAGTATCGAATCGCTATCGCTGGTGCGTCTGCATCTGACCGACAGCCGAGGAAAAACCCTTTCGGAGAACGACTATTGGATTGACCCGTCAAATCCGGCTCGTTACTCGTCGATGGACTGCATAGGCAAGGCTACGATTTCGTGGCGAGTGGTTAGCAAAAAAGCGACTGCCGCAGCCATGACATTTACGGTCGAGGTACGCAACACCTCGAAAAACATTGCGCTAAACCTCAAATCGAATATCCGTCAGGCGATGAGTGACGAGGCGATACTCCCCGCCTATGCTTCGGAGGGATACTTCCATCTATTGCCCAAAGAGAAGCGTACGATTACCATCGAGGTTCCGGCCGAGGTTGCAACACAAGATATGAAGGTGGATTTTTCAGGATTGAATATCTAAACTTCTATAACATACAACAAAAAATGCGTGTCCCATCGATTTCCGGGACACGCATTTTTGTTATACTCGT
The DNA here is from genome assembly GCA_964594305.1 of uncultured Alistipes sp. Taxonomy (GTDB): domain Bacteria; phylum Bacteroidota; class Bacteroidia; order Bacteroidales; family Rikenellaceae; genus Alistipes. The sequence goes on along the minus strand of CAZQMC010000046.1, from coordinate 1,181 downwards.
AGAATTATTCAACTATCACAACGCGGTTTGTGTTATTGACGGGGAAGATGCTGTCTGTTGCACCGACACCCTTCCACGATAGGCGACTCTTATCAACGCCGTGCTTCACAAGATAGTCATATACCGCTTGCGCACGATGCTCCGACAACTTCTGGTTATAGGCCGGTGTACCGGTAGCAGCATCGGCGTGACCTACGATAGTAAACTTGGTGTTATCAGGAGCCTCCTTGATAGCCTCGCCGACCAATTGCAGCGTAGCCTTGGCCTGGTCCGAGAGTTTGTAACTGTTGATTGTAAAGAATATCGCCGACGAGGTCACCACTTCATTGGTGGTATTGATATGCTCCTCACGAATCAATTCGGTGCGCAACTCCTTGTTCTCCGACACCACCTTGCTGGTTGCAGCCTGCTGCTCCTCCAAACGCTTGGCCATAGCCGCCTCCTTACTCATCGACTCGGCCAAACCAATCTCCAAGGCCGCTATCGCTGCGATATAGCCATCGACATCGGTCTGCGAATAGGCCAACTCCCAATTACGCTTATTGAATCGTACCGTCATACCGAGTGTGACGCTATATATCTGTCCGAAACGGCCCGCCTGACGCGCTACGGCACGAGGCATATCGTGGCCCGACGAGATGAAGGTTTTCATCTCCAAATTCAAATCTATGGCGTGGCTTAAACGGAAGGTGTTAATCATACCGACATCGGCCGCAAAACCTGCCGAGCCATCTTTACTGATATCGACAATGCTCACACCCATACCGGCAAAAGCCTTGGCATAATAGACGCGGTCGTCACGATAACCGCCAATCCAGTTCGAGAGATTGACCACTCCGTCGAGATGCGGCATAAGCCAATAACTTTCATATTGGGCGTGTGCCTGATTCGACATTTGCAGTTCGCCTCCCGTAATCTGCAAGCGGGCACCCACGATAGGATTAAACCACTTGGTAGCGGCAATCTCGGCCGTCCAACCGATATTATCGCCAAACTTACCCTGTTTGGCGCCCCAATCCTTCCACGCCGAATAGGTTACACCGCCGCCAACCGACAACTCCATATTCGACCAAAAACCATTGTTGTAGAGGCCTTTCCAACGAAGACCTTCCGCTGTCGTCTCCTGAGCCGATGCACCGCTCACGAAGAGAGCAAAAATAGCAATAAAGAGCAAATTTTTT
>CAZQMC010000045.1:0-19010 GCA_964594305.1 uncultured Alistipes sp. | reverse complement strand
GTGGTGCCAAGTCGGGAATATACCTCGTCGAAGAGTGTGTTTTCGGGGTTGAAGGCGGTCATCTGGTCCAAAAAGGCGACCTTGATATCCTTCATAAACTTCACCTCGCCACCTCTATCCGAGGTATCTACTCCGGCCAATATCTTCAACAGAGAACTCTTACCTGTACCGTTTGGTGCTATGAGTGCAATCTTGTCGCCCTCGTTTATGTTGAACGAGATGCGCTCAAAAAGCACTTTGTCGCCATACGACTTACTGATATTCTCTACTTGCAGAAAACTTGCCATCGGAAAGTCCCATTAAATGGTCGGGATTATTTGTGCGGATTGTGACCTTTGTCCTTGCCTTTATTCTCTTTACCCTTGTTGCCCTTGTCGTGCTTAACCTTTACCTCGCGCACCTTAAACGGACATTTCGAGGCTTGCTTGGCTGCCTTGTGAATATATGGCGCCATATCATCGGTTACAGGGGTACCTACGGCGGGGCGCAGAGTATTGCCCACCATAGAGTGCTGGGTGTAAGGCTTAATCAATGTCTCATACCACGTGCAGGCCACAGCATAGCGGCCCGAACCGTAATCCATATGGTAGCCGTCACGTGTGAAATCCATCGGGGCATTGTTAATCTTTGAGCCACGCAACGACTGAATGGCTGTACCCGAAGGTATGATTGTCTTGATGCCGAAATCCTTACGCAGTCGGCGCACACACTCCTGTATGGCCTTATACATCTTCTGCTGGTCGCGGTCGTAGTTGGGGAACTCGCCGTGGTGGCTGTCTGTCGAATAAGCCCACGTCATATGCCACACCAACTCGGCTTTGGGCTGTGATTTGTGCACAACCTTGATTAACTCGGCGAGGTAGGGGTTATAACTGTCGTATATGCCCGATACTCCCGAGGCCTGTTGCATTGTGATAATATCCCACTCGCCCATATCCAGAGCGTGCTGCATCGTTACATTATGCGGAGACTGATGCCAACGATTTTCGCCTGCCTTTGAGTGGTAGAACATATATGCCGGCTGCTTTGCTTTATGGAAATTGACGTGTTGCTCCAAAGTACAACCGCCGACATAAAGGCGTGCTAACTCGACATTTTTGATGCCCATATTTGCCAACAGAGCGGGCAGATGCTCCATGCCGTCGTCCGAGAAACTATTGCCAATGGCAAGGATACGGAGCGTGTCGTCGTTGTGTCGTTGTGCTGTGGCCGGTGTAGCCGGCGCGGCAAACAATAATGCGATTGTGATGCCGAGCGTCAGTATAAAAGTCTTTTTCATCGTTATATAGTTTTAGTAGAAGTTGTCATACATCGACTGACTCTTCTCATATTTCAGGTCTTGCAGTGATGCCGCCTTAACGCCTATGTGGAAACTCCAACTCTTGTAATGGCCGAAAGGTATCCACGAGAACGACATCTGCCAGCAGTGCAGGTCGCGCGTTATGCTGATGGCCGAGGTGGTCAGTTTTTTCTTCATAATATCGAAACCTCCCGTCACCGTCGCCGACATTTTGGGTGAGAAGGTTATACTTCCGTTAAAGCCCAAGGTCTGCGTGACGTTGCGTTTTACGCCTGTCGTGCCGTTATTCACATAACTTACCGAGTAGTTGATGTTGTAGTTGAAACCAAAGTTCCACGGCAACGAGAAGTCGTAATACATCTGCGACATATATTGCCTGCGCAACATCGGGTCCATAGTGCCGTAGGGGTCATAGAACGGGTTCATATACTCGGGCGGTATGCTGTTGATATCGTTTATGGCAGGTTGCGACGAGTTGCGGGATTTGAAGGTATAACCGAAACTCCAACCTGTGTTGGTGATACGTCCCAGGTTGCCTCGACTCCAAGTGAGTTTGTTATATCGCTTACCCTCGGGTGTAACCTCGTAGGGGTCCAACGTAGCACGCAGGTTGATACCGAAGTTGCTCGAAATGGTGGTACGCAACGAGATTGACAGAGGCGATAGTCGCATCGAGTCGGCGAGGAAGTTATACGAGCCACTGATGCTCAACTGGTCGATGAGTTTGATTTTCTTCACGCCGGCCGTATCACGCTTACTCAACACCTTGGCCTCCAAACTCTGCGACAGCGAGAAGTTAAGGGCCATACTCTTGCCCGACGAGGGTACGCCATAGGCATTGTCGGTAAATGGCGAATATACTGTCGTGCGGCCCGTAGAGTCCGACTGTACGGTCTTGTAGAAACCATACTTCTGACGGCTGAAATCGGGTGCGTACGAGAAACTTACCGAAGGTGTGACGGTATGTCGCAATCCCTGCAACCACATATTTTTGTACTTATCCTTCACCTGCCAAGTACCATAAATGGTGGTTGACATCGATACCGCAGCATTGTAGTTGTAAAGGCGATAGAATCCATATTCGGGGTCCAACTTCCTCAATGTGTTGGTGTCGGGGTCCCACTCCTGCTCAACTTTCTTGAAATACCAACGCTCGGTGTAATTCATCGAGGGTGTGATGTTGATATAATTCAGTGCGGTGAATGATGCCTGCACAGGGATATTGTGCTGCACACCATTTCGCATATTGTCGAAGGTCTCTCGCTCGAAGAGTGTGCTCTCCTTGGCCGATACGGAGTTGGTGAGTTTTCCCGAGTAACTCATCGAAATCTTCTCATACCAGCGGTCTTTACCCATCTTGATTTTACGTTTCAGAGGGAAGAACTTCGCCACATTGAACGATACGTTGGGCAGTGTGGCCGATATGGCCTCGGTCTGCGAGTTTTGCGAGATGGCCATATTCATCGCAAAAGAGAATGGCGTGCCGGCCCAATTCTTCGAGTAAGAGATAGAAGAGTTGGTCTGCGTCGATAACATATCGTTGAGGTTTGTAGCCGAGTACTTACTATATCCGCTCGACGACAGGTTCACCGAGGCCGAGAATGTCGAACCGGGGTTAGCCTTCGGGTCTTGTGAGTGGGTCCATTGCAGACGGAAGGTGTTGGCCTTCACATAGTCGGCGTCACCCTTGTCGCCCGACTTTACGCTGGCGTAGTTGAAACTGAAATTTCCCGAATATTTGTATCGCTTGATATAACGCGAAATGGCATTAACCTCCCACGAGCCGAGCGTATAGAAGCCTCCCGTCAATGTGAGGTCCATATGGCTGCCTATCTTGAAGTAGTAACCCAATCCTCGCATAAAAAATCCTCGCTTCGCCTCCTCACCATACGACGGCATCAAAATACCCGACTTGGGGCCTGTGTTGAGCGGGAAGAACGCCTCGGGAAGACCGAGGAAGGGGATATGTACATCTTCTATGACAAGGTGGCCCGGGCCCATAATAGCCTTTTTGCCGGGGATAACCTTGATTTGGCTGGCATCGTAGTAGAAGTGGGGGTGGTCGGTGTGGTCGCAGGTGGTGTACATACCTCCCGCAATGTTGATGGTGTTGTCGGGCATCTTTTTCACCCTCTCACCAATCAGCCAACCATCGCCCTGCTGTGTGGCAATACCCTCGATTTTTGCCTTTTGTGTGGTGATGTTATAGACAATCGTATCCATATTGAGAGTGCTGTTGCCCTCGGTGAAGGTGGGACGATTGATTTTCACTTCGCCATCTAATGTGTCGCTACTGCCGTAGGCGTATATGTTTTTCGAGTTCAGGTCGATGTCCATATAGTCGGCTTTGAGGTTGAAGTTGCCGTATGTGACATCACCCTGATTGTAGAGATAGACCTTCTTTGTACGCAAATCGTAGTAGAGCGAGTCCATTGCTCTACCCGATATGGGTTTGTCGATGGCCGACGAGCCGCTCTTGCGGGCCGAGTCCGACTCTGCGATAATCAACTCCTCGACATCGTGTCTGATGGTATCCAGAAGGGCAGAGTCTAATTCGGGAATGGTTGTCGCCGAGTTCTCCTCGCTTGTTATCGTACGACGCTCGCTACGCTGCGCACGCTCCTTGCGACGCTCCTTTGATTTGTTGCGTTGTGAGGCGCTGTCTTGTCGGGTTGCCTCCTGCTGTATGGAGTCCTGCTCCGCTATGACGGAGGATATGGCGCGCATTGTCGGCGCAAATCCGAATACGAATTGCGAAAAGAGTAGTACAATGGCTACCGAAAGGAGATATTTCGTTCTAAAATTGCTCAAAATTCCAAAATTTTTCGTAACTTTGCCGACAAGTCGGCAAAACGGCTCAACAATAGGTCTTTCCCACGTTGCGCACGCGTATTTTAACCGACAAATATAACGCTTTTTTGTGTATTACAACCAATATTTGGGCATAATTTTAAGATGATGCGTCAGGTTTATTCCATATTGTTTGCACTTCTCTTCCTTTTGTGTGGAGGGAATGTCTTCGCTCAAACTAACGAGAGCGACAAGTTCGTTATTGTCCTTGATGCGGGGCACGGTGGTAGTGCCTTCCCCGGAGCCACTTATGGCGGCGTTATGGAGAAGGATATAAATCTGGCTGTGGCTTTGAAGTTGGGTGCGCTCATTGAGAAGGAGTTGCCGCAGGTGAAGGTCGTATATACCCGTAAGACCGATACAGCCTTGGGTAAGACGCTGAACGAGGATTTGACGGCCCGAGCCAATATAGCCAATCGTGCGGGCGGTGATTTCTTCATCTCGATTCACGCCAATGCGGCTACGAAAAATACGGTATATGGCCCCGAAACCCTCATTATGGGCGAGAGCGAAAAGGAGACTCGTTATAACGAGAGCGTCCTCTATAACAACAATAAAGAGGAACTTATCGATATGTCGGACGAGAATACTGCCGCGATGGTTAGGGCCTATATCCAGAATTTGCAATTCACCTATGGTGAGTATAGCGAGATGATGGCCAAGATTATGCAGTCGCACTATTCGAAGGGCGGCCGTAATGTGCGTAAGATGCGTCGCCAACTGTTGAAGGTGTTGTATGCTACCGATATGCCGAGCGTGCTGACCGAGTTGGGCTTTATGACCAATGCGCAGGAACTTGCCTATATGAAATCGCAAAAGGGCCAAAACGAGTTGGCCAGAATGTTGTGCAACGCAGTGAAAGAGTATGTGGGCCATATAGAGCGAATGTCGGGCAAGGGTGTTGTGGCATCAAAACCTGCGACCACTTCTTCTGCTACGGCAGCCTCTGAACAAAAGCCCACTGCACCAAAACCGACGCAAAAAGTCACCGAGCCGCAGACTAAACCCCAGCAGAAGCCCGAACAGAAACAGCAACAGCAGGCTAAACCGCAACAGAAGCCCGAACAGAAACAGCAGCAGAAATCAGTGCAGCCCCAGCAGGCTAAACCGCAAAAGGTACAGCCGCAAAATACAGCACAGGCAAAGCCTGTTACCACGGGCTCACAGCAAAATTCGACATCGGGATACGCCATTCAGGTTATGGCTTTGAATAAAATTCTCGGTGTGGGTGATGCTACGTTTAAGTCGTATCGCAACAAGGTGCGTCGTTTGGAGGGTAGCGGCCCGTTGAAACATAAGTATTGCTATGGAGAATACTCTTCGCGAGAGGAGGCTGTGCGCCATTTGAGCGAAGTTCGAAAGGTCTTTGGTGATGCATTTATCGTGCGTTACGAGGGCGATAATGTAGTGAAATAGTGTTTGTAAGAGAAAACAACAAGATATGAAACGAGAGGTTAAAGTCGGCATTTTTGCCGTATTGGTTTTGTTGGCAGGCTGGGGCGTTGCGCGCTTCCTTCAAGGTGCCGACATTTTTAGCAAGACAAACAAGTATTACGCTTATTATGAGCAGGTGGGAGGTATCCAGTCGGCGGCGAGTGTGGTCATTCAGGGAGTTAAGGTCGGCTCGGTGAGTCGTATCACTCTCAATGAGGACCCTTCGAAGGGCGTTGAGTTGGAACTCTCGGTGGATAGACGTTACCGTATTCCTGCGGACTCAAAGGCCAAGATTTTTTCCGACGGTCTGATGGGTGGCAAGGCTGTGGAGATTGTATATGGCTCGTCGGCTGAAAGTATTGCCAATAAAGGCGTTATAGAGTCGGAGTCGGCTTCTGATTTGTTGCAGATGGCGGGCGATGAATTCGGCGATTTGAAGACGCGTCTTGTGACTGTTCTGGATAACCTGACACAGACGTTGGAGGGTGTAAATAAGTTGGTTGCCGATAATACCGAAAATCTTACACACATTATCTCTAATGTCGATTCGGTGACGGGCGATGTAAGCGAAATGTTGTCGAACGAGAAGGAGCATTTGGAGCAGGCGTTGGCATCGTTCAGCACCTTCTCGAAGAGTCTGGGGGACAATGCCGGCCAGATAGATTCGATAATCGGTAATTTGCAGAACTTCTCGGCACAACTCTCGGAGGCCAAGTTGGTGGAGAGCATCGAGGGCGTGATGCGCGAACTCGACGGCGTGCTGGCTATGGTTAATGAGCAGGAGGGTAGTGTCGGTAAGTTGTTGAAGGATTCGGCTTTGTATGATAATTTGGCGTCGGCAAGCAACAATTTATCGGCTTTGTTGGAGGACGTGAAGGCCAACCCCGGGCGATATATCAACGTGTCGGTTTTTGGCAGTAATCCATACAAAAAGGTAGAGAAGGCCAAGGCAAAAGCCGAGAAGAAGGCTATAAAGCGAGAGATGGAGGCACAGGAGAAGGCTGCCGAAGCGCAGGAAAAGGCCGCAAAGAATTAAGCATTTTTGATAAAGATGATATACCCTGCAAATTTTGAGCAGAAGATAGGTTTTGACCGTCTTCGAAGTCAAGTGACTGCCTTGTGCAGTATGCAGGCTGCAAAGCGGCTTATCGAGGTGGAGAGATTTTCCACCTCGCGGGCTGATATAGAGCGTCGTCTGGATATTGCCGACGAGATGCGCGTGATGCTTATGCTCGATAGCGATGCTCCGCACGACGAGTACCCCGATATGGAGGAGGTGCTCCAAAAGATTGGTGTCGAGGGTGCGTTTCTTGATTGCGAAGAGGTGGTGACATTGCGTAAGGCGCTCTCTGCTGTGGGTAATTTGGTGGGCTTTGTGTTGAGTCGCAAGGAGGAGCAGTATCCTCGACTCCGAGAGCGTAGCGAGCGAGTATGTGTCTTCCCCGACATTATTCGTCGCATAAATCAGATTATCGACGACGAGGGCGTGATGCGAGACGGAGCATCGCCCGAATTGCTTGCGTTGCGCCGTTCTATCCGCGAACACGAGGGGCAGGTGTCGAAACGCTTGCAGCAGGTGTTGTCAAGTGCCAAGAAGGCCGGTATTGTCGATGCCGAAGCGATGATTTCTATTCGTGACGGTAGGGCGGTGATTCCCGTGTCGGCGGGCAACAAACGCAAACTCAATGGCTTTATCCACGATGAGTCGGCTACGGGCAAGACCTTCTACATCGAGCCTGTCGAGGTTGTGGAACTCAACAATCAACTCAAAGAGTTGGAGTATGCCGAGAGACGAGAGGTGGTGCGTATCCTGACCGAATTTACCGAGTCTCTTATGCCCGATGCCGAGCCTATTGCTTCGGCCGGGGAGTATCTCGCCGAGATGGACGCTGTGAGAGCCAAGGCGCGTTGGGCAGTGGAGAATGGTGCGGGTAAACCGATTGTCTCGACCGACGACCGTATGGTTCTGCGTCGAGCGTTTCATCCTCTGTTGGCGCAGACCTTGAAGCGCGAGAAGAAGGAGTTGGTGCCACTCGATATGCAACTCGATAAGGAGAAGCATATTTTGGTTATCTCGGGCCCTAATGCCGGTGGTAAGTCGGTATGTCTGAAAACGGCGGGAATAGTTCAGTATATGTTCCAATGCGGATTTCCCGTTACAGCAGCCGAAACGAGTGAACTGCCTGTGTTTGAGAGTATTTGCATAGATATTGGCGACGAGCAGTCGATGGATAACGACCTCTCGACCTATTCGTCGCACCTTCTCAATATGAAGTCGATGTTACAGGCCGCCTCGCCTCGTACATTTGTCCTGATAGACGAGTTCGGCTCGGGAACGGAGCCGGTGATAGGTGGAGCCATTGCCGAGGCTATTTTGGAGCGACTGTTGGAGAAGGGGTGCTATGGAGTGATTACAACTCACTACTCCAATATAAAATATTATGCCACAGGCGCCGAAGGTGTGGCCAATGGTGCTATGATGTTCGACGTGCAGAATATCCGTCCTCTCTTTAAGTTGGAGCAGGGTAAGCCGGGTAGTTCGTTTGCCATCGAGATTGCCCGTAAGACGGGACTTCCCGAGGATATTATTCGCAAGGCGAGTGACAAGGCGGGTAGCGACCACATCAATTTGGAGCGTCAGTTGCGAGAGATTGCCCGCGACAAGCATTATTGGTCGCAAAAGCGTGACCGCATACGCCTAACCGACCGCAAGGTCGAGGAGTTGGAGAGCAGTTATGCTTCGCAGTTGGCCCGTATCAAGGAGGAACGCCGTGAGATATTGAGTAAGGCCAAGGAGGAGGCGCAACGCTTGGTGGCCGATGCCAATCGCCAGATAGAGAATACTATTCGTACGATTAAGGAGGCACAGGCCGAGAAGGAACTCACTCGTCTGGCTCGTAAGGAGTTGGAGGATTTCAAGGCGGCTGTCGATAGTGTCGAGTCGTCGTTCGATGGCGAGAAGGTCGAGCGAGAGATGGAACGCCTGATGCGTCGCAAGGCTCGTCGCGAGGAGGGCAAGAAGCGTCGTGGCGAGGCTGTGGCGGAGGAGCCGCAGTCGCAGGTGAAGGTCGTGAAGCCTATTGAGGTAGGCTCGAAGGTAAGGATTGAAGGTCAGCAGGTGCCGGGTGTGGTGCAGAGCATCAAGGGTAAGAAGGCGCAGGTTGCATTTGGACAGATTCTCACGATGGTCGATAAGGATAGATTGGTTGTGGTTTCAAATTCCGAATATAAAAAGAGCGTGCAACCCACAACACCTCGTACGGTCTTGTCGGTCGATATATCTTCCCGCAAACTTAACTTCAAGGATAGCGTCGATGTGCGAGGTATGCGCGCTGTCGAGGCATTGGAGGTGGTGCAGGATTTGGTCGATGATGCCTTGATGGTGGGTGTTGGCGGTGTTACTATTCTTCACGGCAAGGGTACAGGAGCCTTGAAGGAGGAGATACGCCGTTATCTGCGCTCGTTGCCGGCTGTGGAGTCGGCCAAAGATGAGCACGCCGACAGAGGCGGTGCAGGTATTACTGTTGTGAGATTTAAGAGCGATATTTAGTAAGTAATGAGATACCGATTGTCGGAAATAGCCCGCCTTGTGGGGTGGGAGATGCGAGGCACAGATGTCGAGGTGAACGAGGTGGTGGTGGATTCACGCAACCACGCCTTTGGTCACGGCGCTATGTTTGTGGCTATGCGTGGCGATAATCACGACGGCCACGACTTCATCGACGATATGTACGCCCGAGGCATCAGGGCCTTTATGGTAGAACGAGATTGTGCGGTGGAGCGTTACGCCGATGTCGGAATAGTGCGTGTGGGCAATTCGTTGGAGGCTTTGCAGGCGTTGGCGGCGGCTCATAGGGATAATTTCAAGGGCGTTGTTGTCGGTATCACAGGCTCACAAGGCAAGACCATTGTCAAGGAGCGTGTGGCGAGTATGTTACCCTCCGATGTGAAGTACTTCGCCTCGCCGATGAGTTATAATTCGCAGTTGGGTGTGGCTCTGTCGCTTCTGATGATGCAGGGTGACGAGCAGGTGGCACTCATCGAAGCCGGTATCTCCGAGCAGGGTGAGATGAAGCGTTTGGAGCGTATGATTCGCCCCGATGTAGTGTGTTTTACCTCGGTGGGCGATGCTCATCAAAATAATTTCGATAGCATTGAGCAGAAGGTCGCCGAGAAGTTGGTGCTGGCACATCGCTGTAAAAAACTTATATCACCCAGCCGTTATCATATCATATCGCAGGTCGCCGACAAAATCTCTTTGGAGTGCGAAAGGGTTGTGGCAGATACCGAACTGAATGGAGCATTTGCCTTCCTGTCGGAGATGTCGTTGCTTGCGAGGTGCGTTTGTCGTGAGTTGGGTTACGATGTCGATGCCCGATGTGACGAAATCGCCTCTATGCGAATGGAGGTTAAGGAGGGTTTGGCCGCTTCGACCATAATCTACGATAATTATAACTCCGACGCAAACTCTTTGGCGTTGGCTCTCGATACGTTGCGTAATGTCGCACTTGGCGGCAAGACGCTTGCCATCATAGCCGATGTGTGTGGCGGTGCCGACGAGAAATTGTTATATGAACGCGTTGCCGAACTCGTGGCGAGTGCCGAGGTAGATGAACTAATAGGCGTGGGCGAGAGTATATCGCAATATGGATTGTTGTTTGGTTGTGCCACACGCTTTTACGATAGCGAGGAGTCGCTTATGCGAAGCCTCTCGATTTCCGATATTGCAGGTCGAACCGTTTTGTTGAAGGGCAATCGCCAAGATACTCTGCGCAGGTTCTGCCATAGCATAGAGCGTAAGAGTCATACGACGGTCTTGGAGGTAAATCTCGATGCCATGTCGCACAATCTGGCCTATTTCCGTCGTTACCTGCCGATGAATCATCGCTTGGTGGCGATGGTCAAGGCTCACTCTTACGGTGCGGGCGATGTCGAGGTTGCGCAACTCTTGCAGCGTCAGGGTGTAACATATTTGGCTGTGGCCTTCGCCGATGAGGGTGTTGTACTGCGAGAGAAGGGTATTACGATGCCTATCTTGGTGTTGAATGCCGACTCGGAGAGTTTCGATAAGATGGTTGCACACGGCTTGGAGCCAGAGATTTACAGCCTTCACTCGTTGAACGATTTTATCGATAGCGCCGAGCGTTTTGGCAGTTGTGAATATCCTCTGCATATTAAGTTGGATACGGGTATGCACCGCTTGGGATTTGTCGAGAGCGAGTTGCCGGCACTTATCGAGAGACTGAATGGTTGTCGCAGTGTTAAGGTCGCTTCTGTTTTTGCTCATCTGGCGTGTGCCGATATGCAGGAGCAAGATGCTTTTACGCGTGAGCAGATAGCCTTGTTCGATAGAATGAGCCAAGCGTTGGCCGAGGCTCTTCCATATAAAATAATCCGTCATACGGCTAATTCGGCAGCCATAGAACGCTTCCCGGAGGCGCATTTCGATATGTGCCGTTTGGGCTTGGGACTCTATGGATATGGTTACTGCCATAACGACGAACTGCAACCTGTCGCTACACTTAAAACACGAATCGTACAACTCCGCAAACGTCGTCAGGGCGAGAGTGTGGGTTATGGTTGTAGCGAGGTGTTGCAGCGCGATAGTCTTATTGCCACCATTCCCATAGGCTATGCCGACGGCCTTGACCGTCATTTGAGTAACGGTCGCTGGTCGATGTTGGTTGGAGGCTGCAAGGCTCCGGTTGTAGGCCGTATATGTATGGATAGTTGTATGATTGATGTGACCGACATCGTGGGCGTTAAAGAGGGTGACGAGGTTGTCGTCTTCTCGCCCCGGTTAGGCAATAGTGCCGAAGATATGGCTGCGGTGCTGGCGACAATCCCTTATGAGATTATCACATCGGTTGCGGCTCGTGTCAAACGAATATATGTCAGAGAGTGATGGCAAAGGGTGTTTTATATATGATACCGTGTCCTATTTCGGACTCAACGGGGGTGTATGATGTGGTGCCGGAGGCTAATCGCGCGGTGATTGATTCACTCGATTACTTTATTGTCGAGAATGTCCGCTCGGCACGTAGATTTTTGTCGAAGGCGGGCATAAGTCGCAAGATTGATGATTTGGAGTTCGTGGAACTCAACGAGCATACCAAACAAGGGGTGGCCGTCGAGGCTATGGTGCGCCCTATCGTCGAGGGACGCTCGGCGGGCGTGATTTCGGAGGCAGGTGTGCCGGGTGTGGCTGACCCCGGGGCAATGGTTGCCGAGGCTTGCCATCGTAAGGGTATTAAGGTTGTGCCTTTGGTCGGCCCCTCGTCCATACTGCTTGCAATGATGGCCTCGGGACTTAACGGTCAGTCGTTTGCCTTCAATGGCTATCTGCCAGTGAAACCACCCGAGAGAGCCAAGGCTATAAAGATGTTTGAACGCCGAGCGCAGACGGAACATCAGTCACAGATATTTATCGAGGCACCTTATCGTAATGTGAAGTTGGTTGAGCAGATGCTCTCGACGCTCTCGCCGGCGACACGCCTCACCATCGCTTGCGATATAACTTCGCCCGACGAGGTTATCATCACTCGTACGGTAGAGCAGTGGCGCAGGGTGCAGATGCCCGATATTGCCAAGCGCCCGACCATATTTATTATAGGGTAGTGGCTTGGGCATATAATTTGCGCAATAGATAGTGATGAATACGAAAAAAGTTTAGATATGACAAAAGAAAAGGTTGAGAATCAGCAGGTTGATGAGCAGGCAGGTTTCCGCGACGGAGATGTTAATCCCTCGTGCGAAGGAGAGTCGTGTGCCAATGTGGCAGAAGATGAGCAGCCCTCCACTGACACAATGGCAGAGGGCGAAGAACCATCATCAGAGTTTCAGGAGCCTTCTGCCGAGGAGGTGATTGCCGTATGGCGAGATAAATATATGCGTTTGCAGGCCGAGTTCGATAACTATCGTAAGCGTACGTTGCGTGAGAAGATGGATTTGATTTCGACGGCAGGAGCCGATGTATTGAAGTCTATGCTTACGGTGCTTGACGATATGCATCGCGCCGTGGCGGCATCAGAAAAGAGCGAGGATTTGGCGGCTCTGCGTGAGGGCGAGAAACTCGTTTTGCAGAAGTTTGAGGAGGCCTTGCGCCAGAAGAAGGTTACAGAGATTGAGGCTCTGGATAAGGAGTTTAATCCCGATTTCCACGAGGCTGTGGCGCGTTTTGCTGCGGGTGAGGATAAGAAGGGTTTGGTTATAGATGTTGTGCAGCGTGGCTATATGCTCGATGATAAGGTGCTGCGCTATGCAAAGGTTGTTGTCGGAGAGTAACAACCCGAATTTAATCTTATAAGACGATGTCAGAAAAGAGAGATTACTATGAGGTGTTGGGCGTTCAGCGTAACGCCAATGCCGACGAGATAAAGAAGGCTTACCGTAAGGCTGCCATTAAATATCACCCCGATAAGAATCCGGGTGATAAGGAGGCCGAGGAGAAGTTCAAGGAGGCTGCCGAGGCTTACGACGTGTTGTCCAATCCCGATAAGCGTGCCCGTTATGACCAATTTGGTCACGCCGGTATGAGCGGTGCTGCGGGTGGCGGTTTTGGTGGCGGCTTTGGCGGCGGCTTCTCGATGGAGGATATCTTCTCGCAGTTCGGAGATATTTTCGGTGGTCACTTTGGCGGTTTTGGAGGTGGTCGCAGTAGCGGTCGCAGAGTAAATCGTGGCTCGGATATTCGTGTCAAGGTGAAACTCACCCTCTCCGAGATAGCCAACGGTACGACCAAGAAACTCAAAATCAATAAGACCATTGCCTGCGATAAGTGTGGTGGCTCGGGTGCAAAGGATTCGTCGTCGTACAGCACCTGCTCGACATGTAACGGCTCGGGCTATGTGACTCGTGTTGAAAACACCTTCTTTGGCCGTATGCAGACGCAGGGCGTATGTCCTACGTGTGGTGGCGAGGGTAAGATTATTACCGCCAAATGCGATAAGTGTGGTGGTGATGGTACTATTCGCGGCGAGGAGGTTGTCGAGATTAAGATTCCTGCCGGCGTGGGCGAGGGTATGGCTGTGACCGTCTCGGGTAAAGGAAATGCCGCCCAGCACGGAGGCATAAGCGGTGATTTGCTGGTAATGATTGAGGAGGAGCGTAACCCCGAGTTGGTGCGCGACGGCAACGACCTTGTCCATAACCTCAATTTGACGGTTACTACCGCCATCTTGGGTGGCGAGGTTGAGGTGCCAACCATCGATGGCCGAGTTAAGATAAAGATTGCACCGGGTACTCACGCAGGTAAGGTGTTGCGACTCCGTGGCAAAGGTCTTCCCGATGTAAATGGCTATGGCCGAGGCGATATACTTATCGTCGTGGATATTACTATTCCCGATTCGCTCAATGGCGAGGAGCGTAAGTTGGTCGAAAAACTATCCGAGCAACCTCACTTCAAGAAGGCTGAGAGCGTCGAGAAACAGAATATATTTGAAAGAATGCGTAATTTCTTCCGATAACGAATAAAACATTAGTAATATGGGATTTTTCTCACCACACAAGCGACACGCTAACAAATTTTCATATACACCGCGTTACTTCGACCCCGAAAAGGAGGCTCGTGAGCAGCGTCGTGCCGAATTGCGCGGCGAAAGATTGGACGATGATAGCGAATATACCCCCGGAAAGTATCTCCGAGCGCAACGCGAGGCTCGTGAGCAGAGCCGCTCGCAACGTAAGGGCAAGGGCTTTGGCGGTAATATGCGTTTGCTGACAATGGTGGCAGTTTTGTTGCTGGTGTTTATGTTTGCCTATATACTTGTACCACGCATAAGTGCAGTGTTCAATATGGCAACCTCTACACCTGTGGCGGCTCCTGCGGTGGAGGCTGTGCCCGCTACCGAGCAGGGTGAGACGTTTGACCTGAACGCACCCTTTATCATCGTGCCGAACGATTATGTCGAGGGCGAGGAGATAGTGATAGTTGAAGATTAAAAGATACATTTTGTAACCCAACCTTAATATGGAGGAGAATAGAATACATCTTCTACCCGAGATTGTGGCTAACCAGATAGCCGCCGGCGAAGTAGTGGATAATCCGTCATCGGCCATCAAGGAGATGATGGAGAATGCCATTGATGCCGGTGCTACTTCGGTGACGGTTAATTTTCGCAATGCGGGATTGGAACTTATTCAGGTTGTGGATAACGGGTGCGGTATGTCGCCCATCGATGCCCGTATGGCTTTCGATAGACACGCGACGAGCAAGATACGCGATTTCGATGATGTGTATCGCCTTCAAACCTTCGGCTTTCGTGGCGAGGCTCTGGCCTCTATTGCTGCGGTGTCGCAGGTCGAGTTACGTACCCGTAAGAAGGACGACGAAGTGGGTACTGTGACCATTGTGAATGGCGGAGAGTTTATCTCGCAGACCCCTACAATGTGTCCTGTTGGTTCGCAGTTTTTGGTGCGTAACCTCTTCTATACGGCTCCGGCCCGACGTAAGTTCTCGTCGGATAAGGCCAAGATGGTCACCGAAATCAAGCGCGTTTTCCGTCAGGTGGCTTTGTGTAATCCCGAGGTGGGGTGTGAGTTGATGTCAAACGATATGCCAATCATTACACTTCGTCCGGCATCACTCTCGGAGCGTATAATCGATATTGTAGGCCGCCATATCAAGACCAATCTTTTGGAGGTTGCGGTCGATACCACGCTGGTAAAGATTTCGGGTTATGTGGGCCGTCCTGCCGCCGCCAAGCAGAAAAATAATGAGCAATATCTCTTTGTCAATGGCCGTTATTTCCGCTCGCCGCAGATTTACCGCGCGATAATGCGTGCCTACGAAAAACTTATCCCCGAGAACTGCTCACCCTCGTATTTCCTCTATCTTACGGTCGATTCGGAGCGTGTCGATGTGAATGTGTCGCCCCATAAGACCGAGGTTAGGTTTGCCGATGCCGAGGATTTGTATCAGATTATCACATCGGCTGTGCGTGGTACATTGGCCAAGAGTGGCAGCGTGGCGATGATGGATTTCGATAATCGAGTGTCGGTAGATATTCCCGTATTGAATCCCAATGCGGTGGTTTATGAGCCGTCCTCGGCATCGGGTAATGACTATAATCCGTTTGAGGAGGGATATGCCGCAGCGGTGGCAGACCCCAATATCGAGATTGATATGTCGTTGTACGATGTACCTTATGTCGATGATAAAGTCACTACGTCGGCCAGTGATGTGAGCCTCGGCAGAGGTCGTGCGTCACATACCGGCTCGGCTCTGCATAGTGTGCCGTGGTCGCAACATTCGTTTGACGAATGTTCGTTCATCGAGTCGTCGTTATCGCCCGAGGAGGCCTATGATGATAAGCCCTCGAATATAGGGCAGGAGGAGAGTTATTTGGAGTTTGTTCCGTCGTCTATCGGTGAGCAGCAGGAGTTGTTGCCGCGGTCGCTTTCGTTTGGCGATGTGCTTGTTACGGGAAATGGCTATGCTGTCGCGTCGTGCGAGGGGCGAATGATGATTGTCGATTTGCGCCGAGCCAAAGAGCGAGTGTTGTATGATGGTTATATGGCCTCGATGAATGGTGGCTGCTCGGCATCACAAAAGTTGTTGTTCCCCGATGAGATATCCCTCTCGAAAGATGATTACACGCTTTTGGCGGAGCATCTTGTGGAGTTTGTGTCGCTGGGCTTCGAGGTGGAGTTGTGTGGCGAGGGTTCGATTCGTCTGTTGGGTATTCCCTCAAATGTGGCACACGAGGAGGCCGACCGTCTGATTTTCGAACTATTGCGCAAGGTGGAAGATAGCGAAGATGTGGCGGAGAGTATGCGTGAGGATATGGCGCGTGTTATGGCTGTTGGAGGTAGCCGTACGACGGGCCGCACCACTTCGAAGCGTGAGGTCGAGAGCCTGTTGAAGATGCTTTGCGAGTGCGATAATTATAGTTTTTCACCCTCGGGTAGTCCCATTATGCGAGAACTTACCGTCGAGGAGTTGAAGGCGAAGTTGAGTTAAAATGCCTAAATTTTTATGAGTAGATTTGGAGATATGACACCTCCGGTTGTCAAAAACCTTATAATAGCCAACTGCGTGGCTTTGATGGCTACCGAGTTGTTGCCTTTCGGTGATTCGATTATCGAGTATTTCGCACTGTTTAATGTCGAGAGCCCGTTCTTTCGCTCGTATCAGGTAGTTACCTATATGTTCCTGCACGGCGGCCTGTCACATCTGTTTTTTAATATGTTTGCTTTGTGGATGTTCGGCCGTACGTTGGAGATGCGTTTGGGCTCGGCACGATTCTTTACGTATTATATGGTATGCGGTATCGGTGCGGCCCTGTTGCAGTTGGGTGTGGGTTATGCCGAGTATCACCACGCCATTGAGGCTACGGGCCAGATGGCAGCCATCAATCTGTTGCGTATTCCGACGGTCGGAGCCTCGGGAGCAGTGTTTGGTCTGTTGTTGGCCTTCGGAGTGATTTATCCCAACCAGAGAGTGATGTTGATGTTCCCGCCCGTGGAACTCAAAGCCAAATGGTTTGTAGTGATATATGGCCTTGTCGAGTTGTTCTTCGGTATGGCCGGTATTCAGCAGGGTGTGGCACACTTCGCCCATCTGGGAGGTATGCTGTGGGGCTTTGCGCTTTTGATGTGGTGGCGTCACAAAGGGAAGATTTATTTCTAATAGCAGCGGTATGTCGGAGTACTATTCGGGCCTGTATGGCTCGCGCAAGAAGGAGCAGAGGTCGCCATTTGCGATGTTGTTGGATACCATAATGTTGGTACTGACACTGCCCGTCGTGCTGTTGTTCGTCGCGCTACTCTTTTTGCCTGCAATCAATCCACATTCGATAGGCATCTTTTCGACATTGGGCCTTATTGCCCCTTTTGTCTATACTTTTATGCTGATATTGACACTCTATTGGGTGTTGCGTTGGCGTAAGATAGCGATAGGTATGCTGCTGCTCTCGTTTGTCGGCTTGTTTAGCCTTACGCAGTTCTACCGTCCCGAGTTGAAACGCCATTACGATAAGAGTTACCCCAAGGAGGCCATAAGGGTTATGACCTACAATAGTCGCAGTTTTATCAACGATGCCGGCGAGCGATGCTTGGACTCGGTAGTGGCTATTGTGCGTGAGTTGCGTCCCGATGTGCTGTGCTTTCAGGAGATGGGCTTCTCGTCGATAGCGGACTCTATGCTTCGGGAACTGAAATATTCGCCCTTGCCATCGAAACTCTCACGCAAGGATTTAAGTCCTGCGATTTATAGCCGTCACCCGATAGCGCGTGCCGAGCGTATCGATACGATGAAGAATTTTGTGTGGGCCGATATCGTTATCCGCAAGGATACAATTCGCCTGTTTAATAATCACCTGCATACGACCGCCATACGTCGTGAGGAGGGGCGTTATATCGAAAATCATCAATATCTCGAAGAGGAGGGTGATTTCGAGAAGTTGAGCAGTATTGTGCATCGTTTGAGCGAGAATAATAAGTTGCGCTCCTCGCAAGTCGATACTATTGCTCGTATTATCAGACAGTCACCATATCCCGTCATTGTGTGTGGAGACTTCAACGACACCCCGATATCTTACACCTATCGCCAGATGAGCCGCCGATTAAACGACGCCTTCCGTCGTGTCGGTCGGGGTTATTCTCACACCTATCGAGGCTTTTTTGATATGTTGCGTATCGATTATATCCTCTATTCCGATGAGTTTGAGGCTTTGTCGTACGACGTTATCGATAGTTGGGGCTTGACGCCGAGAGTCAGGGGCCGAGGTGATAATGCCGATACAATCCTTGTCCGTGTGTTTGGCGATAAGATGCCTATGCCGCAAGATGAGGAGTTGGAGCGGGCCGGAGTGGTGGCCGAGGATAATAAGGTGGAGTATTCGGACCACTATCCCGTATTTGTGAGATTGATGTATAAACCTAAAAACTAACCAAATATGATACTTGACGCATTGAGCAACAAGGAGCAATATCTCTCGTTGCACCCTCGATTTAAGACCGTGTTCGATTATATCGACACTCACGATTTGGCAACAATGGAGTTGGGCCGCCACGATATCGACGGCGATAATATATTTGTTATGGTGCAGGAGTTGGAGTTGCGCCCTTATGAGCAGGCTCGCTTGGAGTTACACCGCAAATATATCGATATTCAACTCGTGTTGCGTGGCGATGAGGAGGTCTTTGGTTGGAGCGAGAAGAAGGATTGCCTTACGCCCGAGACAGAGTTCGATGTGGCGAAGGATATTCAACTCTTTGTCGATAAACCACAATGCTTCTATACTCTTCGCGAGGGACAGTTCTCGATTCTCTATCCCGAAGATGGTCACGCCCCGATGCTTGGCACGGGTAGAGTTAAGAAGTGCATCTTCAAGATACTCTTGTAGCCGAGGGCCGGCAGAGGTCGATAAAATAAAAGAGCCTGTCTAACAATAAAAAAATGTTAGGCAGGTCTTTTTTTTTGTTT
>CAZQMC010000044.1:0-19637 GCA_964594305.1 uncultured Alistipes sp. | reverse complement strand
CCTTCAACCCCGAAAACACACTCTTCGACGAGGTATATTCCCGACTTGGCACCACCTACGAGGTCATACGCAACTACGAAAAGGCCATTGCCGGCGGCAACGAGGCCGAGATTACTCGTGCTATGGCCGCAATGGACTCTGCCGATGGCTGGTCGGCCGAGCAACGTATCAAGCAGGTACTATCGTCGTTAAAACTCTCGAACCTCGACCAGAAGATGGGCGAGTTGTCGGGTGGCGAGGCAAAGCGTGCCGCCATAGCCCTGATGATATTGCAGGAGGCCGATTTTCTGGTTATGGACGAGCCTACCAACCACCTCGACATCGACATTATCGAGTATTTGGAGGGTTATCTGCAAAAGTCGCGTTGTACGCTATTGATGGTAACGCACGACCGCTACTTTTTGGACCGCATCTGTAATACCATTTTCGAGATAGACCGCGGAGAGTTATTCGCCTACCGAGGCAACTACTCCGACTTTTTGGCCAAGCGAGAGGAGCGATATGCCAATATGCAGGCCAATATCGATAAGGCCCGCAACTTGTTGCGTCGTGAGTTGGAGTGGATTCGCTCCACACCACAGGCCCGCACAGGTAAGGCCCGCTACCGCATAAACGCCTTCTACGACCTCAAAGACAAGGCTGCGGTGTCACTCGCCCGCAAAGATGTATCGATAGATGTCGCTACATCACGCCTGGGCGGTAAAATCATCGACTGCGAAGATGTCACACTGCGTTTTGGTGAGCGGGTGATGTTAGATAATTTTTCCTATAAATTCTCTCGTTTTGAGCGTGTAGGCATCGTGGGACACAACGGCGCAGGCAAGAGCACATTCCTCAATCTGCTGACAGGCCTTTTACAACCCGACGCAGGTAAAATCGAGCATGGCGAGACTTTGCGCATAGGTTACTATCGTCAGCAGGGACTCTCGTTCAAACCGGGGCAACGCGTCATCGATATCGTACGAGATATTGCCGAGACGGTCGAAGCCTCCGACGGACACCATATATCGGTTACGTCGATGTTGAACAAGTTTTTGTTCCCACCCGAGAGCCACTCAAAGCACGTCGAGATTTTGAGCGGTGGCGAGCAACGCCGCCTGTATCTGCTCACAGTATTGATGCGCAACCCCAATTTCTTGATTTTGGACGAGCCGACCAACGACCTCGACATCATCACGCTCAACATCTTGGAGGAGTACCTGATGCAGTTTAAGGGTTGTTTGATTATAGTGTCACACGACCGTTGTTTCTTGGACAAGACCGTTGACCACCTGTTTATCTTCAACGAAGGCGGCCAGGTAAAGGATTTTGTCGGTCAGTATAGCGAATATCGCGAATATATCCGCGAGGAGGAGGCCGATAGGGCGAAAACCGCCACACCCAAGAGTGTAAAACCGCAACGCTCAACCTCCCCGACGACAACCGCTCGTCGCAAACTCTCCTATAAGGAGCAACGAGAATTGGAGCAGTTGGAGCAGGAGTTACCACAACTTGAAACACAAAAAACGGAGTTGGAAGCCGCACTATATTCGGGCGAGTTGTCGCACAACGCTCTTATGCAACATTCGGCTCGCATAGCCACCATAATCGAGGAGATAGAGCAAAAAGAGATGCGTTGGTTGGAGTTAAGCGAAATATAGAATCAGCAATGGCAGAGTTTAGAACAATAATCCCCATAGCACCCTTCGTGCGCAAGATAGACCACTCGCAGAAGATTCTATCTCTGGGCTCGTGCTTTGCCGAGAATATTGCGGCACGACTATCGGCAGCGAAGTTTCATATAACAGCCTCGCCGACGGGCATCTTATTCAATCCCGAATCCATTGCCCAAGCCATTGAGCGTTATTCGGCGGAGAGTGTTCCCACCATAAAAGAGTTGCAATACGATAATGAGAGATGGTTTTCGTACGATTTCCACTCTGCGTTCTCTCATTCCGACGTCGATAAGGCTCTTGATGCTATGCGACAAGGCGTGGAGCGAGGAGCAGAGGCTTTGAGAGAGGCCGATACCTATATTATAACATTTGGCACCGCCATTGTATATCGTTTGACGGATAGTGCTCGGGTTGTCGCCAACTGCCACAAGCAACCACAACGATATTTTCGACGCGAAATGCTCTCGGTAGAGGATATTGTATCACGATATGGCGCACTCTTGGAGGGGTGTCTGCGTGACAAGCGAGTGATTTTCACCATCAGCCCGATACGCCATTTGAGCGACGGAGCCGAGCAAAATTCACTCAGCAAGGCTACCCTGCGTGTCGCTATTGGAGAGATTGTCAGTCGCTATCCCAACGCGACATACTTCCCGTCGTTTGAGATTATGAACGATGAGTTACGCGACTACCGTTTCTACGCCGAAGATATGACACACCCCTCGACGACAGCCATAGACTATATTTGGGAGCGCTTCTCCGCGGCGGCCTTTTCGCCCGCCACACAATCGCTCATCGAGCAAATAGAACGCATTGCGGCGGCTGTGGCACATCGACCATTCAGTCCTCAAAGCGAGGCCCATCGCCGTTTTTGTCGCAAACAATTAGAAGATATTTCACTCGTCGAAGAGTTGAACAATTACATAGATTTGAGTGCCGAAAAGGCTTATTTCGAAGGTTTTTTATAGTTTCATTTGTAATTTTGCGTTCGCATTTAACCAAGCAATATGAAAGTTTTACGATATATACTCACAATAGCCGCAATATCAACCTTTTGCGTCGCAATAGCACAAGAGAGGCAAAACCCTCGCCTTGTGGTCAATATAGTTGTTAGTTCTATGCGCTCGGACGATATCGAGCGTTATCAGGCCAACCTCACGCAAGGAGGTTTTCGCCGTTTGGCACAGGAGGGAGCATACTTTACAAATGCCTCATTCGACTATATGCAGACCACTACCCCCGTTTCGTTGGCGACACTCTCGACGGGTGCTATGCCCTCGACACACGGTGTTGTGGCCGAGAGTTGGTTCGATTATGTGACCAATCAGCGAAAGTATCTGATAAACGACGACAAGGAGTATAGTGTGAATTACAGTAGCGGTGCCGGTGACCACTCGCCCCGCCAACTAATAGCACAGACACTCTCTGATGCGCTTTTTGAGCAACACCCCGAGAGTCATATCGCCACGATTGCCGTAGAGCCTCTGTCGGCAATAGTTATGGCCGGACATACGGGCGAGGTATATTGGATGGAGCGCAACAAAACACATTGGACTACATCGTCGTACTACACCGACAAACTCCCCGAGTGGGTGGAGAAATACAACGAAGGCAATATGAATCAGGCCTATGTGTTGGAGCGTTGGACTGCGATGCACCCCTACGACAACTACATCAACTCGCAGGTGTCGCATATCGAGGGTTTGCAGAGCAAGAACAACAAACGTATAGATTTTATAGGTAAGGCCACCCCGCAAACAAAGCAAAAGACAGCATCGGCCGACATATACAGGGCTATGGCCTATACTCCGGCAGGAAACAGCGCAATCATAGCCTTCGCCAAACAGGTTGTAGCCAAGTGCCATATGGGCAAAGACGAAGTGCCCGATATATTAAACATTGTCCTCGACACACCCCGAATGATTAGCAGCCACTTTGGCCCCGAATCGGTTGAATATGAGGATATGCTATACCGTTTAGACCGTGATTTAGAGGATCTTATCACCTTCCTTCTGGCGCAGACAAACGCCCCCGAGCAGGTGGTAATCACACTCTCGTCGGACCACGGCACAAGCCCTTCATTCAACAGCCCCACAAAAGAGAAAGAGCGTTTCAACACTATGCAGGCCGAGGTCATCACCAATGCTTTCATAGGCTCACAACACGGTAACGGGCAGTGGGTTTTGGGCTATATCGACCGAGCCATATACCTCAACCACAACCTCATCTACGAGAAGGGGTTATCGCTCGCCAAGATGCAACACGATGTGGCTACATTTATGATGCAGTTGCGAGGCGTGGCACACGCCGTCTCGGCCGAGGCTATGCGTAGCAGTTATTTCGGCAGTGGCTATGGTCGCAAGATACAAAACGGATACTACCCCCGACGCTCGGGTGATGTAATCATAAATCTTATGCCGGATTGGATTGAGGAGCGCACCGCCATACGCTCGTCGTCAGGCTCGATGTATCTCTACGACCGAGCCGTACCATTGATTTTCTTTGGCGGAGGCGTAAAGTCTGCGCGCTACGACAAGGCTGTGGATATGACCTCTGTGGCAACTTCCATAGCACACCTTATCGGCATAAATCCCCCTTCGGCAGCCGAAGGCGAAGTATTGGAACCTATTCATAAATAACAACAAGGAATGAAAGACGCTATTCAAGAGCAGATTATAGAGGAGTTTTCGATATTTGACGATTGGTTGGATAAATACGACTACCTCATTGAACTGAGTGACACATTGCCCGCCATTGCAGCCGAGCATCGCACCGACGATTACATCATCAAAGGGTGTCAGTCGAGAGTATGGGTTGATGCTCGCGTAGAGGAGGGGAAGGTATATTTTTCGGCCGACAGCGATGCCATAATCACAAAGGGTATTATCGCCCTGCTGATTCGTGTGATGAATGGTCGCACGCCGCAAGAGTTACTCGATATGGAACTCTATTTCATCGATGCAATAGGTCTTAGCGAAAACCTCTCACCCACACGCAGCAACGGACTTTTGGCTATGATTAAACAGATGAAAGTCTATGCGTTAGCCTTCAACACACAAGCATAAACGTTTATATTTACGACGAATATGACTCCGGAAGAGATACTGAAAGTAGAACACGAAATTGTTCTTACGCTGAAAAATATTTACGACCCCGAGATACCGGTAAACATCTACGATTTGGGCTTGATATACGAGATTGACTTCACACCCGAAGGTGTGGCCGATATTCGTATGACACTCACAGCGCCAAACTGCCCTATGGCCGACCTGTTGATAGACGATATCAACACGCAGGTCAAGAAGGTTGCCGGTGTTAAGTCGGTCAATATCATACTCACATTCGAGCCACCTTGGGACCGTTCGATGATGTCGGAAGAGGCTCTGCTAGAACTGAACCTGCTGTAAAAACCGACACCAGATGGATAGGCGAGATGTTATCAATAAGTTGAAGACAGGCGCATCGTACTACGCCTGCGGGGCCTATTTGTCTAAAATCGACGAGTTACACCGTTTGGAGATTTACAACACACTCGGTTTCGAGCGTTTGGAGCGTAAAAACAACGACATAAAAGAGATTCTGCGCGAGTGTAACGACAATTGGGCGCAGGTGTTTTATGTTATGCTCCTGCGTATTATGGGCGGCATCGACAATAAGGAGCCATTCACGACTCTGTCACAACGCGTTACCTACGCAATGATATTGCGTGAAAGGCTTGTCCCGCACAATATCGAGGCTATGCTTATCGGAGCATCAGGGCTTTTGGACCTATACCCGCACGACGAGTATATCCTGAACTTAAAACGCGACTTTGTATATCTGGCCAACAAATACAACATCGAACCGATGCAGCCGTCACAATGGCGATTAAAGAAGATTTATCCCAACAATCACCCCATCTTGCGTCTGTCACAAGTCACGACGCTACTCGCCTCGACTCCGCACATTATGGACCGCATATTGGAGTGCAGAACGGGCGATGAGGTAAATGCTCTCTTTGGTGTGCAGACGCTGCCCTATTGGCTCACGCACTATACTCCGGCCAAGACATCACAAAGTGTAACCAAGAGTCTTGGACGCACGAAGACCGACCTATTGGCGATAAATCTTGTGGTGCAGATGCAATTCGCATACGCAGCCTACACCCAGAGTGAGATTTTGCGCTCACGAGCCCTTGCACTATTGGAGGAGTTGCCCGCCGAGAAGAACTCCATCATAGCGCAATGGAACAGTTACGGCAAGATTGCCCGCACGGCTTATGATTCACAGGCCCTGTTGCAACTCGCCTTTGAGTATTGCCGTCATCATCGTTGCGATGAGTGTCCCATAGGTCGCAGAGTTATCAAACAGTGGGAGCAGAAGCATCTCTCCGCAGAGGAATAATCACTCCGAAAAGAGCATAAAACTCGTATATTTCGTCTCTCGCGCATAATACGCGCGCGAAGTTTTGTGTATTTGTCAATAAATTAGTATATTTGTAGGATATTTGTCATCAAGTAAGTTATAACACAAAATATTATGGATATTTTAAGCAGTATTATCAAATTCTTCTTCGGCTCAAAGGCCGACAAAGACCGTAAGCAGATTGAGCCTTACGTAAAGAAGATTCAGGAGATATACCCTTCGATTGCAAGCCTCTCGAATGATGAGTTGCGTGCGCACAGTGCCGCCCTGATGAAGAAGATTGCCGACTTCATCTCATCTGACGAGGCGCACATCGTCGAGCAGAAAGCCAAATTGGAGGCTGCCGAGACCACCCTCTCGGAGAAAGAGGCTATCTCGAAAGATATCGACAACACCACAAAGCGTATCGACGAGAAAATCGAGCAGGTGTTGGACGAGATTCTGCCCGAGGCCTTCGCCATTATGAAGGATACGGCCCGTCGTTTCACCGAGAATGAGACGGTTGTCGTTACGGCTAATGACTTCGACCGCAACCTCGCCGCCGAGAAGGATTTTGTCACAATCGAGGACGACAAAGCGATTTACGCCACACATTGGATTGCCGGCGGCAACGACCTTAAATGGGAGATGGTGCATTACGATGTGCAGTTGTTCGGTGGTGTCGTTCTTCACAAGGGTAAGATTTCGGAGATGGCTACGGGTGAGGGTAAGACTCTCGTTGCGACACTCCCCGTATTCCTCAATGCCTTGGCACGCAAGGGTGTGCACGTCGTGACGGTGAATGACTATCTGGCACGACGTGACTCGGAGTGGATGGGCCCGATGTATGAGTTCCACGGCTTGTCAGTAGATTGCATTGACAAGCACCAGCCCAACTCGGAGGCTCGCCGCAAGGCATATTTGGCCGATATCACATTCGGTACCAACAATGAGTACGGCTTCGACTACCTGCGTGATAATATGGCCTCTTCGCCCAAGGATTTGGTACAGCGCAAGCATCACTACGCCATCGTCGATGAGGTCGATTCGGTGTTGATTGACGATGCCCGTACGCCGCTTATCATCTCTGGTCCCGTACCCAAGGGCGACGACCAACTCTTCGAGCAGTATCGTCCTTCGATTGAACATCTGCACTCATTGCAGAAGAGCCTCGTTACGCAGTTGGTAGCCGAGTCACGCAAACTCTTCGAGGCAGGCAAGCCCGACGAGGGAGGTTTCTTGCTATACCGCGCTCACAAGGGATTGCCGAAGTACAAGCCACTCATTAAGTTCCTCTCGGAGCCGGGTATCAAGGTACAGTTCCAGAAGACCGAGAATATCTATATGCAGGACAACAACCGTCGTATGCACGAGGTGACCGACGATTTGTTCTTCGTCATCGACGAGAAGATGAACTCTGTCGAGATTACCGACAAGGGCCACGAGACATTGTCGAAGTTCTTCAACGAAGATGGTTTCTTCGTTCTGCCCGACATCGGAGAGGAGGTTGCCGAGTTGGAGAAGCAGAATTTATCGGTTGAGGAGAAGGCGCAGCGCAAAGATGCCCTCATCAACGACTATTCGATTAAGTCGGAGCGTGTTCATACGGTCAATCAGTTGTTGAAGGCCTACTCGATGTTCGAGAAGGACGTGGAGTACGTCGTGATGGACAACAAGGTGAAGATTGTCGATGAGCAGACAGGCCGTATCCTTGACGGTCGTCGCTACTCTGACGGTCTGCATCAGGCTATCGAGGCCAAGGAGCGAGTAAAGGTTGAAGACGCAACGCAGACCTTCGCTACCATCACCTTGCAGAACTACTTCCGTATGTATCACAAGTTGGCCGGTATGACAGGTACCGCCGAGACCGAGGCATCGGAGTTCTGGAACATCTATAAACTCGATGTTGTGGTAATCCCCACAAACCGCCCCGTCATTCGTGACGATAGAGAGGATTTGATTTACAAGACCGTTCGCGAGAAGTATAACGCCGTAATCGACGAGATTGTACGTCTTGTGGAGGCAGGACGTCCCGTTTTGGTGGGTACCACTTCGGTCGAGATTTCGGAGTTATTGAGCCGTATGCTTAAATTGCGCGGCATCAAGCATAATGTATTGAACGCCAAGCAGCACCAATTGGAGGCGCAGGTTGTAGCCGAGGCAGGTCGTGCCGGTCAGGTTACCATCGCTACCAATATGGCAGGTCGTGGTACCGATATCAAACTCTCGCCCGAGGCGAAGGCTGCCGGCGGTTTGGCCATCATCGGTACGGAGCGTCACGACAGCCGTCGCGTGGATAGACAGTTGCGTGGTCGTGCCGGTCGTCAGGGCGACCCCGGTTCTTCGCAGTTCTTCGTATCGTTGGAGGACCAGTTGATGCGTCTGTTCGGCTCGGCAAAGATTGCTACGCTTATGGACCGTATGGGTATTCAGGAGGGTGAGGTTATCCAATCGCCTATGATGACCAAGGCCATTGAGCGCGCACAGAAGAAGGTCGAGGAGAATAACTTCGGTATCCGTAAGCGTCTGTTGGAGTATGACGACGTGATGAACTCACAGCGTGAGGTTATCTACACTCGTCGTCGTCACGCACTATATGGCGAGCGTATCGAGATTGACCTCAATAACATTATGTACGACTTCGCCGAGAGTTTTATGGCCTCACACGAGGGTATGGACTACGAGTCATTCTCATTTGAGTTGATTCGCGAGGTTGCCTTGCAGCCATCGTTCGACGAGGCGAAGTATAACGACGCCAAGCCACGTGAGATTATCGAGTGGATTGTCGAGGATTTGCGCACACTCTATGCACGTCGTGCCAAGAGCGTTGCCGACACTGTCCGCGCCACTATGGAGCGCATCTATGAGGACAATAAGCACCAGATGGAGCGCAACATCTACTTCCCACTGACCGATGGTCACTTGGGCTTCAACGTGCCGGTAGAGTTGCAGCGTTGCAAGGATTCGGACGGCGCCGAGATTTATAAGGTCTTCTCGAAGATTGTACTCTTTACCACCATCGACGACGCTTGGCGAGAGCACTTGCGCGAGATGGACGAGTTGCGCCACAGCGTACAGAATGCCACCTACGAGCAGAAAGACCCGTTGCTTATCTATAAGTTGGAGTCATACAACCTCTTTGCCAAGATGTTGGAGAAGGTAAATCGTGATTCGTTGGCTATTTTGAACAAGGCCTATATCCCCACACGCGAGAACAACCCCGAGTCTGTTCAGCAACAGCGTCAGCAGAAAGCGAAGGTCGATGTGAATAAGTTGCAGGCATCGCGTATGGCTGCTGCGGCCGCCGCAGGTCAAGGCAAGAAGACAAAGCCAGCACCTATCAAGGTCGAGAAGAAGGTTGGTCGTAACGACCCCTGCCCTTGCGGTTCAGGTAAGAAATACAAGCACTGTCACGGTAAAATCTAATAATCACCGAAGGTTATGGGATACCAAGAGGAGAAACAGCGACAATTAGACGAGCGTTATCTGCGTATGGCGCGCGTCTGGGCCGAGAATTCGTACTGCGTACGTCGTAAGGTCGGTGCGCTCATCGTCAAGGATAAGATGATTATCTCGGACGGCTATAATGGCACACCCTCGGGCTTCGAGAATATCTGCGAGGACGATATGGGCAAGACCAAGCCCTACGTTCTGCACGCCGAAGCCAACGCCATAACGAAGGTGGCCAAGAGTGCCAATAACTGCGACGGCTCGACGCTCTACATTACTGCTGCACCCTGCATCGAATGTTCGAAACTTATCATTCAGGCGGGCATAAAGCGAGTGGTATATAGCGACGACTACCGCTCGGAAGAGGGCCTTGCGCTACTGCGTCGTGTAGGTATCGATTGCGTCAAGTGCGAGATTGAGGAGTAATACAAACATTTACAATAAAAAGGGACTGTCTAACAAGTCTGATTTTTACGATTTCACCCCCGCCAGAAGTGTGTCTGACGGGGGCGATTTTTATTTTTTAGGACTTGTTAGACAGTCCCTTTTTTATTTACTCAGCATTTTGTTGCAACTCAAAAAACCAACTCATTTCTTGCTGATTAATAACTTGGAGTGCATTAAATCTTTTTATCGATGTCTTATAACCCGAATTTACAACCTTTATCTCGATTTGGACATCTGCCGCATTACCTCTATTAAGACCTTCGATTTTTAAGTTTCGAGTTTCATCAAATGGAGTTGTTCCGAGATAAAGTTCACTCGTATTTTTCACTGTGGGATTAGAGGAAATTGCTCTCCAATATATACGGCTGTTTTCTGGTGCGGCTTCAAAAAACCATCTAATTAAAAAAGTCTCCACATCATTTGCATTTGAGACATTTGATTGCATCTTATTCTCACGCTCTTCAACAACGCTTTTGTCCTTTTTAAGGAATGCCATGACGCCATAAGTGGTAGGTTTTACCATATAATAACCTTGGGATACATCGTAATATCCACCCTCAAACACCTCGGTCGTGCTTTCATAGCCATCTTTAACGAAAGTAAATTTCTTGGAAAATGGCGGTTTTGAAGTATCTGATACTCGATTCTTTTCGATAGTATAAAAATATAGTCTTTTATCAGGGAATGACACCACGCCAGGAGTTGAAGGACACACCAACACACCGTCCATATATACCTTTGCTCCACTCGGCTCACTTGTAACTTTTATTCTCAACGGCTCTTTCTTCTTGGCTGCATAGGAGAAATTTGATATACTCAAAATAGCCCCAATAAATATAGCAATTAAAATAATATAACTCTTCTTCATATTTATCGAACAAAAAAAACGGTGGGCAGTTATTTTATAAAAATCTGCCCACAAAATTATTTGATTAAATTAAAATGCATAATATGTTGTGCCAGCCAAACTCATTGATGCGAGATTCTGTCGGTCACTCTTCAAACGATAGGTTCCACGATAAACCGTATAACCATTTTCGTCTAGCAATCTAACTTCACCATCTTGCAAACGATAAGTACAAGTGCAAACACAACGATCACCATCATACAATTCACAAGTACGATTTGTGTACAAATAAATCATTCGACCGTCATTTGAACGTAATCTTTGATTTTTACGGAACACAACATTCTGTTCAGTTGTTGACTCAACGGGTGTTTCCGCTTTTGAAACATTGGTGTCAGCCAAACAGAAAGCAGGCATTAAGAGCAATGCACTTACTACAATAATCAATTTTTTCATAATTACAGATTGTTTTTAGTGATTAAACAATCACAAAGTTATAGATAACACATTACTCTACACCGTTTTACGTGTAATAAAGATTTTACTCTTCCGTATAAATTATTTACTATCCGGAAGATGAATATCATCTGTATAATACTGAAAAAAGTTATGTCCTAACGCTTGTGATATCTTTGACAGCAAATCGGTATTGATAGACGCCTGTTGAAAAATGTAATAGATGTTAGGACGTTCGCAATTGATTTTCTTGGCTAACCAAGTTGGGGTTCGTTCTTGGCGCGACAACTCTTGTTTGATTAACTTTCCAATGTGTATCATAAAAATAGGGTGAGACGAATCAATACTCATCCCCAACTGAGGCACCGCCAAGCACCTTGAATACAGACAAGCACAAATAAGTCACACCCCAAACGGGTGTTTCACATTTAGTGCCTTATTCTCGTATTCTTCAAATTGGCGGTTTTCAGTTGAGAGAACAAGAGCAAATGCTCAAAATATTTTATATGTTTACTTTAATAATATATAAACATTTTAACAAATCTCTTCGATAGCACATTCTAGAACGGCAAATCGTCGGGGTCGTCTTGCGGCACTGCGGGAGCGGCAGGTGCGGCAACAGGTTGTGGTGCGGGAGCAGATGTAGCAGCCGCTGTCGGAGCCGCAGGAGCCACGCCCTGCTGGCCATCACTACGACGTCCCAGCAACTTCATATCGTCGGCCAAAATCTCGGTAGTATAACGCTTGACATTATCCTTATCGGTCCATTCACGCGTACGCAAGCGGCCCTCGATATAGAGTTGGCTACCCTTCTTAACATAAGAATCGACGACATTAGCCAAGCCTCGCCATAAAATAATGGTATGCCACTCGGTCAACTCCTTCGCCTCGTTGGTCTGACGGTCGGTATAACGCTCTGTCGTAGCCAAACGAATTCGAGCCATCTTCACGCCCGACTCGGTGGTGCGCACCTCGGGGTCCATACCCACATTGCCCACCAAAATAACTTTGTTTATCATATTACTTTCTATTTGATTATTACTTCTTCAACGCTACTTACCCTCACTATCGAGATGTAATTTGCCGTCAAGGTCGAGTTTCAATGTGCCGAGGAAATCATCGTCCGAGCCCTCCATAAACTCTATCGACAGAGGCATATAGAATAGACGCTGGCGCATAATATCGGGCACACGACGGCTACGACGCAACTTAACGGCATCTTTCTCGGTGGTAAGCAGTACCGCTTCGGGATACTTTTCCAGACGAGCCACAATCTTGTCGATATCGGCAACCGTATAGACGTGATGGTCGGGGAAACGCATCGTGCTGACGACATTAAAGCGACGACGCATACCTCGCACAAACGAGCGAGGATTACCTATGCCGGCCATACAAATAACATCATCACCCGCTTTCAACCTACGTCCCGAGTCAAACAAGGATACCGCCTCGGCCTCGGCCGAACGAGTGAAATAGACCTTTTGGTAGGCTATCTTCTGCAAATCCTTACGCCACAGACGCTGGTCGAGTTGCGACATCGTGGGAGAGCATTTATTTACGATGAAATAGTCACCACGATATATGGAGTCGAGCGTATCTCGCAAAGTACCGGCCGGCAGATAACTATCCTTGGCAAAAGGACGTGTGGAATCGACTATAACGACATTGATACGAGCCTTGACGTGACGATGCTGCAAGCCGTCGTCCATAATAATCAGATTGATATCGGGGTGCTCGGCCTCGATACGGCGTATCGCCTCAACACGGTTTTCGCACACCACAACAAGTGCATCGGGGAATTTCAGTTTTATCTGCAACGGCTCGTCACCCACATCGCGATATGACGACGAAGGCTCAACCTCTAAATATCCCTTTGTGCGACGGCCATAGCCTCGTGAGAGCAGCGCAACCTTGTAGTATTTCTGCATATAGGCGATAATCATCTCGGCCACGGGTGTCTTGCCCGTACCGCCAACCGTAATATTGCCGACACAGACAATAGGTGTCTTGAAAGTGTGACTTTTCAACAGCCCACAATCAAACAACCAATGGCGAAAAGTAATCGCCAAATAGTAGAACCCCGACAATATTTTCAGCAAAATTTTCATAATCGCCGATGCACCATACCTTTACAAATATCGGGCAACTCGCTAACATCACCCTACAATTTGGTCAAAGATAGCAATTTATTTACAACTTTCCAACCCAAAAATAATTTTTTTCGTTCATTCCGCACGCAACTTTTACTATTTTTTCGTTATTATTGCCGACAACACACATATTTTCTGTAACTTTGTCCTACTATGAAACATATAATAACATACATATTTCCACTCGTGGCGATAATACTCTCATCGTGCGGTGCAAAGGGCGAAATGGTTGAAAATGAAGAGCCTCAACCAACAATAATGTACGGCATCATCGCCGACGACTACCGTATTGAGAATGGTCGCATAGAACAGGGCCAGACTT
The DNA here is from genome assembly GCA_964594305.1 of uncultured Alistipes sp. Classification (GTDB taxonomy): domain Bacteria; phylum Bacteroidota; class Bacteroidia; order Bacteroidales; family Rikenellaceae; genus Alistipes. The sequence goes on along the minus strand of CAZQMC010000044.1, from coordinate 5,927 downwards.
TGGGTAACATTCTGAATCGCTATGGCGTTTCGGCCGCTATGGTGGATAAATTGGATAAAGCCTCTCGCGATATATTTCCCTTGCGACATATTCGTGCCGACCGCCCATACACCGTTTTTTTGACAACCGATTCGCTCACCGCGGACTCAATTCCCGTAGGCAGATTGGATTATCTGGTATATGAAAAGGATTTGGTGGAGTATGTGGTTTTTGGATTTAAGAATGACTCGGTGAGCATCTCCACCGGCCAGAAGGAGGTCACGCTACGCCGTCAGCGACGCTCCTCGACCATCGACACCTCGCTATGGGGTGCCATTATGCGTGACAGCCTACCCTACGCCTTGGCGGCCGAGATGGAGGATATATATCAATGGACGGTCGATTTCTTCGGCATACAGAAGGGTGACAGTTTTACGGTTATCTATGACGAGAAACTCATTGACACCACACACGTCGGCATAGGTCGCGTCTGGGGTGCCAAATTCACCCACGCAGGTAAAGATATTTACGCCATACCCTTTAAGCAGGAGGGCAAGATAAAGTATTGGGAGTACGACGGTGCCTCGTTGCGCAAACAACTGTTGAAGGCTCCGCTGAAATTCACCCGCATCAGTTCCCGATTCTCATATTCGCGCCTACACCCTGTGCATCGAGTCTATCGTCCTCACTTGGGAGTGGATTATGCTGCACCGAAAGGTACGCCCGTACACGCTGTGGCCGATGGCGTTGTGACATTCAAAGGCTGGGGCGGTGGCGGCGGTAACACGCTAAAAATCAAGCACGCAGGCAATCTTGTGACAGGCTATCTCCATTTGAGTCGCTTTGCGAAGGGCATAAATCAGGGCACACGCGTATCGCAAGGACAACTCATTGGATATGTCGGCAGTACGGGAACATCTACGGGCCCGCACTTGGATTATCGTATATGGAAAAACGGCAAGGCAATAAACCCCTTGACAGTACCCCAAGAGCCGGCAGAGCCCATCAAAAAAGAGTTGCGTGAGGAGTTTGAGTTCGTACGCGACCGCATAATAGCGGAACTTAATGGCGAGGCTACGCCCGAAATGATTGTAATCGACCTGGATAGTATCGTAATGCCGGCGAAGGCCGACAATGCTATCGTGGCCGATTCGACTATCAGCAAATAATTAAGCAGATAATACGGAGTATGACGACAGAGGTAAAAATCGAGAGGTTTATAGCCAAGCATCACGTCTTAACATTGGCAACGGCGACAACTGCGGGCGAGCCCTATTGTTGCAATGCTTTTTACGCCTACGACAAAGCCGCGGCGGCATTTATCTTTACCTCTGACCGAAGCACTCACCACGCCGAGATGATGTTGAAAAACAGTCGTGTGGCAGCATCTATCGTCTTGGAGACACGCATCGTGGGGCGCATCGAGGGTTTGCAGATTACAGGGCACATCACAGCCGCCACCGAAGAGGATAAGAAATTGTATATCAAGCGCTTCCCTTATACAGCCATTGCCGACCTTACGTTATGGCGATTGGAGGCCGATATGATGAAACTCACCGACAACACGCTCGGTTTTGGCAAGAAATTGATATGGCACAGATAGGAGTTGTAATAGTGGCCGGTGGCGTAGGTCGCCGTATGGGTGCGTCGCTTCCCAAACAATTTATGATGTTGGGCAACAGTCCAATTCTCGTACACACCATCAACCGTATGCGTGAGGCACTGCCGGCATCGGAGGTGGTAGTGGTATTGCCCGAGGAGCATATTGCGCTATGGGAGAATCTGTCGGCACGTTTCGAGGTGGCACCCCACAGAGTTGTGGCGGGAGGCACAGAGCGTTTTCACTCGGTAAAGGCCGGCATAGAGGCGTTGAGTAACGAAGTGAAATACATCGCCATACACGACGGTGTAAGGCCTTTAATCTCGAAGAAACTTATAATACGTCTTATTCTCGATGCCGAGAAACACTCTGCCGTCATTCCTGTCGTAGCACCTGCCGAGAGTTGTCGCATCGTCGAGGGAAACACTTCTCGCATCATAAATCGCGATACCATTCGGTTGGTACAGACTCCACAGGTCTTTGCCTCCGACATCGTTCGCAAAGCCTACGAGCAACCATACGACGCCCGCTTTACAGACGACGCCTCGGTTGTCGAGGCCGCAGGAGGCACAATAACGCTATGCGAAGGAGAGCGTCAGAATATTAAGATAACCACGCCCGACGACATCACATTCGCCGAGGCTGTCATAAATCGAGAAGATGAAGAGTTTTAAATATACTTTGGACCGAGGCACCGTACTACGCACCGTGCTCACGATTCTGCTCTTTGCCATTGTGGCAATCGTGCTATATTTCCTCTATAAAGGGGGATTTTTCTCGGCGTGGTTTACATCGTTGGTCTTGGCCGTCACGATGCTTATGATTTTGTCTATTCCTCGCCGTATAGTCTTGGAGGATAAGACATTGGAGATTCGTTGTGTGAGTGATATTACGGTAATAAATCTCGACGAAATAGCATCTATACGCGAGGTGTCGCGTCAAGATATGCAATGGATTATGCCACTATTCGGGGCGGTAGGATTTTTCGGATATTATGGAAAATTCTTCGACTTTAAGGAGTGGGATACCATAACCATCTACGCCTCGGAGTGGAACCACTTTGTCGAGATTGTGGATATCTACGACTCGCGCACGTATGTCTCGTGCCGCCAAAGCGCACTGCTTATCGAGTCGGTGAATGAGGCAATAGAGCGTAATCGTGCCGCCACCAAGCCAACGTCCGAGCAAGAAGGCGACGAAGAGCAGAGTGCCGAGCAGAAAAGTGCGTAGGCCCTTAACCCAACGCCACATCGAGCATCATCATCAAGGCAAAGCCCACAGCCACGCCTATTGTCGCAATATTGGAGTGCTTACCCTCCTGCGACTCGGGAATCAACTCCTCGACAACGACATATATCATAGCACCCGCAGCAAAGGCCAGCAGAAATGGCAAAATGGGGTGTATCCAATCTATGAGCAGTATTGTAATAACGCCTGCCAACGGCTCCACTATGCCCGAGCCGACACCATAGGCAAATGATTTCCAGCGACTGCCAATGCTCTGCTTCAACGGCATCGACACAATGGCGCCCTCGGGGAAGTTTTGAATGGCTATACCCAACGACAGAGCCAATGCTCCGGTCATCGTAATACCGACACTCTCGCTCATTGCTCCGGCCAGAACCACTCCTACGGCCATTCCCTCCGGGATATTATGCATCGTAACCGACAAGAAAAGCATTGTCGAGCGTCCCAAACCGCTCTTTACACCCTCCGGCTCATCTGTACCCAAGTGAAGGTGCGGCACCAGACTATCGAACATGAGCAGAGAGAACATTCCGGCCAGAAAACCTGTCACGGCGGGGAGCCACTCCACACCACCCAACTCGGCCGTCATATCTATCGACGGAATAAGCAACGACCAGACCGATGCGGCAATCATCACACCCGAAGCAAAACCCAACAACAGTTTTTGCAACCACGGGGCGATATTATCGCGCAACAGAAAGACCATCGCAGCACCTAACGACGTGCCGACAAAGGGTAACAACAGACCAAATGCAATCTCCTTCATAATCGACTTATCACCGGTTTACTTCAACGCTTCGAGGTAATCTATAAAGCAGCCAAAATCGGAATGAGAATCGACAAAGGCATCGTATGAGAACTCCGAATCACCCGCCTCGGGGATATCAGAGACCATCTTAACAACGACAACGGGTATCTGGCCAAACAACTCCGCTGCCTGACACACCGCCGTAGCCTCCATATCGAACAATCCCGACTTCAAACCAAACTGCTCCTTTATTGCAGATATCATTCCACCATCGACAAAAGAGTCTCCCGTCAAGACCACAGCATCATCGTGACCCAGCAGAGGATAAGGCTCGGTGAGTTCCGGTATAAAGCCCTCGGGGACACGGCAATCGTGATAACGAGCCACACGCGGAGCAACCACATCACCACGCTCATAACCAAGCGTAGCGGCAGCATAGCCTATCACTGCCACACGGTCATACTCCCCGTTGCCACGAGCCAAAGCCTGCGCCGCAGAGGCTGCCGCCAAGGCCTTGCCTACGCCCGTACGGACTACGGTATAATGATTACTTGTGGCACGATTGGCAAGTGCCTCGCTGATGTTACGGTATTCGCGCTCGGTGGGCGCAACTATCAAATATCTCATATTGCAACTAATTTACCATTTCTCGGCGTAAAATTACAACTTTTTGCCAAATCATAAAACACTTTTCTCTCTTTTAACCCATCGGGCTCGCTCGGCGCACCTTTCGTTGGCGCACTTTTTGCGACCGAAAGGCATAAAACACGACCGACTATGAGCAACATCACCATCTATCAATTCACCGACCCCACCTGCATCTGGTGCTGGGGTAACGAGCCTGTACTCCGAGCCATAGATTTTTTGTATGAGCAGAGGGTTAATGTGGAGTTTATTATGGGTGGGTTGGTCGAAGATATCACCACGCTATTCGAATTCGATGGGCCCACGCCACTGGTTATCGAGCGAGCCAACGCCCGCATCTATGAAAATTGGCGCAAGGCCGCCGCGCGTCACGGTATGCCCATCAGCAACGAGCATATGCAACTATACACCGAAAACTACACATCGAGTTTTCCGCAGAATGTCGCCTACGAAGCCGCCAAGCGTATCGACAAGGCAAAAGCAAAAGATTTTCTGCGTCGCATACGCGAGGCGACCTTCACCGAATGCAAGCGCACCTCGCAGATAGATACGCTCATCGAATTAGCCTCCGAGGTGGACATCGATGCCGCACAATTCATCGACCACTACACCTACGGAGGTGCGCAAGCCGACTTTATGCAGGATAGAATGAAGTGCCGTCGTCACGGCATAACAGGGTTCCCGTCCTATCTCATCAGAGAGGGAGACACAAATATCATATTGGGCGGCTACCAAAACCTATCCACCCTACACACCATCATATCACGATTGTCGGGTGGGAAGGTCAAACCACGCAAGGTAGGCCCATCGAGAGCCAATATTATGAGTTTCGTGAAACGCTACCACAGCGTGTATCCCGTCGAGATAGAGGTGGCGTTCGCTCTGGACAGAGCCCGCACCGACCTTATCGTCGAGGAGTTGATTGGGGACTGTCGGCTCACATATCAGACCATAGGCGATGGGCGCAAACTTATGCCTGCAAGGTCAAAGGCCACCCTCCACACCACAAACAACGCCACAAAACGCAAAGGCACAGCGAGAGTTGAATCACCCTTGTCAAAGAGTGCAGCCACAGAGGCGAAGTCGCCCAAACGCAGAGCCACGACGCCAAAAAGAGGTAAAAAAGATGGCGAAACAGTAGCCGGTATTACCCCACAACCGAGGAGTGAGAATAGACAATAATATGGCACAATTTGGACTTTTCCCGACAAATACCTATATTTGGGAGAGTTTTAACCTAAAAATTGTGAATTATGTCACTCATTGGTAATCTTATTTGGTTTATTTTCGGAGGTCTGTTGCTCGGTCTCGGTTACTTTTTCGGTGGTTTGGTTTTGTGCCTTACAATCGTGGGCATACCCTTTGGAATCAAGGTAATGAAGTTGGGATTGTTCGCCATGTGGCCCTTTGGCGGTGAGGTTGTACAAAAAGAGAGACCTATGGGTTGTTTGTCTCTTCTGCTGAATATCATCTGGATTATATTCGGAGGTATCGAGGTAGCCCTGTCGCATCTCGCATTGGGAGTGGTATTTTGTTGCACCATAATCGGAATACCTTTCGGTATGCAGCATTTCAAACTTATGCTTATGGCTTTGGTGCCTTTTGGTCACGAGGTAATACGCAACTAAACCATCAATAACATTGTACAAAACAAAGAGCCTGTCTAACAATAAAAAAATGTTAGGCAGGTCTTTTTTTTTGTTTGAG
>CAZQMC010000043.1:0-19925 GCA_964594305.1 uncultured Alistipes sp. | reverse complement strand
CCGTTGGTGTGCGACGCTGTAAATAGGGTCTTGAAGGTAAAGAAAAAGGCCTTGCACCAGCCAATGAAATAGTCGTTTGATTACTTGGCGAAAATAAAGCCGACACTTTTCGGGGTGTCGGCTATTGTTTGTAAATAAAAAAGATGATGATTTTATACGAAATGTAAAATTTTTCATACCTTTGTAATGCTATCCGCTGGATAGTGAATGTAAAATATTTTTTTTGATGAAAGTGTATTAGCTTTTATCCTTGAACGAAAATGTGGTAGTTTTCAAGAACACAAGGAGAGCAACACACTCGTCACTTGTATTGGTATGCCTATGGCAGCACTCTTGCTCCATATCCAATACGGGTGTGGGGTATTGTTTATTTGTGTTCGGGTCATACCACAACCTTCGTTCAGATAAACTAATCGACCTCACACTTTCTTTTTTTATTAACCGCCATAAGAGGTCGCGGCAAACTAACTTAAATCTATTATGAACGAAGTTACAAGACAGCGTCCCGACAACTATTTGGTGTGGGCAATTCTTTCAACCGTGTTGTGTTGCATACCTTTTGGTATTGTCGCAATTGTGAAATCTACGAAGGTGGATACATTGTGGAATGATGGTCGTTATGACGAGGCGGTACAGTCTGCCCAAGATGCCAAAAAGTGGGCGATTATCGCTGCGGGTTCGGCATTGGCAGTCTCTGCTATTTATATGCTGATAATGATTATTGCCGTACTTGTAGAAACCCTTTAATCAGATGAAGAAACTTTATTGGTTAATTGCAACCCTCTTTATTGTTTTTGGATCTTTTATAGGGATATATTTGATTCCTTTTTTAGTATGGCTATTTAACATGAATGAGGGTTTTGTGTATGGTGTTATTTTCGCCGGTTTAGCCATTTTTTGTGTGATAGAATGTTTTATACAACCACGCTACTCATCGAAAACAATAACATATTGGATTTCTCAAATAATTCTTGTTAATGCCTTATGCTTCATTATTAGTGGAGGAATTACTCTATTCCGGAGCGATGGGGATATAGTAAAATATGGACAATATTTATTGTACAGAGGTAGTCAGTTGCATTCCAGATTTGGAGTGTATATTTTGAATGTTGGTAACGGTATAGTTCGCTCTGCTCAAAAAAATGACACAGGAGAACAGGTGATTATTGTCATCAACTCAAGCGGACCTTACTATAATAAATCAGGGTCATATTGGATGTATAATAATGTGCGAGTGCATAAAGAAAATGGTATAGAAATAGATTGCTTTAATAATGTTAAATCCTTTAATCTTGTAAAGATATTAGAGGAAAACGGATATATAGGCTATGAGTTGGGTGAATAAATGTATTATGGTTATTTGTAGCCTATTATTGCTCGTGCTTATATATTTCTCTATTGATCCAGCAACCTCGATCTTTGTCCCGAAATGTCTGTTTCACTACCTTACGGGACTTGATTGTCCGGCGTGTGGAGTGCAAAGGGCAACACACTCTCTTCTGCACGGCGATATTGTAACGGCTTTGAGGTATAACTACTTTTTGGCGATTTCCGTGCCTTATTTGGTTGCTGTTGTGGTTACAACTTTTGGCAACGGCCGAAGAGTGCAAGCGGCTCGACGTTATGTTCAGCACCCGATAGTGGTGATGATATTTCTCGCTTTGACGATTGTTTGGTGGCTAGTTAGAAATATACCTTACTTTCAAGAACATCTGCTAATGCTTTCATGACAAAAAAGCCGACACTTTTCGGAGTGTCGGCCTTATTGTTTTGTCGTGTGGGATTTTAATCCTCCCACTTCTCGTCGCGCATAGACTTTGGTCTGTCCTCTATGGCAGCACCCCACGCCTTGTTAGGCTCGGGGCCCATCTCGAACTCCAAGACATTGTCACGACCAAAGAGGTCGTTGTGGTGGAACCAAGTCTTGGTGTAGGGCTTACCATTTACTTTGAGTGACTGCACATAGCAGTTCTCGCGCGAAGCCTCGGGTGCAAGAATTGTCAGTGTTCCCTTGCCGTGAGTGAGTTTGAGGCTCTTGAACATAGGTGTTCCGATGCAATATACGCCGTTGCCGTGCATCTGCGGGAATATACCCATCGCACTCATAATGTACCACGCCGACATCTGACCGCTATCGTCATTGCCGCAAATACCATCGGGTGTGGGGCGGTAGAGCGTGTAGAGTATGTCGCTAATCTTCTTGTGGGCGCGCCACGGCTGACCTACATAGTTGTACATATAGAGTATCTGGTGTGCCGGCTCGTTGCCGTGAGCATACTGACCTACGCGGCCTGTGATATCCGACGCAGGGTTAGGGCCTGTGACGTGCGAACTTACCAAGAACAGCGAGTCGAGTTTCTCGACAAACTTATCCTCGCCACCCATCAAATCGGCCAAGCCTGCCACATCGTGCGGTACGAAGAAGGTCCAAGACCACGATGTACCCTCGCAGAAGTCGTCATCGGGCTGGTAGTGGTTCGAGTAGAAGGGGTCAAACGGCGTACGCCAATTGCCATTGCTATCCTTGCCACGCATAAAGCCTACCTCCTTGTCAAACAGGTTCTTATAGCGTGCGGCACGCTCCATATAGTAGTTGTAGTCGGCCTTCTTGCCGAGAGCCTTTGCCATCTGTGCCAGCGACCAGTCGGCGTAACTATACTCCAAGGTCTTCGATACCGAACTTACCTCCAAATCGCAGGGCACATAACCATATTGGTTGTAGTAGCGTGCGCCACGGAACTGACGCAGGAAGTAACCGAAGGTATCTTTGTTGGCCGAGGCCTTCATAGCGTCGTATATAGCCTCGACATCGTATTTGCGAATACCTTTCGAGTAGATGTCGGCTATTGTGGGAACAGAGTTGTAGCCAATCATACACATATTCTCCTGACCGGCCAATAACCATACTGGCAACATTCCGCAGTTGTTGTAGTGCTCCTGCAAGGTCTTCACAAGGTCGTTCATCACCTCGGGGTGGAGGATTGTCATCAACGGAATCTGCGTGCGGAAGGTGTCCCACGGGCTGAAACAACCACCGTAGTAGTTGAATTTGCCCTTATGTACCTTGATATCCGAAGAGCGATATTCGCCCGTCACATCAGAATATAACTGCGGATAGAGGTGTGCAAAATAGAGGCTTGTGTAGAATGCCTCCTTCTCGGGTGAGTTCTCGTCGTCGATGATGATTGCCGAGAGCGTTTTGTTCCATAGGTCGCTCATCGCTTGGCGCACCTTGTCGAAATCCCAAGTCTTTATCTCTTTTTTGAGGTTTTTGCGCGCACCCTTCATGCTTGCCGGCGATATACCCACGCGAGCCACTACGGGAGCATCTCCCTCGCCAAACTCCACTACGGCACGCACGTCGGTCGATTCCCACTCAGTCACGCCCTCCTCTCGGCGGCAGTGGTTGTAGAGTGTGATGTTTTTGATGGGCTCCGAGAACTCGGCATAGAAATAGACGTGCATCTCGGGTACCCAGCCGTTTGATATACGGTAACCACGAATGGTGTGCTCATCGACAAGTTCGATGCGGGCTGTGCGTACGGTGTCCCAGTCATCTTCGGGGATAATGGTGCAAGAGCCGCGTCCGCCGTGCTTCATATCGAGGAAAATCTGACGGCTTTTACCCTTGGGGTAGGTGTAGCGGTGCATACCGCAACGCGATGTGGCGGTAAGTTCTACCTTGATGTCACTGTCGAGCAACCTGACGCTGTAATAACCCGGCTCGACATGCTCCTTGTCTTTGTCGTGAGAGTAGGGTGCCGAGAACTCCGAAGGACAACGCTCACCAGAGAGCCAGTCGGGCGATGCCAGCGGCATAAACATAATATCCATAAAGTCCGTACCGCCCTGACCGCACTTGTGCGTGTGGCTGAAACCCTTTATGTGGCCGTGGTAGTATTTATAACCCGAGCCCCAGTAGAATGTGTCGGGGCCGAGACCTACCATACCGAAAGGTGCTGTGGCTATGGGCGTTACATTACCCGGGTCGGCTGTACCCATCATCGGACGAACAAGGTCTGTGGGGCGGAAGTCAGCCTCTTGTGCTTGCACCGCCGAGCAAATGAAAATGGCAGTTGCAAGTAGAAATATTCTCGAAATTCTGTTCATAGTGTTATAGTTTTTCTTTTATCTCTCTGTTATTTATCAACGAATGAAACAGGCATTTTATTTGGCTCGACATCTCTTGTGCCGGCCTTCTATCCCAAAATAATACTTTTTACAAAGGTAAAATAATTTTTCTTAAAGGCATAGGAAATAATACTTTACGAAATGATTTTTTGCAAACGGATTTGATAGCGCGGGTTTTTGGAGTATATATTGATTGGGAGGCAGCCCCCCCCCTCCGCAACGAAAAAAAAGGGACTGTCTAACAAGTCCTAAAAAATAAAAATCGCCCCCGTCAGACACGCTTCTGGCGGGGGTGAAATCGTAAAAATCAGACTTGTTAGACAGGCTCTTTTGAGTAGGACATTGCATCGAAATTTCTAACTCATTCCTGAAAGACTTTGAAGTTGTTGTTCTCTTTGTGGTATGGTTGGAAATCCACGCCCTTTGCCAAAGGGAGGGGACAGAGGGGAGGGAATGTAAATATAATTGGGAGGCAAGTCCTCCCCACGCAACGGGGAGGACTAACCAAATTGCGTTGCAATTTGCTTTTCCTCCTTCTTGCAAGGCATAGCCTGCCAGCAGTCTCTGCTCTTGCTTCGTGTGTCGGTTCGAACCTACGGTTCTCGTCCTCCCGACTATATAAGACAAAAACGGAACATCCAAAAGATGTTCCGTTTTTGTCTTAGTAGCGGGGGGAGGACTCGAACCTCCGACCTCCGGGTTATGAGCCCGACGAGCTGCCAACTGCTCTACCCCGCGATGTATCGTTATATGGGCCGAATGCCCGATATCTCGTGGTTAAGTGATGCAAAGATAGTGAAAAATTTTACTCCCACAAAATTATTTTAGACTTTTTTATGGCAAGAGGAGCCGTGCGGCAAGGTGCGATGCCTTGCAATTTGCTTTACATCAGGCTATTAGCGATGATTTCCGACAGGTCGGAAACTTGTTGCTCGGAGCCTCGGGCAATAGCCTTTTTGCAGAGCGGACAGGCTGTGACTATGGTCTCGGCACCCGTAGCCTCCAACTCCTCGGCGACACTGCGTGCGAGAGTGAGTTGCTGGGCATCGCTGATGGCGGTATTGGCCACCGACGAGCCACAGCAGAGCGAATCTTTGCGCGTGTGCTTGGGCTCCAATAACTCGCCCACAGCCTCGATGACGGCACGAGGCTCATCGTAGATGCCACTACCTCGGCCCAACTCGCAAGGGTCGTGGTAGGTGTAGCGTCGCTCCGGCGAGTAATTGACTTTCAGGCGGTTTTGATTGAGTAGGCGCAGAATATACTCCGAGTGGTGCAAGACCTCGATACCCTCCAAGTCATACTCCTCGCGGAAAACCCTCAAACAGATAGGGCAAGAGGTGACGAGCGTGGTGATATGGTGCTTCTCGAAGAGTGATTTGTTGTAGTCAATCATCTTCTGTGCCGAGTCGGCCTCGCCCGAGAGTTTGAGAGGACGGCCACAACATACGCCGCCATCTTTATCGGCCCACCATACCTCATCGCCGGCGGCATCGAATATGCGTTGCATAGCCGACAGGGTGTTGGGTGTGAGCAGTGTCATACAACCTGCGAAGTAGCCTACACGACCTTCGCCTTGTGAGCGGTCGAGGTTTTTCAGATAGTTATAGCGTCCCTCGTTGGGAATATTGCGCATCGAGGTACGGGAGTTCTGACGCAGGGTGTTGAGGTTGATACCCACAGGGCATACAGCCTCGCAACGGCCGCACATCAAGCAGTTATAGGCCACCTTCTGTTGCAGCATATTGTATCGGCGGTCGCGCAGGAAATATACCGACTGCACCTCGTTTATACCCAGCACACTCTGCAACTGACAAGGGTCGATGCAGATACCGCAGCGTGAGCAGGCCTCAACCTCGAAGTTATCGTACGACTTCTCCTTCGCTTCGGGGCGTAGGCGATAGTGACGCAGGAAGATGAGCGGTATCTCGGTAAAGATGTGCATATAGCGCGAGAAGGGCATCGCCACAAAGAATATACCCAACGCCGACGAGTAGGCCCACCACGACGGCTCGTAGAGCAACATCAGGACATCGCTACTCACAAGGTCGGAGAGTAAAAATCCGATGTTCTCGGTGAGAAATCCTCCACCACCATAGATGGCGCAGGTGATACTCTCGGCCAGAAGGCGCAAGGGGAAGATAAACCACAGCGCCGAGAGGGCTATGCGGTCGAAGAAGATATGCTTGGTGGTGCGACGCATACCCATCATTCGTGAGCGCAGGCGTTTTAGCCACGCAAGCGCGACACCCGACAAAACGAAGAGCAGGAGGGCGTCCATAATATTGTCGAACAGAGGCTGATGCCCCTCGATGCCGTTCAGGGGTATGAAGTATTTGAAAAAGACGTGACCTTGTAGGGGTATCCACTTCGGCCCGAGATATACGATAGTCTCCCACCAGCCTATCGTAATGAGCAGAAACCAACCGAAGGCCAGACTCATGTGCATATATCCGAGTACGACATTGCGACGAAATATGCGGCGATGGAGCAGCGATTCACTCACAACCTCCCACACTGCCGTCAAGGTGTGGTATGTGAACAATCGCTTGACTATGAGTAGCATATCGCGCGAGGGGAGGTTCTTTAACCACGACAGATATTTCAGTGCCACGCAGAAGAACATAAACGTAGCACCGGCCATAAACGGTATGCAGAAATTAGCAAAAAAAGTCATCTTAAAATATCTGTCTAAAACTATTAAAATTAGCGTATCGAGGTTAAAAATCTCCCAACTTGCGTTTTATGAGCATCACAATACCTCGTGTGTTGATGCCTCGCGGACATACCAGACGGCACTTTCCGCAGAGCATACATTTATTCATTTCGAGATAAGCCCCCTGATACTCGCCACGCCTTACAAGTGTATGCACCTTGCGGAAGTTGAACTCCGTAAGGTTCCCGGCCGTACAGGTCGCTGTGCAGGAACCGCAACCTATGCAAGCCTGCAACTCCGGCATTTCGAGAATAATCTCGTTGCTTTTGCGCAGGTTGTTGCTGTCGAGGTCTATCGTGCGGGGCTTGTTTATCGAAAAACCGAAATTTATCATCTTCTCCTATCTTACTTCTTCTCCAACCACTCCATTATGCGGTGTGCTACCGTCGTGGCCTCGTTTAGTGTCTCGCCGACGCTCTTCGGTGCTGTTACCGTACCGGCATAGAATATGCCCTCGACATTACTCTCGGTGTTGTGCAGGAAGTTGTCGCGGGGCATCATAAAGCCGCTATCTTGGCGCAACAGACCGCCGGCTGCGGCTATGGTAGCATTATCGTCGTTGGCACGCATACCGACGAGGAGTATAAGCATATCGACTCCCATCTTCAATGGGCGGCCTGTGAGCGTATCTTCCGCCTTAATCTGCAAGCGCCCCTCAATCATAGGACTAACCTCCGAGATACGGCCTCTGACGAAGTGTACATTATAGCGTTGCTGTGCCTCGCGGTATAACTCCTCATACCCGGGGCCGAACATACGTATATCCATATAGAAGTTAAAGACATCGGCCGCAGGGAACATCTGTTTGAGTTCGATAGCCTGCTTTACGCCCGTCACGCAACACACCTTGGAGCAGTGTCGCTGGCAAACCTTTTCGTCGCGCGAGCCTACGCAGTGCAAAATCGCTATGCGGCGGGGTTTGTTGCCGTTTTTGAGTTGTACTCCGCCATTGTTGAGCATCTCTTCGAGGTCGGCCGAGGTGATGACATTGTCGTATATGCCATAGCCGTACTCCTCCTTTATGCGGGCGTCAAAAAGAGTGAAACCGGTAGCCATAACCACGGCATCGCACGCCAATTCCTCGCCCGACGCAAGTGTCACCTTGTGCGGGGTGATGGCTATCGCAGCATCGCCACAACGCAACGAGATATTGGCCGTCTTGGCGAATTTTAGACGTAGTTCGCCCAATACATCTTCGGCCGAAGTGAATGTGGGGAACAACTTATGCCAAGAGGCTACTTTTCCGCCTGTCGTGCGCTCCTTCTCTATGAGCGTTACCGATAGGCCGAGCGAAGCAAGTTCTACCGAACACTGCATACCCGCAATACCTCCTCCTATGACCACAATATGCTTCATACTCATCTACTGCTTAATCTTGTAGAGCGTATCTTTCGCTCTGCTATTTACAATTGCTCGCTCGGGGCGACCTATAAATCTTCCGTTCTTGCCAAGATACTTTGCCGAAGGGTCATACTCTATGCCCATCTTGTTTAGTAGCGGCTCCACATCGACCTGATGCATCTGCATACCCAACTCCCACGGATTGTATCCCAACACCAAACCGGCCATCTCCTCGTATGTGAGTACGGGTATGCCGCAACCGTTCTGCCCGTACGTTGTGCCCTCCATCTCGGCAATGGTGTATTGCCACTTGTCGAGGAACATCGAGCAGCCGGGGCAGTTTGAGACGATGAAGTCGGGACGATAGGGCGACATACTCTCCAACTTCTTGTGTGAGTTGGCTATCGAGTAGCCGCGATTGGCCTGCACCAGATAGTTGCGGAATCCAAATCCGCAGCAGTGACGACGCTCGGGATAATCTACCACCTCGCCTCCCCACGACTCGACCATTCCGGCCAGAACATAAGGGAACTCCGAGCCTCCAACGCCCGACTTGGGGAATATCTTGGCGTAGTGGCACCCGATATGCTCCACTATACGCAACGGCTCACCCGTGTAAGCATTTATGAGTCGGTGCTTTGCCTTGCGGGCAATCTCCTCGCGGTGGTGGAAAATCACATCGGAGGTGTGCGCAAGATTCTTCGGCTTCTGAAATTCACGCCCTGTGGCTTTGTAGAGGGCCTCGCGTGTCTGCTCCTCGGTCTCGGGAAACTCCTCCCAAGTATTCAATAGTTCGGTGTAAATACCAAACGAAGTGATGCACGACGAGGTGAAATTCTCATATCCCGCCTCGGTCATAAGTGCAAATTGGCGTGCCACGACGGTCATAATCGTCTGCAAGGGTACTATGTCGGAGTGGTAGCCGATGCCGGTACACGAAGTATGCAGGGGGTCATCAAATATGTTTCGCCCCAAATCCTTTGATAATATATTCAAAAACGCCTTCTCACTACCGGGGAAGAAGTTCTGACGAATGCACGAGCGAGCATAGTAGTAGTTGTCGTCGGCAATCTCTTTTTGGTAATCGGTCCAACTTGCGCGCTTCATAACTAATAGTGTTCGTTGGAATTTTTGGTATATACATCGTGGAAATACTCCTCGTCGGCGCCATTGTAACCCATTTCGCGGGCCTTACGGTCAGAGTGGCTCTCTATGGTATTGAAGAATTCGGTACCTCCCGTCAGGTCGAAAATCTTGTGTATCTCGTCGAGTGTTTCGTCACTCACCTTGCGCAATGCTCCGGCACCCTCTTTGCCGTAGCAGTCGGAGAATTGTCCGTAGATATCCTCGTCGTGGTCGATAATCCATCGCCACACCTCACCCTGCTCGGGGTGCATCTCGGGGCGTATGGCTTGGGGTGTAAGGCAGTATCCTGTACGCAAAATATTATCACCTATGGCACGTTTTATGGCTAATTGCTGACGACCTTTCTCGCTCTCGACAAAAAATCCCAACTTCTGCGACAATGTACGCAGTGCCTGAATAACATAGCCCGGGGTGTTCCCTCTCGGGCAACGAGGACGGCACGACATACACTCTCCGCAGTACCATATCGTATCGCTCTTCAACAACTCTTCGATGGCCTCGTCGTCGCGAGTCTGCACGATGGATATCATCTGTCGCGGGTCGTAGTTATAGAATGCGGCGGCAGGGCATACGGCTGTACATACGCCACAATTCATACACGCCTTCAAACCCTCTTTCAGACGTATATCCTCCACCAGCATATCGAAATATTTTCCCATAAAAAAAGTAACCTTACACAGTGTGCAAAGTTACTCTAAAAGGTTTGGGTATATGTTAGTAAAAATACCTATTTTATCCTTCGCTATCGAACAGGGAATTCGGCTATGCGGAGAGTGGTGCAACCATAAGGAATAAGCGTGATTTCCACCTCGTCCCCCGTTTCGCCCGTATCTTTCATCTGGTTTAGATAGTTAAAGCCTCCTGCCGAATTGCGCTGCATAACCCAGTCAGGCAGGGTGTAGGCCTTCGCTTTGATGGCTATGGGAGCCTTCTCCAACGACCACGGACGGTCGCAGCACTCACCCTTCTCGACAACGAAACTCTCGGCGATATTTTCTTTCTTCAAATCCTCGCCACGCAGTGCTACATTCCACTTTGTGGGAGATGTAACCTCGTAGTAGTGAGTGCCGTACTTGGCAATATCTTCACCCTCGCAGATGTGTTTGTGCCAATTCTCCTCCATTTTGAGTGCATATACCAGCGGGCCACGCTCCACAACGGCAGCGTTATCCCACCAGCGCGATGATGTAACCTTGGCATTGAGTTGCAGGGTAACCTCGTCGCCATTATTCCATTCACGAGAGATTTTTATTGCACCCTTACGCGTCTGCTCGGCCGTTACCTCCGATGTCATAGCCTTTCCATTTACCACAAGTGTATAGCCTTTGCTCCACTCGGGGATACGCAACTCCAATGGGAATTCGGCGTTGCGTCGCTTGCGGCTTGGGAACGATATCTTGAAGCGAATCTCCTCCTCGAAGGGGTATGCGGTCTGCTCCTCGATGCTTATAAGTGTGCCGTCAGGAAGCATTGTCGTTACCTTCGATGGCGCATAAATCATAGCCGCCAAACCGCCCTCTGCGGTCTTGTACCACAGATTTTGCGTAAATTTAGGCCAACCTTGATGCAGGTTGCAGGTGCAGCAGGGGTAGCCGGTCATCTGACCAAACAAGATGTCGGTGTGTCGGTGTGGGGTAGAGAAGTTACGCGGACTACGAGTAACCTCCACCTGATTTATCTGCTGGTAGTATTGTCGAGCGTCGCCCTCGTCGGTAATCTGCGTGGGCAGAGCGTTATAGGCGATGCGCTCCAAAAGGTCGGCATAGGTGTTGTCGCCCGTAATGCGATACATCTCCTCCAACGAGTACATCATCTCCACAGCGGTACACAACTCCGAGCCACGTGACGGCTCGCCAAAGTGCAACAACTCATCACCGGCCCACAAACCGATGGGGAAACCGATGGTGTGTCGTATGCGTCGCAGAGCCTCCAATGGGGCGTTCAGGTGTTTGTCCTCCTTCGACTGTTGGTAATAGATTACAGGCTCTTTGAAGCCCTGACCGAGATTTACGCAGTGAAGGCTGTTCTGGCGGAAAAGATGGTCGTCGGTTGTAAATCGGGCAGTCCAATCGGCTGACTGTGAGTGGAGAATCTCGCCCAATGCAAGCAATTTCTCGTCACCCGTGATGTTGTATAACCAATAGACAATCAACAGATTGTCGCCGGCACGCTCTGCACCCCAGAAGGTCCAATGGTTCAGTGGCTTCGATGGCAGAGTCTCGACCTGATAGTGGAAATAGCGTGTCATAAAATCCAAAACACGCTTATCGGCCGTAGCCATATAGTATTGCTGCAAAATCTTCAAGGCAACCATTCTCGGCCACCAATCGGCGGCATTGTTGCGTTGCATACCGGCAATAGCGGGGCGGTCGGTGTCGGGTCCGAAATAGCCACTCTCCTTTTGGCTTGCCAAGATTGCCTCAACCCATTTCAAAGCCTTGGCCTTTAACTCCTCGTCACCCATAATATAGGCCATAGGCAGTGCGCCGTCAATCCAATAGGGGCCACGCTCCCAAGCGTCACCCTCGCCTCCGAGCCAAGCGTTGTTGTCGCCCACGACAAACTCATATATCTGGTCGAGGTTACCTGTCATACCATCAAGCATAGTCTGCATCTGTGCCTGCAACCAACCTGCGGGCTTAATCTCGCCCAGAGCAAGTTGTGCATAGGGAGTCTCAACAAGCGGTGCGCGGTTGAAAACAGGCTCTGCAATCTCGATTTTTTGTGCAGAGAGCGATGTTGAAAGCATTACCATAAGCGCGGTAAAAATAGTCTTGATTTTCATTATCTTTGGGTTTTGGTTATCGTATTCTGTGATATTCTCTAAACGAGAAGGGGTGGGGGTATTTTTCGCCACAGGGGAATGACTCTTCGCTGACTAATCGCCACTGTGCAGTATCCCACTCGGGGAATGAGGTGTCGCCCTCGTAATCGTGTTCGACGACGGTCAGGTAGAACTTATCGGCAATGGGCATCGCCTGTGCATAAATCTGTGCGCCACCGATGATGAAGACCTCCTCTTCCGGCGAAAAAAGTGCTATGGCCTTCTCCAATGAATCTACGACGGTACAGCCGTCGATATTCTGCGTGGTGCGGCTGATGACCACATTTGTACGATTGGGTAGCGGTCGTCCGAGCGATTCGAAAGTCTTGCGGCCCATAATTACGGGGTGGCCCGAGGTGATGCGCTTGAAGTTGCGCAAATCCTCCGATATATGCCACAGCAGGGTGTTTTTATCGCCTATGGTGCCGTTCTTTGCGACGGCAACGATTACGCTTATCATCTTTCGCTAAATTTAGAATGACATAGGAGCCTTAATGGCGGGGTGGGGGTTATAATCCTCCAACGAAAAATCCTCGAAACGGAAGTCAAATACCGATTTTACATCGGGATTAAGTCGCATCTTGGGCAGCGCGCGAGGCTCACGAGAGAGTTGCTCCTCGACCTGCTCCATATGGTTGAGGTAGAGGTGTGTATCGCCCAACGTATGTATAAATTCGCCCGCCTTCAAACCGCACTCCTGCGCTATCATCATCGTCAGCAGAGCGTATGACGCGATATTGAAGGGTACACCCAAAAAAGTGTCGGCACTACGCTGATAGAGTTGGCACGACAGTCGCCCCTCGGCAACATAGAATTGGAACAATACGTGACAAGGAGGCAGGGCCATATCCTCAACCTCGGCAACATTCCACGCCGAGACAATCATACGACGCGAGTCGGGGTTATGCTTGATGGTGTCGATGACTTGGCGAATCTGGTCGATATGTGAGCCGTCGGGCTTGGGCCAACTGCGCCACTGATAACCATAAACGTGGTTCAAATCACCAAACGTGTAGCCTTCGATGGGCGAGGCAATACGCTGCTGTGCCGCTTCAAGAAAAGTATCCATCGCTACGGGCAGTACGCCGTGACGGATACATAGTTCGTTATAGTAGCGATAAGCGTCGTTATCCCAGATATGGACACCGTTATCTACCAGATATTTGATGTTGGTGTCGCCGGCCAAAAACCATAATAACTCGTGAATAATACCCTTCAAAAAGACCTTCTTCGTGGTAAGCAGAGGAAAACCCTCCGACAAATCAAAACGCATTTGATGACCAAAGACACTGCGTGTGCCTGTACCTGTGCGGTCACTCTTTACGATGCCCTCATCTTTTATTCGGGCCAAAAGGTCGAGATATTGTTTCATCGGTTGAATGTGTTAAGTTTTATTTCGCCTTGACTGTCGAGTGTGGCATACGACACCTCGCTATCGGTCCAATCGCTCAAAAAGAGTATCTGCAAACCCTCTCTCTCGGTTTTGTGCCCCAGATGCAGATGCCCGAACAAGACGATGTCGGTCGTGGGGTTAGCCGCTTTATAGTCGAGGGCGTAATCTATCAGGAAGTCAAGCGATTCCACCGTCGAGGGCTTGGGGTGTGATTTGCGTGATTTATTGCTCCACCACTTACCAAAGCGCATAACCAAATCGGGGTGTACCAACCAAGAGAAAATCACACGCAGGAATTTCGAGCGGAAACAACTGTTCATCAATTTGAGCATCGGTTTGCCGCCGATATTCATATTGTCGCCGTGGGCGATAAAGATGTTTTTGCCCGACAAACGGCAACTGCGAGGCGAGAATATAACCTCCACGCCGCACTCCTTTTGCAGATAGTCGCGGCACCACATATCGTGGTTGCCTGTGAATAGTTGTATCTTGATACCTTTGTCGGTAAGTTCCGTGAATTTGCCTAATGTACGGACAAACCCTTTGGGTACAACGTGGCCATACTCGAACCAGAAATCAAAGATGTCGCCCACCAAAAATATCGTCTCGGCATCTTGGGCAGCCATATCGAGCCAGCGCAGAAAAGCCTGTTCCGTGCGACGAGCCTCCTGCTCGTCACCGGCGCCGAGATGAACATCAGAGGCGAAGTAATACATCTTGTAGCGGTTATATCTGTTATGGTGTTAGATTGCTTTTTTAATGGCGCTCTCCAACTCGGCAGTGGTGAAATCCTTGCCTACGATTTCTCCCTTGCGAGAGATAAGGTAACTTGTCGGCAATTTGCTCACGTTGTAGAGCCCGAGTGTAGGCGAGGTTTCGCCACGCAGGTCGATAACCGAAATCCACGGCAACTTCTGCTCCTGTACGGCGTTAATCCACATCGCCTTCGAGGTGTCGATAGAGACCTGATAAATCTCGAAGCCCTGCTCGTTATACTTGGCGTACAACTCCTTCAAATCGGCATTCTGTGCATTGCTGTTACCTACGGCCGCAGACCAGAAGTGCAACAATACAACCTTGCCACCCAGCGAAGAGAGCGTGCGTTTGCGGTCAAACATATCGGGGAGTTCAATCTCCGGAAGATTGGTCTCTTTGACCTGCGAGAGCAGGCTTATTTGAGCGTCCATACGCGCTATCTGACTACGCAAAATGGGGAGATAGTGGCTGTCGGGGTAGGTCTCCTCCACCGCATCGGCCACCGTGCGATAGTAAATCACATCGCTGTCGCCATTAAACAGGTAGGTGTCGTTGAGCAGTCGCTGATGCAGGGCATATACCGCCGCGATGCGATTCTTATGCTCGACGATAAATTTCAACTGCTGCTTCTTGATATCCAGATACAGACGAGAATATTCGGCCGAAAGAGCCTTCAACTGCTCGTCACTCATCTCGTCAGAGAATTGAGATATAAGTGTGTTGAGTTTGATGGCGCCGTCGATATAGTTGCGGTTAAACTCCTGCAACAACTCCGACTCCAACGAACCACTCACTTCATAATTGCGCAAAACCTTGCCGGCACCGCTGATTTCGATATTGTCGCCACCCATAAGCAACAAAGGAACGCGCTCGCCGTCAAAGACGATATTATAAAGCGACGGACTCTTCGCCACATCATCTATTTCGAGGCTGAAACGCCCCTCGTCGTCTAATTTGACAGAGTCGAGCATAATCTGCTCCAAGGCAGTGGCTTGCTCCACATAGACCATATCGGCTTGTGAGCCTACAAAACGGCCCGAAATCTTAACTTTTGAAGATTGGCACGATGCCAATGTCATCACGAGCAAAGTCGCTGCAAAAAATATTTTCTTCATACTTGAAAAGAGGTTTCTAACTAAAATACAAATGTAAGTATTTTTTTTGAGATTAACGCAAAATTGACTCCTCGAATTGTGGTCGGTGGCGTTATCTTATGTTTTTTGTGTTGCGGCCCTTGGCTTTCGGCGTGTTGTTTTTGCCGGCACTCTTCGCTGTGTTGCGTTGCTGGCTCTTTTGCCCACGTGCCGTAAAGGCCTGTTTATACTCGCTTCGGAGATTGTTTATGGCAACTTCGTCTAACTCGATGCCGTTTTTGGACATCTGCTTTATATCTTTTATGATTACCTCGTTGTTGGGGTGCTCCTGATTGTATTCGAAACTTTTGGCGCGCATATGCCTTGCCACCAAACCGACTGCGAAATTCTTGGCTTCGATGTTCTGCTCGTCGCTCAAACGGTTAATCATACGGGCCACATATTTGCCGTAGTGCTTAAACTCGATGCGCTCCTGTGTGTAGTGCATAGGGGCGGGTGAAATCATCAGGTCGTCGCGCGTGGGACGGGGATACGGCGAATCCACATCTAATTGAAAATCAGACATAATAAAGAGGTGGTCCCACAATTTGTGAGTAAAGTCGGCTGTGTCACGCAGCAGAGGTTGCAGATTGCCCATAACGGCAATTACGGCTCTGGCCTGACGATTGCGCTCCTCGCGATTCTCGATAGCCATCAACTTATCCACCATCTGATGAATATGGCGACCATATTCGGGAAGATAGAGTTTGCGACGTGTGTTGTTGTAATTTTTTCTCATAAAAACTCTTCTATTCTGCCCTTGTGTCCGATTGGGAGATGCTCTGTAAAGTAAAAAAATTACTCTTTTCGGACATCGGGAATGAACCTTTTTAAGGTTAAATGGCAACCTCTAAATGCTCGGCGACACTTGGTCGGTAAGATTTGAAAGACCGGATAAAGCGGTTACCTTTGGTAGTGCAAAGTAAGTGTAAAAATATTAAAAAACAAAATATGGCAAAGGTTTTAATAGTGCAACAATCAAAAAGTATGCGAAACATACTCCGTGAGCGTTTGGAGTTTGAAGGTTTTGCTACAACTATCGCCGAGCGTGGCGATTTGTCGGAGCGGGAGTGCGCCCGACGAGGGTATGATGCGATACTTGCAGGGCCCGAGGAGAAGGGAATATCTTCGTTGGGCCTGCCGTTTATTATCGTCACCTCGTCGGGGACAATCGACGGAGCGGTATCGGCTGTCAAGAGCGGCGCCGAGGATTATCTTACTACGCCCGTCGATATGAATCGCCTGCTGGGCTCGTTGCGTCGTATCGTGGAGCGTGACGAGGAGCCTGCTCCGATTGTGCAACCTGTGCGTCAGCGTCGCAGAGCGTGTGGCGAGACGGAGCAGATAATAGGTTCCTCGCCCGAAATAGGTCACGTCAGGGAGTTAATCGAGAGAGTTGCTCCGTCCGATGCTCGTGTGCTTATCACGGGCGAAAATGGTACGGGCAAGGAGTTGGTGGCTCGCTGGCTTCACGAGAAGAGTGCGCGTGTGGGTGCGCCGTTTGTCGAGGTAAATTGCGCCGCTATACCCTCCGAACTTATCGAGAGCGAGTTGTTCGGTCACGAGCGAGGAGCCTTCACCTCGGCTATCAAACAGCGTAAGGGTAAGTTCGAGCAGGCCAATGGCGGTACGCTTTTTATGGACGAGATAGGCGATATGTCGCTATCGGCACAGGCGAAGGTGTTGCGTGCCTTGCAGGAGAATAAGATAAGTCGTGTGGGAAGTGATAAAGATGTTACGGTCGATGTGCGTGTCGTTGCCGCTACAAATAAAGATATACGCGCCGAGATTGCACGAGGCAACTTCCGCGAGGATTTATATCATCGTTTGAGCGTGATACTGATAAAGGTGCCGCCTCTGCGTGAGCGGGCGAGTGATATTGCCGAGTTGGTGGAGTATTTCGTCGATAAGATATCGGCCGAGCACTCCATCTCGCCCAAATGTGTCGAGCGAGAGGCTGTCGATGCGCTGTCATCTATGCCGTGGAGCGGTAATATACGCGAATTGCGTAATGTGGTCGAGCGTCTGATGATTTTAAGCGACGAACGCATCACATTGAATGACGTCAGACGCTATTGTTAGACGAAACTTGATACCGTTGTTAAGACGGTTAAATAGCCTCAATGACATCGAGTAACTCCGCAGTCGAGCCGACTATATACTCGGCCTCGGCTTGCTGTAACTCCTCAATCGAGCGAAATCCCCACTTGACGCCTATGGAGTGTATGCCGGCATTGCGGGCCGTCTCGATATCTACCGCCGAGTCACCCACCATAATACATCTGTCGAGTGGCAGAGCGGCCTTTTTTAGGATTATATCCACAAGTGCAGTATCCGGTTTTAGGGGAACGCCCTCGCGGTTACCGCATACATCAACAAACTCGGTGTCGGGGAAGAACTTCGCTATCAGTTTTGATGTGCCCGACTGAAATTTATTCGACGCTACGGCCAACTTATAACCTTTTGCTTGCAGCGTAGCGACGAGTGATATTATACCTTCGTAGGGTAGGGTATTCTGGTCTATGTGAGCGATGTAATACTCCATAAAATCGGCTCGTGCCGACTGTATATATTCGTCGGTTTGCAACTCCTCGGGTATGGCACGCTCGACCAGACGACGTATGCCGTTGCCGACAAAGGTGCAATACTGCTCGTAGGTGTGTTGTGGCAACCCTCTAAGCGCGAGCATATGGTTGCACGCATTTGCCAAATCGCCGATGGTGTTCAGAAGTGTGCCGTCGAGGTCGAATATTACAAGTTTATGCTTCATTTTGAGTTGTGTCACGCTTGAAGATTTTATATCCTATGGCTGCTACGAGTATCGACATCAGCGGGCTTACAAGGTTGAAGATACAGTAGGGCAGGTAGGTGAGTGTCGCTACGCCCAAGACTGTCGATTGCGTCATACCGCACGAGTTCCAAGGCACCAGCACCGATGTTACCGTAGCAGAGTCCTCCACACTACGCGAGAGCAGACGACGCTCCAAGCCTCGTTTGTCGTATAGATGACCGAAAAGGTTACCCGTCAAGATGATGGCTATGTATTGGTCGCCGGTGGAGAGGTTGAAAAATAGTCCCGAGAAGACGGTGGAACTCACCACTCCAATCGTACGGCGTGCCACACGCAGGAAGAGTTGCGAGATGGCTGTGAGCATACCGCTGCCCCACATTACACCACCAAAACACATAGCGCATATAATGAGCCAGATGGTATCCATCATACCTCCCATACCACTTGTGGCGACAAGGTCGTTGAGCATAGGATTGCTTGTCTCAACTGCCGTATCGGTGGTCGTGGCGAGCACTATGGCCTTGAACGACGAGAGGAACGAGAGCGAATCGACACCTGCAATACGCATCATAATATCGGGTTGTGCTATGGCCATAGCCACCGCAGCCATAAGTACCGACGCAAAGAGTGTGACGATGGCCGGCAGACGACGACTGATGAGAACACCCGTAAAGACAGGTACCAGCAGCAACCACGGTGAGATGTTGTAGGTCGATAGCAGGGCCTCCTCGATTTGTATGGTGTCGGCAATATCGGCTGTCGAAGCCGTAAATCCGGCGATGATAAATACCACAATTGCAATGATGAGCGACGGAATTGTCGTCGTGAGCATATATTTTATGTGGGTGAAAAGCGGTACCTCCGAGGTCGATGATGCCAAGACGGTGGTGTCGCTCATAAGTGAAATCTTATCACCGAAATATGCTCCCGAGATAATCGCTCCGGCAATCCACCCATCGTCAAAGCCCAAGGCACGACCGATACCCATCAAGGCTACGCCGATTGTGGCAATGGTAGTCCAAGAAGAGCCGGTGAGAAGTGAAATAAGTGAACATATTACACACGAAGCGGGAAGGAAGATATTGGGGTGGAGAATCTTCAAACCATAGTAGATGAGTGTGGGAATCACTCCGCTTGCCATCCACGTTCCGGCAATGGCACCAATCAAAAGCAGGATAATGAGGGCCGGAGTTGCACTGCGCATATTGGTAACAATGGCATCTTCCAGAGTTTGCCATTTGCAGCGATACCCGACGATGGCTATGGCCGTACATACGGCCGAGGCCGAGAGGAGCGATAATTGGCTGCCACCCATTATGGCATCGCCTCCGAAGAGTTTTATCGTAAGGGCCAAAAAGGCAACCAGCATCACAAGAGGTATTAGTGATACCATAATAGAGGGTTGCTTGGCTCGGTTTGTCTGCGTCATAAGTCTGAAAAATTATAAATTCGGCGGCAAAGATAAAAACAATTCAAAATTCAAAATTCAATTTTGCGGATTATTTTGGATTTTGAGCGAAAAATAACCCGTCACAACCCGATTAGTCGCTATGGTAGTATCACTAAAATCGGCTAATCCTTCTGCAAAATTTCGATGTGGCGCCAAATAATTTTGAATTTTGAATTTTGAATAATTTAGTATATTTGATGTAGTTTGATTAAGATTCTTTGAGTATCAAACCATTAAGAAGAAC
>CAZQMC010000042.1:0-20807 GCA_964594305.1 uncultured Alistipes sp. | reverse complement strand
TCAAGTGTTTATTCTTCAAACGATTATATCAAATCGATGAAATATTAAAATAAAGGCAATGGCAGGAGAGAAAAAATATGTTGAGACCCCGCTGATGAAGCAATATTACGAAATCAAGGCAAAACACCCTGATGCTATATTGCTATTCCGCGTGGGCGACTTCTATGAGACATTTGGCGACGATGCGATAAAGACAAGTTCCATACTTGGCATTACCCTTACGCGTAGGGCCAACGGCTCGGCTGCGTCGGTCGAGTTGGCCGGTTTCCCTTATCACGCCATCGATACCTATCTGCCAAAACTTGTTCGCGCGGGCGAGCGTGTCGCTGTGTGTGAGCAGTTGGAGGACCCTAAACTCACGAAAAAGATTGTTCAGCGAGGCGTAATAGAACTCATAACCCCCGGTACGGTGCTATCGGATACGGTTTTGGCCAACAAGGAGAATTCATTCCTTGCGGCGGTATATTTCGGCGACAAGTCGGTCGGTGCTGCTTTCCTTGACATCTCGACAGGCGAGTTTTTTGTAGCCGAGGGCGAGGCCTTGTATATCGATAAGTTGATGGCCAACCTTATGCCCAAGGAGGTTATTTACAAGCGCGGCGAGGAGGACAGATTCCAAGCCTCGTTCGGTAATCGCTACTACACCTATCGCTTGGAGGAGTGGGTATTCTCGGCGGATATCAACTACGATAAATTGTGCAAACAGTTCTCGACAAAATCGTTGAAGGGTTTTGGCATCGAGGGCTTACATTCTGCCATAGCGGCAGCGGGTGCTATTCTTTACTATCTGGAATTTACCGAACACCGCGACCTCTCGCATATCACCTCAATCTCGCGCATCGACAAAGGAGAGTATGTCTGGATTGATAAATTTACTATCCGTAACCTCGAACTCTTCTCATCGAACGGCTCTACCGGAAAATGCTCGTTTACGGAGGTTATAGACCGCACGCTGACATCTATGGGCGGCCGATTGTTGAAGCGTTGGGTGGCTATGCCGTTGGTAGATGTTGAGCGTATTCGCGAGCGTCAAGATGTTGTGGAGTATTTCACTCGTGAGGCCGATTTTGTCGCCGCTTTGCGTGAAAGTATCGCCCAGATAGGCGACTTGGAGCGTCTGTCGTCACGTATTGCTACGGGGCGTATTCTGCCACGCGAGTTGGTGCAACTAAAACACTCTTTGTCGGCAACCGAGACTTTGAAAGCCCTGCTAGAATCCACCGACAACGACCGTCTGCACGCCATAGCAGAGAGGTTAAACCCGTTAACCGAGGTGCGTGACCGTTTGGCGCGTGAGATATATCCCGACCCGGCCAATAATAATATCCTCAAAGGCGGCATCATTGCCAACGGAGTATCTGTCGAGTTGGACGATTTGAGGCGTATAGCCCTGCACGGCAAAGATGTGTTGCAGATGATTCAGCAACGCGAGAGTGAGGCTACGGGAATTCCTTCGTTGAAAATCAGTTACAACAATGTCTTTGGCTACTATATCGAGGTGCGTAATGCCCATAAAGATAAAGTCCCCGAGACGTGGATACGCAAACAGACCTTGACTTCGGCCGAGCGATATATCACTGCCGAGTTAAAGGAGTACGAGGAGAAGATTTTGGGTGCGCAGGATAGAATCCTCGCTCTCGAACAAGAGATATATACCGCTTTGGTGCAATATGTGTGCCGACACTTAAAGCCACTGCTTGCCGATGCTGCCGCCATAGCACGCATCGACTGTCTGCAATCGTTTGCTCGTCTGGCAGTGGAGTGCCGTTATGTGCGCCCCACACTCGACGAGGGTAAGGTCATAGATATCAGAGATGGCCGTCACCCCGTCATCGAGCGCCTGATGGCTGTGGGTGAGGAGTATATCCCCAACGATGTATTGCTCAACGATACCGACCAGCAGATAATGATGATTACAGGCCCCAATATGTCGGGTAAGTCGGCATTGTTACGCCAGACAGCACTCATTATCCTTATGGCACAGATGGGCTCGTTTGTGCCGGCAAAATCGGCACATATCGGCGTCGTGGATAAGATATTTACTCGTGTGGGTGCGTCGGATAACATCTCGCAGGGCGAATCAACCTTTATGGTCGAGATGTTGGAGTCGGCTTCGATTTTGAATAATATCTCTGACCGCAGTCTTATCCTCTTGGACGAGATTGGCCGAGGCACAAGCACCTATGACGGTATATCCATTGCGTGGGCTATGGTGGAGTATATTCACAACTTCTCGTCGGGCCGTGCCAAGACACTCTTTGCTACGCATTATCACGAACTCAACGAGATGGAGCAGCTGTTCCCCCGCATAAAGAACTATCACGTTACGGTGCGAGAGATTAACAACACCATCGTCTTTTTGCGAAAGTTGATGCGTGGCGGCACCGAACACTCGTTCGGTATTCACGTGGCTCGTATGGCCGGTATGCCGAAGAGTATCGTGAAACGTGCCGACGAGATTTTGGGTAACCTCGAAACGGTGTATGGCAATAACGACCTCTCGTCGGGCGTGCCTACGCCACAGCGTAAGCGTCGAGGGCAGCCCTCGGCAAAGCAGGTGGCCGATGTGGCGGGGCAGGGGAGTATGCAACTCTCGATGTTCCAATTAGACGACCCTGTATTGGTGCAAATCCGCGACCAAATCAAGGGCCTCGATATCAACTCGCTCACGCCACTCGAAGCACTCAACAAACTCAACGAGATAAAGAAGATAACAGGCTTGTAGAGATGATAAAATTAAAACGACGATACTCCCAACGGAATATCGTCGTTTTTTATTTACTCTTCGCACGCTATGATTTCGCTATTTCGCGTTAATCAGCGAGCGTATATTATGAATGAGCATCTTCACTGCGACCGAGTTGAAACCGCCCTCGGGAATAATCACATCGGCATACTTCTTCGAGGGCTCGACAAACTCCTCGTGCATAGGCTTTACGGTCGAGAGATATTGGTCGATGACAGACTCCATACTACGGCCTCTATCCTTCACATCACGCAAAACACGACGTGCCAACCTCACATCAGCATCGGTATCGACATATACCTTGATATCCATCAAATCGCGCAACTCCTTATTCTCAAAAATAAGGATACCATCGACAATCACAACCTTCGAAGGCATCACAGTAACGGTCTCCTTCGTACGATTATGCTCCACAAAAGAATATACGGGGTGCTCGATAGGCAGATTGTTTTTAAGTGACTTAATGTGCTCTACCATCATATCGGTATCGAAAGCCTGCGGGTGGTCGTAATTCAATCTGCTACGCTCCTCGTAGGTCAACTCCGAACGCTCCTTATAATAATAGTCGTGGCACAATGTGGTGACATCTTCGCCCACAAAAGCCTCCTGCAATTTGCTCACCAGCGTACTCTTACCCGAGCCGCTACCTCCTGCTACTCCAATTACGGTTACCTTCATAATTTGATTGCTTTGTAACGATTAGTGTAATAAAAAGGCTGTTCCCAAAATATAGGAGCAGCCTAATATGGATTGTTATGCGTCAATATTTGCGTAGTGAGCATTCTTCTCGATGAACTCACGACGAGGAGGCACCTCGTCACCCATCAACATAGAGAATACTCTATCGGCCTCGGCAGCGTTCTCGATATTTACCTGACGCAAGATGCGTGTCTCGGGATTCATCGTAGTATCCCACAACTGCTGCGCATTCATCTCACCAAGACCTTTGTATCGCTGGATATGAACACCCTTTGAGCCCATCTCATCGACAATCTGGTCACGCTCCTCCTCGGTCCAGCAGTAACGCTCCGTATTACCCTTCTTAACCAAATAGAGGGGTGGAGTAGCGATGTAGATGTGGCCATTCTCGATAAGTTCCTTCATCTTGCGGAAGAAGAATGTAAGCATCAATGTTGCAATGTGCGCACCATCGACGTCGGCATCGGTCATAATGATAATCTTATTATAACGTAACTTCTCCATATCGAGAGCCATACTATCCTTTGCTGTGCCTCGCTTAACGCCCAAAGCGATAAACATATTCTTAATCTCCTCGTTCTCCCACATACGATGCTCCTGCGCCTTCTCTACATTGAGAATCTTACCGCGCAACGGCATAATGGCTTGGAAATTACGGTCACGGCCCTGCTTGGCAGTACCACCCGCAGAATCTCCCTCGACGAAGAAAATCTCGGCGATAGAGCGGTCGCGGCTTGAACAGTCGGCCAACTTACCCGGCAGACCTGCACCCGACAAAACGGTCTTGCGCTGCACAGCCTCACGAGCATTACGCGCTGCGTGACGTGCCGTAGCGGCCAAAATAACCTTCTGAACGATAGCCTTGGCATCCTTGGGGTGCTCCTCCAAATAGAGCGACAGAGCCGCCGACACAGCACCATTTACCGCTGCTGCAACCTCGTCGTTACCCAACTTGGTCTTGGTCTGGCCCTCAAACTGCGGCTCGGCAACCTTTACCGAAACAACAGCCGTCAAACCCTCGCGGAAGTCCTCGCCGTTAATCTCAAACTTCAACTTCGCAAGCATACCCGACTCCTCGGCATATTTCTTCAATGTACGAGTCAAAGCCGTACGGAAGCCTGTGAGGTGCGTACCACCCTCGATGGTGTTGATGTTATTTACGTATGAGTGAACATTCTCCGAATAAGAGTTGTTGTACTGCATTGCCACTTCGACAGGCACACCGTTCTTCTCGGTATCGATATAGATAATGTTCTCGATGATGGTCTCGCCACGAGTAGAGTCCAAATACTTCACGAACTCCATCAAACCGTCCTTCGAGTAGAACTGCTCGCTCATATACTCACCATTCTCGTCAGTCGAGCGTTTGTCGGTCAATGAGAGGTGTATGCCTTTGTTCAGGAAAGCCAACTCGCGCAAGCGGTTTGCCAAAGTCTCGTACTTGTACTCGGTAGTGTGGGTAAAGATAGAATCATCGGGCTTAAAGGTGATGATTGTACCTCTGTCGTCGCAATCGCCCAAAATCTCCATCTTCGATGTAGCCACACCCTTGCTGTAAGATTGCTTGTAAATCTTGCCGCCACGGTGAATCTCGGCAACCAAGAGGGTAGAGAGCGCATTCACACACGATACACCGACGCCGTGCAAACCTCCCGACACCTTGTAACTGCCCTTATCGAACTTACCTCCGGCGTGCAAGACGGTCAAAACAACCTCCAAAGCCGATTTACCCTCCTTCTCGTGGTAGTCGGTGGGGATACCTCGACCATCATCTTTTACGGTGATAGAGTTGTCTTCGTTGATGAATACATCAATGTGAGAGCAGTATCCGGCCAACGCCTCGTCGATAGAGTTATCTACAACCTCATATACGAGGTGATGCAAACCCTTCTCGCCGATGTCGCCAATATACATAGCGGGGCGTTTACGCACGGCCTCCAAGCCCTCCAACACCTGAATATTGGACGCTGAATACTCCTCTTCGTGCTTCTTGACAATTTCCTGTTCTGTACTCATATTATGTCTTTAATTTCGTTTATTCTTGCTTTTTGATTAAATCGTACAAAAATAGTAATTTTTATTCTTTTCTGCAAATATCAAATCTACGATTTGCATATATAAAAGCACTATTTTTCTGCAAGGCTCTTTTCAAGGTCAATCTCCTGAATTTTACCCTTCGAAAAAAGCAGCGTACGGGCCGGATATTGCTCAATAAGAGCGGTATTGTGGGTGGACATCACGATAGCACACCCCTGCGCGGCAATCTGCTGGAAAAGTTGCATAATGCCGTCGGCTGTAACGGGGTCGAGATTACCTGTCGGCTCATCGGCCAAAAGCAGATGCGGCGAATTAACCAACGCTCGGGCAATGGTCAGACGCTGTTGCTCTCCGCCCGACAACTCGAAAGGCATTTTATAGGCTTTA
The DNA here is from genome assembly GCA_964594305.1 of uncultured Alistipes sp. Classification (GTDB taxonomy): domain Bacteria; phylum Bacteroidota; class Bacteroidia; order Bacteroidales; family Rikenellaceae; genus Alistipes. The sequence continues at coordinate 14,938 of CAZQMC010000042.1, read as the reverse complement.
TTGTCGAGCCCCACAAGTTCCAAAACCTCGGCTATACGGTGGCGAATTTCGACATCTCGCGTCCACCCCGTAGCACGCATAACGTCGTAGAGATTGTGAAAGACATTTCTGTCGTCAAGTAGTTGATAATCTTGAAATACGATACCCATACGGCGACGCAGGTGGGGTATATCCTTGCGCTTTATTTTTCGCAGATTCATACCCACAACATAGCCCTCGCCCTCCAACAAAGGAACCTCGGCATACAAGGTTTTCAGCAGGGTACTTTTGCCACTGCCCACACGCCCGATAAAATAGACCATTTCGCCCTCGCTGACGCTCAAATTAACGTCAGAGAGTACCAATTCATCATCGGCTTTTATCTTGTTACTGCGGCCGTCGGTGTGATATATCGAAACGTCGCACAACTCTACAACTTTGCGTTTTTTCTCCATATACAACTACATCTGCTTTATCTCACAAATATAGAAATATTATTTTGAAAAACGGCGAATTATCGGGCAAAATATCGCCTTCACAAGCCTTCGGCAAGCAAAAAAAACGGAATTATTCGATTTGGCGTGCGATACAAGTTGCGGTACAAGATGTAATACAAAAGGTCGCCACCCGAAGATGACGACCTTTATGCGATAGAGCCACTCTGACGCATCTATTTTTCCGATGTGGATTGACGACGATAGACATTGGGCGTATAGCCCGTAACACGCTTAAAAGTGGTGTAGAAATGCTCCGTCGATTTGAATCCCAACGAGAAGGCAATCTCCTTGATAGACTCCTGTGTATTGGCCAAAAGCGACTGTGCGTGGCGCAACTTCACCAGCATAAAGTACTTTGCAGGCGGGTGGCCCGTATAATCGCGGAAAATCTTGCGGAACCACGAGTAACTGATATTCAACTGCTCGGCCAACTTCTCCAAATCCACATTTTGCAACACCTGCTCCTGCATAATGGTCTTGGCCTGCTCGATGATTTGGTCGAGGCGGTCGGTGGCGTTGGCCTCGTTACGCGCTGAGAAATTTATCATTCCCAGCATATGCATAACAATACCGCACAACAACTGTTGCGTAGCAGGGCGCTCCACAGTAGCCATCTCAATAGCACGCTGATACAAATCGACCAATTCGTGATTTAAGCCGATGTTGAAAATCGTGTCACTCTTGTCAAAGAGCATATCAATCGCCTTCTCGGCCATCGGGCCGTTAAATCCGATAAAGTACTCGGTCCAACCTGTCTCTTTCGCAGGTTTGTAGGTATGCCAAACACCGGGCCTCAGCAAGATAACCGAGCCCTTCGACACTTCGTGATTACCCGCAGCATTAGAGAACATACCCTTGCCATTGACGATATACAGCAATTGATACTCTCTCAATATACGACCTCGTGCCGGATTAAACATATATCCGTCGGGGTGTTTCTTTGATGGGTAATCTTCGTCGGGGGCAATCATCTGCATACCGACGGCACTGACCGTACAACCATACTGTTCATCTACCTTATTGGGAATAAGGTAGTTAAACCGAGCGTCTGGAAGTTGCATTCCATTCATTACTTAATCAGTTATAAAGATGTGCGTCACGCAATGGGACCCGCATCAGGTTAAAAACTATTTTGGCAAATTAAATGCCACCGTCATCTCTCGCATCTGCTCCTGTGACATACCATCGGGCTCATAGCCCATACACTTGGCGTTGATGTATATCTGTGCCGATTTATTCAACACATCGACTTGGTCGAAGGCCTCCATAATATCCACACCGACAGCACATACACCGTGCTTCTCCCACAATGTTACATCGTAGTCATCGAGTTGTGCGAGTGTAGCCTCGGCAAGGCGTTGCGAGCCGGGGAGTTCATAGCGAACCACGCCCAAACCTCTGGGGCAGAAGGCCTTTGTCTCGGGAATCATACTCCACAACAGGTTGGTGAGCACATCTTTCTCCAAGAACTTATCGGTGTGCGACATAGCCACCAACTCGATAGGGTGAGTGTGCAGTGCCGCCTTATAATTAACGCCCTTACCCAACAAATAATTGTGCATAGCGAGGTGCGAGGGCAACTCCGATGTAGGCTTCACGGGGTTATCCGCAATAATCTCATAATGAGCGCAATCCTCTGTGATGCGTATCAGCGAGCCATTCTCCATAGGACGACGCGCCAAATCACGCATACGTTTGTTTGTTCCCTTACAGAAGAAATAGCAACCCCTCAAATGGGGCAGAGTAGCACCCATTGCAACCTTCTCGGCGATGGCGGGCATTTGGCGAATTTCGTCGTCGATATGCTCTGTAACATTCACCGTAATATTTCCGCCATTACGCTCGGCCCAACCCTTTTGCCACAGATAACCTGCGACTTCGGCGACCTGCTCAACTTCATAGGCCAGAGCAGGGCGACCTTCAAGTATAGATTTCATCGTGTATTACTTTAATAATTCAGGCAGGAAAGAACTCAAAACCAACACACAGATACCCAAAATGAGTACCGCGATAGTCTTTTTAGAGCAACCCTTCCACTCCTTTAATATAATACCCCAAACATTGGCAAACGTTACATTCAGGGCCATCAAAATACAGAACGACAAGGTCATCAGCGTAGGTGACTCGGTCAAGAAGCCCTTACCAAGACTCAAACCGAAGAATTGGCTGTACCACAAGGCACCTGCCAAGGCGCAGAATAGGGCATTATTAAGCCACAACTTACCCTGTGCATAATCTCTAAAGGTCTTATTCTTGGCGTTCTGATAGAGGCAATAAACGGCATTTGTAAGGAAACCACCCAGCGTCACGAGCAACGTAGCAGGCAAAGTCTTATACATATCGGGCGTAAGGGCACCAAAATTGATATCCTTACCAAACTCCAAACCAACGTTAAAGCAACCGCTCATAACACCGGCCAATAAAGCGATGGCGATACCCTTCGGGAAGTTAAAGTCCTTGACAGCAGCCTTTTTCTCCTCCTCGGGCAATGAGTTCGCCTTCATCATACCGGCGATGCCGATAATGGCGATACCCAACAAAGTCACCACAACACCCGAAATAACGGCAAATGTAAGCGACGATAGGGCATTCATCTCGGGGAAGAAGGCATTGAGCAAAACGGGGCCGAGGATAGTACCTCCCGCGGCGCAAGTTCCGAGAGCAATACTCTGACCGAGAGCAACGCCAAGGTAGCGCATCGAAAGGCCGAAGGTCAAACCGCCCACGCCCCACAATACACCGAACAAGATAGTCATCAAGACATTAAAGTTGTTCTCGGGTGTAATCAACTCCATCAGGCTGTGACCTGCGGGAACGGCCAGCAAAGCACCCAAAATGGGGAACACAAGCCAAGCAAATACACCCTGAATGAGCCAATAAGACTCCCAACTCCACGACTTAATCTTGTTGATAGGCACATAACTGCTCGATTGGCAGAACGCACCTACGGCTATAATCAAAAGACCTATCAAAATCTCCATAATCGCAACTATTCGTAAGCAATTTCGTACAATTTAGCGATATCCTCTACCGAAGTGGGGCGAGGGTTACCTCCTGTGCAGACATCGTTAAATGCTGCTACGGCCAAAGCGGGAATATCCTCCTTCTTTACGCCAATCTCGCACAGATGCTGCGGAATACCGATGCTGAGCGACAACGAGCGCACTGCCTTAATGGCGGCCTCCACACCCTCATCTACACTCATACCCTCGGTATTGACGCCCATAGCCTTGGCGATATCCAAATACTTGGCGCGCGACGGAGAGTCGGCGTTATACTCCATAACATAGGGCAAAAGCAGAGCGTTAGCCACACCGTGCGGAGTATCGTAGAAGGCACCCAACGGGTGAGCCATCGAGTGAACGATACCCAAACCTACGTTAGAGAAACCCATACCTGCAATGTATTGAGCCTCGGCCATACCCGAGCGAGCAACCTCGTCCTTGCCATTCTCAACGGCGTTCTTCAAGTGCTGTGCAATGAGTTCAATAGCCTTATACTCAAACATATCGCTCATAGTCCAAGCACCCGGAGTGATGAAACTCTCAATGGCGTGAGTAAGTGCGTCCATACCCGTAGCGGCTGTAAGGCCCTTGGGCATAGAGTACATCAACTCGCAATCGATAATCGAGCACATCGGGATATCGTTAGGGTCAACGCATACCATCTTTTTCTTGGCCTCCTCGTCGGTGATGACATAGTTGATGGTCACCTCGGCAGCCGTACCGGCAGTGGTAGGAATGGCAAATGTAGGCACTGCGCGATGCTTCGTAGGAGCAACGCCCTCCAATGACTTCACATCGGCAAACTCGGGGTTATTTACGATGATACCCACAGCCTTGGCGGTATCGATAGACGAGCCACCACCAAGAGCAATGATAAAGTCGGCTCCCGAAGCCTTATATGCCTCCACACCGCGCTGAACATTGCCGATAGTGGGGTTAGCCTTTACATCGCTGTAAATCTCGTAGGGAATATTGGCACCCTTCAAAACCTCCTCGATTTTCTCGGCTACGCCAAACTTAATCAAATCCTTATCTGTCACGAAGAAGGCCTTCTTGAAACCTCTCTTTGCCACCTCGTCGGCGATAACCGAGCGGCAGCCTGCGCCGAAATACGACGTCTCGTTAAGAACTATACGATACATAATTAGCAACGTTTAGATGTAACCTCTTTCTCATACTTCTGAATGTCGGCAATAAAATCCTCGCCAACGGGAACATTGTTGCGCAAGCAGAATATATCCCAAACGGCATTCCAAGGCAACGACTTGCACTCCTCCAACAGAGCCAGACGCTCGAAGCCCTGACCGTTAGCCTCATACTCACGCAGAGTCTTCAAAGGCTCCAACAAAGCCTGTAACAAGCACTTCTGTGTAGCACGAGAGCCAATTACATAAGCACCGATACGGTTGATTGAGGCATCGAAGTAATCCAAACCGATATGTACTCTATCCAAAGCGTCGCAACGAACAATCTCCTTGGTAAGGTCCAAAGTCTCGTCGTTGATGATAGTCACGTGGTCAGAGTCCCAACGTACGGGGCGACTTACGTGAAGCATCACCTCGGGAGTAAAGAGAAGGAGTGATGACATCTTGTCGGCGATAGACTCGGTGGGGTGGAAGTGACCTGTGTCGAGAGTTACAATCTTGCCGTTCTGCGCAGCGTAAGCGATATAGAAATCGTTGCTGCCGACAGTATAACTCTCCAAACCGATACCAAATACCTTCGATTCAACGCAGTCCTTCATATTGTCATATTTCTGCTCCAAAATCTCGTCCAACGACTTTTTAAGGTTGGCGCGATACTGCATACGATTAACGGTGATATCCTTCGAGCCGTCGTGTACCCAGATATTCAAAATAGCGGGGTCCCCCTGACGACGTCCCATCTCCTCGGCGATGGCACGACAACGCTTTGTATGCTCTACCCAGAACTTGCGGATATCCTCCTTCGGACTTGCCAAAGTCAAATCCTCTGACTTGGGGTGCGAGAACGATGTAGAGTTGAAATCGAGTTTCATACCCTTCTCGGCAGCCCACTGCATCCAACTCTCGAAATGTTTGGGTTCGAGTTGGTCGCGGTCAACCTTACCTGTCTGGCTGAAATCTGCATAACTTGCGTGGAGGCTCAAACGATGCTTGCCCGGAATGAGCGATGTAGCCATCTCGATATCCTGACGCAACTCCTCGATATTGCGAGCCTTGCCGGGGTAGTTACCCGTAGCCTGAATACCGCCCGTCAAAGCACCGGCGTCCTCAAAGCCTGTAACATCATCAGCCTGCCAGCAGTGGAGCGACAACTGCACTTTCTGCAATGTATCCAATGCCGCATCGACATCAACACCAATAGCAGCGTAACGCTCCTTGGCCAATTCATAAGCCTTTTCGATAATCTCCTTTTTCATAATGGTAGTACTTTTTTATTATTATATGTTTTTATACGTTTTCAAATATTGTTCATAGGCTTTGCTCCAAACCTCTCCGTCGCAAGGCTCGTAATGCTGGGCATCGCTCAGCGAAGAGCGTATCATACCCCTCATATCCTCTATCGTCGCCACGACACCTGCCCACTTGGCCTGCATCATAACATTACCGATAGCCGTAGATTCCGAAGAGCCTGTCTCGGCGGGAATACCTATGGCATTTGCCGTAAATTGGTTGAGGGTGCGGTTGCGTGCGCCTCCACCGATGACATAAAGTCTATTGATGGCAACGGGCGACAACTGACGCAACATCTCCACGACCTGACGATAACGCAATGCCAAAGACTCGAATATGCAACGCGTAAATTGTCCGATGCTCTCGGGAATAGGTTGCTCGGTGGCTCGGCAATACTCCGTAATAGCCTCCGTCATCGAATTGGGATTGGCAAAACAGGGAGCGTCGGGGTTGATGAGCGAGCGGAAAGGCTCGGCAGCCTCGGCCTCGGCGATAAGCGTGGGGTAGTCCATCTCGGGCCACTCTGCACGACAACGCTCCAAAAGCCACATACCGCATATGTTCTTCAACACACGAATAGTCCCCTCTATACCGCCCTCGTTTGTGAAGTTCATATCGAAACTCTCCTCCGAGATAATGGGCTCTTTTGATTCGATACCCATCAGCGACCAAGTTCCCGAACTCAAATAGGCGTACTCCTCGTCAATAGCCGGTACGGCTGCCACAGCAGAGCCTGTATCGTGACTCGCCACAGCGACAACGGGAACAGCGCCCAATCCTGTAAGGCGTTGAACCTCGTCGGTAAGCGTACCAATCTTTTCACCCGGCATAATCATACGACCGAAATGCTCGGGAGTGAGGCCCAGTAAGGCCAAAATATCATTATCCCACTCTTTGGTGCGTGGGTCTATCATCTGTGCCGTAGAGGCGATGGTATATTCTGTCACCTTCTCGCCGGTGAGCAGGTATGCCAAAGCATCGGGAATAAACAAAATCTTATCGGCAGCCTCCAACGCCGAGCAGCCATTACGACGCAGGGTGTCTAATTGGAATACCGAATTGAAGTTCATAATCTGAATACCCGTCTTTTGATACAACTCCTTACGAGGCATACGCTCGAAAAACTTCTCGGGCGCACCCACCGTATGAGGGTCGCGATAGCAGTAGGGCAGACGCAACATAGCACCATCTTTGCCGAAAGTGACAAAATCGACACCCCAAGTATCAATACCGATAGCCTCGATATTGATATTGCGCTCTGCGATTTTCGACAAGCCCTTGATTACAGAGTTGTAGATAGCTGGGAAATCCCAATAGAAATGGCCCTGCATCTCTATTATGGTATCGGGGAAGCGATAAATCTCCTCCATATCCAACCTGCCATCGGTAATATTTGCCAAGATTATACGGCCACTTGTTGCACCTAAATCAATCGCCGCAAAATAACGTGTAGTCATTATAGATTTATTTATAAATTCTCGCTAACAAAAATACACCTTTATTTTATAGTATTAGGTTGCTGTTATGATTTAATTACTACAAAAATTGATATAGATTTTTTTTAATAACTCACACCATAAAGGCGTTATTCATCACTTAATCAGTCGAAAAGTGAGTACATTTACGATTGCCGGTATATTTTTTTGTACATATATTGATATGCCGCAATCCCTGTCAAAACAGTTATTTTCCGACTGCCATTTTTCGAAGCGTTCGACAGCCTCAGTAACAAATATTGAAATCGCGCTGAAAAAATTATCAAATAGAGTACGACAAACAAATGTTTTTTTCTATCTTTGTTCTTGCGAATTTTAACTAAAAACAAATAACCAAAATGAAAAACGACACCCAGATTTTCGACCTCATCGCCGAAGAGCGTGCTCGACAAATGCACGGCATCGAACTTATCGCATCAGAGAACTTTGTCAGCGACCAAGTGATGGCTGCAATGGGCTCGGTGCTTACAAACAAATATGCCGAGGGCTATCCCGCTGCGCGTTATTACGGCGGCTGTGAGGTTGTGGATAAAGTAGAGCGTCTGGCCATCGAACGCCTCTGCCAACTATACGGTGCCGAGTATGCCAATGTACAGCCTCACTCGGGAGCGCAAGCCAATATGGCGGTATTCTTCGCCGTATTGCAGCCCGGAGATACCTTTATGGGCCTCGACTTGGCACACGGTGGTCACCTCTCACACGGCTCACCGGTGAATATGTCTGGTAAATATTTCAAGGCCGTAGGATATCAACTCAACGAGCAGACCGGAACAGTCGATTACGACGATATGGAGCGTAAGGCTTTGGAGCATAAACCCAAACTCATCGTGGGTGGTGCTTCGGCATACTCTCGCGAGTGGGATTACAAGCGTATGCGCGAAATCGCCGACAAGGTGGGTGCATTGCTTATGATTGATATGGCACATACGGCAGGTCTTATCGCCGCAGGTGTGTTGGATAACCCCGTAAAATATGCTCATATCGTCACCTCTACAACCCACAAGACTCTGCGTGGTCCTCGTGGTGGCATTATCCTTATGGGTAAGGATTTCGAGAATCCTTGGGGCTTGACCACTCCAAAGGGTGTTGTGAAGATGATGTCGCAGATTCTCAACTCGGCAGTCTTCCCCGGTATTCAGGGCGGCCCGTTGGAGCACGTCATTGCAGCCAAGGCGGTTGCTTTTGGCGAGGCTTTGCAACCCGAATATAAGGAGTATCAGAAGCAGGTACAGCGCAATGCCAAGGCTATGGCCGAGGCTTTCGCCAAGCGTGGCTATAAGGTTGTGTCGGAGGGTACCGATAACCACCTGATGCTCATCGACCTTCGCACCAAGTTCCCCGAACTCACAGGTAAGTTGGCCGAGAGATGCCTGGTGGCTGCCGATATCACTACAAATAAGAATATGGTGCCATTCGACTCTCGCTCACCGTTCCTCACTTCCGGTTTGCGTTTCGGTACTCCCGCCATCACTACTCGTGGCGTGAAGGAGGATAAGATGGACTACATCGTGGAACTCATCGACCGCGTGTTGTGTGACCCCGAGAATGAGGATAACATCGCAGCAGTTCGCAAGGATGTCAATGCAATGATGGAGAACTATCCGTTGTTTGCTTGGTAGGTGTTTCCTCGCCGATAGCATAAAAGGGCCTGCGACAAGAACAAAAAGTCGCAGGCTCTATCTTTTTAATTGCGTGCGCCTAAATCGTTGATTTTCGGCGCGCTATTTGTTATGCAAGAGCGACAAAGTCATCAAAGTATAGAAAAAGGTTATATGTGAGAGAATTTTTTACTCTCGATATACGTTAGTTTGACAGCGCGGATAGAACTCGTGAAAAAATTTAGGTCGAAAATGAAACAAACGCCCACCACTTTTCGTATTCTATTGCGATATGGGTTAAATGCAATTTTTCTGCCACAGACTCTATCCGAACTTTTGAAGAGATAATTAACATTAGTAATATGCGTCAATTAAAGATTACAAAGTCCATTACCAATCGTGAGAGTGCTTCACTCGACAAGTATTTGCAGGAGATTGGCAAGGAAGATTTGATTACCGTTGAGGAAGAGGTTGAATTGGCCCAGCGTATCCGCAAAGGCGACCAAGAGGCACTCGATAAACTCACAAAGGCAAATTTGCGATTTGTCGTGTCGGTTGCCAAGCAGTATCAGAATCAGGGTTTGAGCCTTCCCGACCTTATCAACGAGGGTAACTTGGGCCTTATCAAGGCTGCCGAGAAATTTGATGAGACACGAGGTTTTAAGTTTATCTCGTATGCCGTTTGGTGGATTCGTCAATCTATCTTGCAGGCTTTGGCCGAGCAGTCTCGTATCGTGCGTCTGCCACTCAACCAGGTGGGCTCGTTGAATAAAATCAACAAGGCATTCCAGCGTTTCGAGCAGGAGCACGAGCGTACGCCGTCACCCGAGGAGTTGGCTAACGAGTTGGAATTGCCTCGCGAGAAGGTGACTGATACACTGCGTGTTGCAGGTCGTCATATCTCGGTTGATGCACCTTTTGCCGATGGTGAGGACAATAGTCTTTTGGACGTGTTGGTAAATACCGACTCTCCCAATGCCGACCGAGGCCTTATCAACGAGTCGTTGGCAACAGAGGTAGATAGAGCATTGGAGACTTTGACCGAGCGTGAGCGCGATATCATCAAGTATTTCTTCGGCATCGGTTGCTCGGAGATGACTTTGGAGGAGATTGGCGAGAAGTTTGACCTTACACGCGAGCGTGTTCGTCAGATTAAAGAGAAGGCTATTCGTCGCCTCCGCCACTCGTCACGAAGCAAGTTGCTGAAATCATATTTGGGCTAAAATTTGCCCAAACAATAGAATAGGGCCTGTCTAACAAGTCTGATTTTTACGATTTCACCCCCGCCAGAAGTGTGTCTGACGGGGGCGATTTTTATTTTTTAGGACTTGTTAGACAGGCCCTTTTATCCTTATAGTGTTGCTTGTGCAAGCACAGCACGCCATATAAACAACAAACGCCCCCCTTTGGGGTGGTTTTGGGTTGAATATTGTGGTGGCTTATTAGGCTTGGCTGCCGCTACGCTACGCGGGGGCGCTTTCAAACCGTTGCAAATACGCTTCGCGTCAGTTTATTGTCTATATAGCGTTGCTTGTGCAAGCACAGCACGCCATATAAACAACAAACGCCCCCCTTTTGGGTGGCATTTGCAACGGTTTGAGCTGTTGACGAGGCTTGAACTCGTGACCTCTTCCTTACCAAGGAAGTGCTCTACCACTGAGCTACAACAGCAATCAACTCCTTTTGAGCGATGCAAAAGTATGAAACAATTTTGAATCAACCAAACATTTTGGCCATTTTTTCAACTCTTCACTCTTTTGCGGGTTGATATTTACTCGGTGTGAGCAGGTGTAAATGGTTGTCAATTACCGATATAACAAGCCTCGTCAAGCGGTTTTATATTTTTTCATATCCATACTCCGCCTGTGAGCATAGGCCCTCCTCGATGCGGAGCAGTTGGTTGTATTTGGCCATACGGTCTGTGCGACTTGCCGAGCCGGTCTTTATCTGTCCGCTGTTGGTCGCTACGGCAATGTCGGCAATGGTCGTATCTTCGGTTTCGCCCGAGCGATGCGAGATGATGGTAGAGTAGCCGTTACGCTGTGCCATCTCTATTGCCGCAAAGGTTTCGGTGAGTGTTCCTATCTGATTGACTTTAACGAGAATAGCATTTCCGCATCGCTCGCTTATGCCGCGCGATAAAAACTCAACATTCGTCACAAAAAGGTCGTCGCCAACCAATTGGCATCTGTCGCCTATGCGCTCGGTAAGATTGCGCCAGCCCTCCCAATCATTTTCGCTCATTCCATCTTCTATCGAGTCAATCGAATAGCGCGAAACGAGCATTTCGAGATAATCAATCTGCTCCTTCGAGGATAGTTTTCGGCCGGCATCGCCCTCGAAGCGAGTGTAGTCATAAACGCCATTATGGAAGAACTCCGAAGCGGCGCAATCCATTGCAATCGTGACATCTCGACCGACCTCATACTCGGCTGATTCGATGGCCTCAATAATCACATTCAGAGCATCTTCCGTACCCTTTAATCGTGGCGCAAAGCCGCCTTCATCGCCTACGGCAGTACTCAAACCTCGACGATGCAGAACCTTTTTCAGCGAGTGAAACACCTCGGTACCCATACGCAGTCCCTCACGAAACGACGAGGCTCCAACGGGCCGAATCATAAACTCCTGAAACGCAATCGGGGCATCGCTGTGTGAGCCACCGTTGATGATGTTCATCATCGGCACAGGTATCACATAAGTATTAAAACCACCCAGATAACGATACAACGGCATTCGCAGATAGTTTGCCGCAGCCTTGGCCACAGCCATCGACACGCCCAAAATGGCATTTGCGCCGAGATTGCTTTTCGACTGCGTGTCGTCGAGTTCCACCATACGCATATCTATTTTGCGCTGCTCCAACACACACAAGCCCTCCAAAACGGGAGCGATTTTTTCGTTCACATTCTGCACCGCCTGCATAACACCCTTGCCACAATAACGACGCTTGTTGCCGTCACGCAACTCCAAAGCCTCATTCTCTCCGGTGGAGGCTCCCGACGGCACCGAGGCTCGACCTTTGATGCCCGATTCCAACACCACATCTACCTCTACGGTAGGATTTCCGCGCGAGTCAAGTATCTCGCGAGCGTGAATTTTCTTTATCTTCATACACTGCTAATTATTGTTTAACAATGTCTGCTTGACGCAAATATCGCCGCATTTTGATATGTTTTCGGCATTGAAACACGCTTTTTTATGGTATTTTCAGCAATAAAAACTACTTTTGCAGTCGAAAGTAATACTATTTAATATGGAGAACACGTCAAAGGGTAGAGGCATTGCATTGCTGCCACTCGCTATATTTTTAGGTGTATATCTCTTGGGAGCGTTGCTCGCCGGTGATTTCTACAAGATGCCGATAGTCGTTGCGGCGATGATTGCTTCGATGTGTGCGGTTGGAATGACACGCAAACAACCGCTCTCGGAGAGCATAGGTCACTATTCTCGCGGAGCGACCGATGTCAACATTATGCTGATGATATGGATATTCGTCTTGGCCGGAGCGTTTGCCGCCTCGACCAAAGCGATGGGTGCCGTCGATGCTACGGTGGCTCTGGCATTGAAGATTATCCCCGAGGAGTTTCTGCCTGCCGGTATATTCTTGGCAGCCTGCTTCACGTCGCTCTCCATCGGAACGTCGGTCGGAACAATCGTGGCCCTCACGCCCATAGCCTCGGCTGTGGCCGAACAGACGGGTTGCGCCACACCTTGGATTGTGGCTATCGTCGTAGGTGGTGCGCTCTTTGGTGATAATCTGTCGTTTATCTCCGACACGACAATCGCCGCCACTCGTACGCAGGGTTGCTCGATGCGTGATAAGTTCCGCACCAATTTTCTCATCGTTGCACCTGCGGCCTTCATCACACTGTTGATTTACATCTTCTCGGGCGAACAACAGATGGCCTACGCCCATTCGCTGACCGACACAGCGTGGTACACCATTCTGCCATATTTATTGGTCTTGATAGCCGCATTTATGGGAATGAATGTGTTGGTTGTACTTGTTTTGGGTATATTTTCGTCGGGCATTATCGGCATCGCCTGCGGCAAATTGACGCTTATCGACTGGTTCTCGACAATGGGCGAGGGTATAGGTTCGATGGGCGAACTGATAATAATTACGATGATGGCCGGCGGATTGTTGGAGATGATTCGCATAAATGGCGGCGTAGATTGGATTATATCACGCCTCACTCATCGTATATCGTCACGCCGAGGTGCCGAGGTCTCTATCGCCTCACTCGTGACTTTTGCCGATATTTGTACGGCCAACAACACCGTTGCCATTATCTCGGTAGGCTCAATCGTGCGTCAGATAGCCGAGCGATTTGGTATCTCACCACGACGTGCTGCGAGTATTATGGATACCTTCTCGTGCTTTATACAAGGCTTTTTGCCGTATGGTGCGCAACTTCTTATGGCGGCAGGCTTGGCCTCGATTTCGCCCATCGAGATTATTTCGCACCTCTATTATCCGTTTATTATGGGTATATGCGCCACTCTCGCCATAATATTTCAGTGGCCTCGCTATAACAAATAAACCGTACCCGCCCGAGATTATAAAGATAAATTGCTATATTTGCAGTAATTAGAATATTCATTAACCTAAATACCCCAAATTATGAAGAAAATTCTCTCTATTTTGTCGGTTGTGGCGTTGTTCGCTATGCTGACATCGTGCTGTGGCAAGGCTTCAAAAGAGTGCGACAAGTGCGAAAAAATCCCCGTAGCATTGCAACTTTACAGTGTGCGTGGCGACGTGGCACAGGATTTCTACGGCACGCTGAAAGCCGTAAAGGAGATGGGCTACGATGGCGTTGAGTTCGCCGGTTTATTCGACAACTCTCCCGAGCAGATTAAGGCTTGGTGTGAGGAGTTGGGCCTAAATCCTATCTCGGCGCACGTTCCTTTGGCAGAGATGCTCGCCGATATCGACAAGGTTATCGCCGACTACAAGGCTATCGGCTGTGAGTATATCGTAGTGCCTTATGTAACCTCGGAGCGTCACCCCGACGGTGAGCAGTTTCAGCAGACCATCGAGGATATCAAAGCCATAGGTCAGAAGGCGAAAGATGCCGGTTTGACTTTGCTCTATCACAACCACGATTTCGAGTTCAAACTCACCCCCGACGGCAAGATTGGTCTCGACGCTTTGTACGAGGCAGTGCCTGCCGAGTTGTTGCAGACCGAGTTGGATTTGTGCTGGGTGAAATATGCCGGTCAAAACCCTGTGGAGTATGTAAAGAAGTATGCCGGTCGCGCTCCCGTTGTACATTTTAAGGACTATTTCGCCGCAGGCGAGCAGACCGAGGATCCTTATGCTTTGATTGGCCTGAACGAGGGCGAGAAGCAGGAGAGTAAGGCTTTCGAGTTCCGTCCTTTGGGCTGTGGTGTGCAAGATGTTGCGGCCTTGGCTATGGCGGCAAAAGAGGCCGGCAGTAAGTGGATTATCGTAGAGCAGGATAGCCCCAGCCTCGACAAGAGCCCGATGGAGTGCGTTAAGATGAGCATCGACTACCTCAAATCACTCTGCTGCAAGAAGGAGTGTTGCGAGAAGTCTTGCGACAAAAATTGCGAGAATAAATGCGACAAAGCAGAGTGCAAGGGTGATTGCAAAAAGGAGTGTGACAAGACTGAATGCAAGGGCGACTGCAAAGATGATTGCAACAAGACCGAATGCAAAGGCGATTGCAAGAAAGATTGCAACAAAGCAGAGTGCAAGGACGACTGCAAAGGTGATTGCGACAAGACCGAATGCAAGGGTGATTGCAAATAATCAAATTGTTCACAATAAAAAGATGAGCCTGTCTAACAATAAAAAAATGTTAGGCAGGTCTTTTTTTTTGTTTGAGCATAATTCAGTTAAACGAGTAATATTTTTGGTGACATTTTGGATTAAGCAGCGTAAAGATGCATATATCC